>CABUMF010000003.1 GCA_902492655.1 uncultured Eubacteriales bacterium | reverse complement strand
AGGCTTGTTGCCTGCCATCTGAAGTCTTTTCATAAGGCAAAGTGCCATGAAATGTCCTACATGAAGACTGTCAGCAGTCGGGTCGAAGCCGATGTAAAATACCGCCTTTCCGCTGTTCACCAGCTCACGGATTTCCTCCTCATCCGTAACCTGAGCGATAAGCCCTCTCGCTTTTAATTCTTCATATACCTGCATCGTATCAATCCTTTCAAGTTTAATTCCTACCGTAAATAATCAGAAGCAATCCGCTCTTTACTGTGATTTCCGAAGGCTTTCCGCAAAACTCATTGCTCACCCCAAGGGGGAACCGGTTTGTCAGCTCAGCGTTTTCAAGCCCGTATTTAAGCCCCTTTATGCTCACGCCCTCCGATATGTCGGAAAGTGAGAAAACCGATATTTTCCCCGTCATTTCCTTCTCGAAGGAAATGAAAGAATCAATCACCGTATAAACCTCGTTTTTCCCGAAAAGCTGAGCTTTTCCGCCGTTTGAAACAATATACGAAAGAGTCTGAATATTTGCAAATGTGTGGTCTTCCCTGCCGCCGCAGCCCCCGAATATTTTAAAATCCTTAAAGCCAAGCAAAAGGGCGTGCTTTACTGCCAAAATGGTATCAGTATCATCCTTTTCGCACTTGAAAACCTCAATATCCGTATCGGTTTCGGGCTTTGGAGCAGAATCAAAATCACCCATATATATATCCGGCTTTATGCCGATTGCCTCAAGATATTTATAACCGCCGTCCGCCGCAATTACGATGTCACCTTTTTTTACATCAAGCGACTTTTCGCAAAAATCACCGGCGCCGACAATAAAACATACACCCATTATTATTTACCCAAAATCTCCAAAAAGCGAGGATAAATCTCCGTCCAATCCTCTTCGGGTCTGAATGTTTTAACCGGAGTGCAAGCCTTAACGGCTTCTCTCGCATCCGAAAGTGATTTAATCTCGCCGAGAGCCATAAGCTGAACCATCATATTACCGATTGCTGTTGCCTCTACAGGGCCTGCGGTAACGCATCTTCCCGAAGCCGAAGCCGCAAAACGGCACAAAAGCTCATTTTGCGAACCGCCGCCGATAATATGGATTGTATCAATCTTTCTGTCTGTTATTTCTTCAAGCGCTTCCAAGGTGTTTTTATACTTAAATGCAAGACTTTCCAGTGCAACACGAATTATTTCGCCCTTTGTGTTGGGAACCGTCTGACCTGTTTTTTCGCAGAATTCCTTAATTCTTGAAGGCATATCCCCGGGAGCGGTAAACATATCGTTGTCCGGGTCAATGAAAGCAATATGCGGCGCCGCATTTAAGGCAAGCTGTGTAATATCGTCATATGAAAGCTCCTCGCCCTCTTTTTCCCACTGACCTTTACACTGCTGAACAAGCCAAAGTCCCATAATATTTTTAAGGTATCTTATCTTGCCGCCGACTCCGCCTTCGTTTGTAACATCAAACTTTTCGGAGGCTTCTGTAAGCACGGGATGATCGAGTTCAAGTCCCATAAGTGACCATGTTCCGCTGCTTATATAAGCTTCGGACTCATAGTTTTCAAACGGAACTGCCGCAACCGCGCTTGCGGTATCGTGAGAACCGACCGCAATAACCGGAACCGCACCAAGCCCGAACTCAGGCTTCAGCGTGCCGACAATTTCACCCGTCTTTTTGATAGGAAGGAACAAATCCTTCCTAAGACCTGCTTTTTCTATTATTTCAAAATCCCAATCCCGTGCCTCTGCATTCACCATTTCGGAAGTGGACGCTATTGTGTATTCAGCCGCCATTTCCCCTGTCAGCATATAGTTAAAGAGGTCGGGCATAAAGAGAAACTTGTCCGCCTTTGCCATAAGCTCGGGATCGTTCTCGTTAACTGCAAGAAGCTGAAAGAGAGTGTTGAAGTTCATTGTCTGTATTCCCGTTTTTTTGTAAAGAGTGCTTTTTCCCACCCTTTCTGCCGCAACGGAAACCATAGGCTTTGAATATTCGTCACGATAGTTTCTCGGATCGCAAATCAGCTTTCCTTCCTCATCTATAAGACCAAAGTCAACGCCCCATGTATCAACGCCGATTGCATCAACCTTACCGCATTTTTTGAGAGCTTCCTTAACCTCTCCGAACAGTCTTCCGAAATTCCAATAGAGCCCTCCGTTTCTCTCGTCCGGGCTGTTTGGGAAACGGTGAACAACTTCCATTTTAAGCTGTGTGCCGTCATATTCTCCCACTATTGCGCGCCCGTTGGATGCGCCGAAATCAAATGCCAGAACCTTCATAATTAATTCCTCCTAATTACGCTTAATTATATTTTCACCGACCTTAAGGTCATAAATTTTTCCGTCCATATCGAGCTTTGCCTCAATCGGGGTGAAAACCCGAACCTCGTTTTTATCCCAGCTTACCTCGATATTTCTGTGCTTTGCCTTAACCCAATCCACTATGAACAGCGGCTTGATAACAAGCCCGTTTTCATCAAGATGAATACCGGCAAGATGTCTGTAAAACCAATGGTCAGCCTCGCTGAACATATGATGATTGCAGGAGCATTCGCCCTCCCAATCCTCTAAAAGCGTGTTATATCCCTTATTAATCCAATGGGCATAGCTTGGATAAGTTGGATTTGTAACCATTTTATAAAGAGTTTCTCCGTATCCGTTTTCGGACAGTGCCGAGAAAACGTATTTTATACCGAGTATTCCCGCCGTTGTATGATAATCCGCAGAAACTATTGCGTCATTGAGCATTTTTGAATACTTCGGGAGCTCCTGCTCTTCACAAAGCCCCTGATATATAATGCAGGCAAGGTATGTCTGATTCTTTTCAAGCTCCTCGTCACCGAAGAACTTTTCCCGGAATGCGTTTTTAACATTGATTGCAAGCGCTTCATACTCCGTCGGATCTTCCCCTACTATTTTTGCGCATTTTGCCATAACGCATGCAAAGAAGTAATAAAGAGCGGTGCCCGTAACCGCCGATGGGCAATAAAAAGTGTCCTTCGGGCGAAGCCAATCCCCAAGACCGTAGTCGACAATATAGTTTTCCGACATGGAATAAATATAATCCATATAAAGCTTCATATTATCCCACATTTTATATATGAGCCCCGTATTTCCCGTATTCTGATAAACATACCACGGAATACCGAACATAGCACCGTCCCACGCAGGTCCGTTACCCCAGTTATAGCCCCATGCGGAAGTCGGAATAATTCCGGGAAGCTGACCGCTCGGTCTTTGAGCATCCTGAAAATCTCCCATCCATTTTTCATATGAAGATGTAATATCAAAATTAAGAAGAGCCTGCTGACAGGAAAGAAACGCATCGCCTGTCCAGCCGTTCTGCTCCCTGTGGGGGCAATCGGTGGGAACGCTCAGATAATTGGTCAGGGTTGAACGAACGCTTGCATCGTGGATTTTGTTAAGCATTTCGTCCGAGCATTCAAACGAGCCTATGGTTTCAAGGTCGGTATGTACAACCTCGGCAACGATTTCAAAGCTTTCGGGTGCTCCGCTTACCCTTACATATCTGAATCCGTGGTAACAGAACTTGGGAGCATATGTTTCCACGCCTTCGCCCTTCATGATATATTCATCGTAATTAATATGCTGTGAGCCTGTTCTCTCAAGAAACACATTCATTCTCGGATCGGGAGTGCCGTCCTCGAAAACAGTATCGAAATACTCGCATTTTATAGTTGTTCCGGCATCACCGCTTGCGGTAATTCTTACCCAGCCCGAAATGCCTTCTCCGAAATCGTACAGACCGTCCTTGACAGAAACCGGCTTAACGGTTTTGATAACCCTTGCCGGAGGCATCTTTACAGGTCTTAGCACTCCGCCCGGAGAAGCACAAATAACAGCGTTTTTCCATTCTGAAAAATCACAGTCGCAGGTGTCCCACCCCTTTATTTCAAGACGGGCATCATAAGTTTCACCCTCTCTTGAATGATTGTAAATACAAGGGCCCAAATGTCCCTTCCAGGAAGTGTCGGATACTACCGTCATGACAGCGCCGCTTTCAAGCGTAATATCAAGCTGAGCTATCATCTTCGGATGATGCCGCCATGTAGCCTTTTCAAAATGCCATGTTGAAGCATTGTCGTTATATAAGCCGTTGCCGATGAACACGCCGAGCATATTTTTATTGTCTAAAATATCGGTAACATCGTAGACGTTGTAAAGCACCGTGGAATCAAACTTTGTAAACGGGGTTGAAAGCACCTCGTCGGTGATTTTTTTACCGTTTACGGTAACCTCGCCGTAGCCGAGCATTGATATATTTAGAACCGCCTTAACAAATTTTGTCGGCACATTGATTTGCTTTGTCAAAAGAAAACTTCCGTTCTCTGCTCCGTAGAATCCTCCCGTAGCCTCGGGAGCGGTAATCCATTTTGCATTTTCAAACATTTCTGCCACCTCTTGGTACAAAAAATACTCTATTCTTTAATTTTAGCATAAAAATACTTATATATCAAGCAATTTTTAAAATTTTACGCAAAAACATTGAAAACTAAAGCGTGTATGTCTGCCGATTATTTCTTTTTGGCACGTGGACATTCTCTTATTTTGCAGGATAAACACTCCTTATTATCATGCGATTCCAAACAGCACAATGAAAAATCGCATTCATTGCAGCAACACTCGATCAATCGTTTTTTTCTGTCATAGTGTTCCCCGTTGCCGAGACAATCCCTTCCGCAATTTCCCGGAGTTAAAGCCACGCCGCTGACATCTGTAATACCTTTTTTTGATGTCAGCCTTTCAATGTAACTTTTTATATTCCTATAAACCGTAACAAAATCCATATACGCGTCTCCTTTGCACTTATATAAGAACAATTATAGTACATATTTATTATATAATCAAGAAAAATACACTTATATAGGTGCAAAGGTGATAATAATGAATATCGAATATGAAAAGAAAATGGGAGAGAACATACGAAGTCTGCGAATAATCAAAGGGTACACGCAAGAGCAGCTCTCCGCAAAAATGCAGCTTGGCGGCTGTGATATTACAAGAAGTGCCGTTGCTAAAATAGAAGTAGGACAAAGACATATTTATCCGGACGAAATAAAGCTCATTAAAGAAATTTTAGGCGTTGACTATGATGAAATTTTCAAGTAAAAGCAACGAGGCTGCGGCAAAACGATTTTTTTAAATCGTTTTGCCGCAGCCCTTTATTCGTTAAATATTATCGTTACGGCTTATTTTACCGTAAAATAGTTAGGCTTGTTCTTTCCGAGGTCAATCTTAAATACTCCGTCCGTTTTTTCGTAAACCTTTCCGTCCATGTCGGTAAGAGTGGAAGCCTTATGAGCCTTAAGACTGATTGTTCTTCCTCCCTTAAAGTCAACCGCATAAATAACGGTTCCGTTCTCTGTATCATATGACGATGTGTACGCACCGTCCTCGACAATATCGGAATTGGGATTGTCCCAATACGGATGCCATGTGGCTTTTTCCAGCCCCAGCTTATCGAAAATCTTCCAAACATACGATGAATATTCAAGCGTTTCAAACTTATTTGCTCTTGTATGTACATTGTGAAGAAGCGTTAAGCTTTCCAACGTTTCGATAGTACGGTGGGGCTCTGTCAGGGGAATAAAGTTTGCCGGGATTCCGTAGTTTATTCCCATGTATTCGGCACGAAATGCCGCAAGGTTAAGAAATTCAAGATTATCGTTTGTAAGCTGACCCTGAATGTTTTCGCCGTCATAATACGAATCGCAGAACGAAAGCGTAGGCATTATGCTGCAAGAGCTTTGGTGAGTATCAACCACTCCGCCTCTTTCGTGAACAATTTCGTAGAGCTTTTTAACATGCTCTCTCACAGGAAGCACGGGATATGAAGGATGAAGCACGCCCTGCTCATCACGGTAGCCGCAGCCATGCCCCTCATTTGCGCATTCCCACGGAACATAGGTTCCGTCGGTATAAATACCGTCCGCTCCGTAAACATCCATAACATACTTGACTCTCTCAAGAAAAACCGGGGAATAACCGCCGCGGTAGCAAGCCATATACGCTCTCTGAGAAGGCTTTCTCTGCCAGCCTCCCGTAAAATTACCGTTCAGATTCTTTATGAGATAATCTTCGCATTTTTCGTTGAAATCGGGCGTCATTGTAGAATATTCGTACCCGAAATAAAGCATTACCTTCATGCCTAAGTTATGACACTTCTTCACAAATGCCTTGAATTTTTCTTCGTCCTCTGCAAGTCCGTAATTTTGTATTACCGTCCAATCCTCATGAAGAATAAGCCACTTTACGCCCGCAGCTTTTGCACGCTCGGCAACATCGGTATCATATATATTGTGAGTTCTGACATAGTAAAGATGAAATCTCTTATAATTTTCCTCGTCATACTCAAATTGCTTAACAGGTGTTGCGTGGAAACCGAATGTGTATGTAATCGGCTTCAATGTATCAACCCACAAATCCTTTCTGTTCCACCAGTTCTGATGCATTGCGTTGAGGAAATTAATTCTCATGTTATTTCCGGTTATTTTTATGCAGTCATCTCCGCACCTGAAGTTTTTGTCAGACTCGCCTGCAAAAAATCCGAGTCCCACCTGTTCGTTTCCCGACCATATGTAGGGCTTGAAGGGAAGCTCAATATCAGCCATTTCTCCGCTGTTCATTACATCGGGAGCGGGGATAATGCTCTGACGGTCATTCGGCCAATAATGGAAAAGCTTTGCAACATCGGGATTCAGCGGAATATCCATGTAAAGCCCGTCCATTTCCGCCTTGCTTCTTCCGTCCTTGGCGAACTGCCATTCCGAGCAAATTCTGAGATCCATTTTTATAAAGCCGTCAAATTCTGCGGTAACGGTCGCATTCACAAGAATATTTTCACATTCTGCGGAAATGACAACAACCGCTCTTTCGTCATTTTTTTCAATGAGAAGATAGTGAAAATCATGCCACTCCCCGGGCTTTCTTCCGAAAAGAGCAGTCATTTTAACGGGAGACTCCAAAAGCTCCGTTCCCAAAGAGGTTATTGAAGTGGGCAAAAAGGAGTTTTCAAATTTATACTTTCTTCCCCAAACCTCAAATTCTGCACAGCCGTCGGAAACCACAGTATTAAGCGGCGTCCATTTATCAAAACACTTTTTCATCGGAATATCCTCCAACCATTTTTATTGTAATTATTATATATTACTTAAATTCCCATGTCAATAATAAAAAAGGTATTTTTTATTAGTTTTCGGATATTTATTTGCAAAAAAGCCCCGGCTGAAAAGAGCCGAGGCTAATCAATGTATTTTTCGTCAATAAGGCATCTTATATACGCCGCCATACTCATACCGTTTTCTGAGGCAAGCTTTTTGAGCTTATCTTTATACCCTTTCGGTAATTCAGCCTTAATAATGTCATAATGTGTTTTTGTGTATTCGGCCTTGTAATCGACTAAGTCAAAAGCCATATTCACTCCTCCTGCATATTTTTTATAAATAATATCATATTTTACATTAAATGTCAAGAATTTTTTGGAATTTTTAATAAAATTCGTTATTTTTTTCCAAATAACTGTAACAATCTTAAAAATAATGCGATTTCGGTTTATAAATTAGACGAAATAATTTTAATACGGTTAATATTCTGTTAAAATTATGTTACTGTAATGAAATTCCGTAAAATATATGATATAATTGAGTTGTAATTTCTCAAAGGAGGATCATTTAATGAAAAAATTAATTGCGCTGATACTTACATTTACTATTGTTGCGGCAGTTTCCGTTACTGCATTTGCAAGCTTTCCCGATCTTCAGGACGAAAAATGGGATTGGGCAAGAGATGAAATCAACGAAATGACATCAGAAGGAATAATAGCCGGCTACACAGACGGTAATTTCGGCCCTGCGGACGGAGTTACCAAGCTGCAATCGCTCCTTCTCATGTCAAGAATTATCGGATATAACAATGACGACATGGCACCTGTCATCAAGGTTGCGGAGGAAAAATACGAAGATGTTCTTGCGCGCTACGGCACAAGCAATTCATCCGAGGTTGCGTTTCTCATGTACTACGGTATAATCTCCGAGGACGAGCTTGACGATTACCTCGTAAACGCAAACGAAGTGCTTACAAGATACGAAGCGGCAATTCTTCTTACCAAGGTTGCCGGTGCCGAGGCGGAAGTTAAGGCAAGCGGTGCGGCTACTCTTAAATACACCGATACGCCGAAAATTCCTTCGACTGCAAGAAAATATGTTAAATACGTAAACGATAAGGGTTACATGGTCGGCATGACGGAAACCACCTTTGAGCCCGAAACACTCGTTTCAAGAGCGCAAATGGCAGCTATGCTTTATCGTATAATAAAGGATCTGGATATTTCCTTTATCTGCGGAAACTTTGTGTCATACGAAAGCTCATCTCTCACTCTTATGCTGGGTGACGACAGAGCTGTTTTCAATACTCCGGCGGCAAATGCCCGTGTTATGGCGGACGGAGAAGAAACAAAAATGGCAGATTTACCGCTTAACGGCTACACGATAGTTACAAAATTCGGCGACAGTGTTAAATATGTTGATGCGGTTTCTCCGAAATTTGAGGAAACAATAACCGGTACGGTGGTTACGATTGCATCGGGCGACAAAAATAAGATTACTCTTCTGCCCTTCGGAAAAAAGGAAAACGAAACAATAACACTTAATTCCGGTGCGGTTATTACATATCTCGGCAAAAATGCGTCCATTAATTCCATAACCAAGGGAGATACCGTTTCAATAGATATGGAGGACGGTCTCGGAAAAACCGTTGTTATCGCAAACAGAAGCGAGGTTATAAGCGGAGCTGAATTTGTTTCTCTTTCTTATGAGCCTTATACCACGATAACATTTACAACCAAATCCGGAGAAACGATGACAAAGACGGTCAGCCCCAATGTTTCCGTTGCAAGAAACGGCAGCAGAACTTCCGAGCTTCGCGACATTCTTTTGGGTGACGGTCTTGCGATCACACTGGAAAACGATATTGTAAAGCAAATAAAGGTTACAAGCTCAAACGGCGAAATAACAGGTACGATTGAAGAAATTCACATCAGCGCAAGTCCGTATATTGTTTTAAGAGCGGACGGCGAATCCAATCAGTACGCTGTTGCGAACGATGTTGAAATTACGCTCGATAAGGTAAGCGGAACTATTTATGACCTCAGAATCGGCTCGTATGTTACGGCATACCTTGAAAGCAACACCATAAAATCCATTGATTCGATTACAACGGTTGCTTCTCAGACGATTATGGGAACCGTTGAACTGGTAAATGTTGATTTTAACTATTTCAACCTTTCCTGCCAAAACGCAACAACAGGCGAAACCGAAACAATAAAGGTATTTGTTAAGAAAAATGGCGGAACAAAGTATATAGACAGCTCGGATACCACATACTCCTCACTCGGAAAGATGAAGGAAGGCTCTTATGTAATCGTTACGGGAACGCCTCAGCTTGACGGTACATATACCGCAAGTGCGGTGGTAATAACAGTGCCTGTTGCATAAAGCCACATAGGTAATATAAAGTATATTTTACGAATCGGCTTCTTTGATAACGAAGCCGATTCGTTTTATATTGAATACGCCTTACGCTCAGGCTTAAAAAGAGGTATTATATATCTAAAAACAAAAGCTCCGTACCCTATTACTCTGTTATTTTTGACAAAATTTCAAAAGAAAGAAAAACTATGTTGTAATTTGAATAAATTTGTGATAAAATAAGTAATTAAGCTATTTTGGAAAGGAAGAGATAATTAATGGTTTCTCAAGATAAAATAAGGAATATAGCAATCATCGCGCATGTTGACCACGGAAAAACAACCTTGGTTGATGCGATGCTTAAGCAAAGCGGAACATTCCGTGAAAATGAACAGGTTGCGGAAAGAGTCATGGACTCAAATGACCTTGAAAGAGAAAGAGGAATCACCATACTTGCAAAGAATACTTCTCTTTACTATAAAGATATAAAAATCAATGTGGTTGACACACCCGGTCACGCTGATTTCGGCGGAGAGGTCGAAAGAAGCCTTGAGCTTGTTGACGGAGTGCTTCTGCTTGTGGATGCGTTTGAGGGCTGTATGCCGCAAACAAGATTTGTTCTTAAAAAGGCTCTTGCGCTTAACCTTAAGCCGATAATTGTGGTAAACAAGGTTGACAGACCGAACGCAAGACCTTATGAGGTTGTTGACGAGGTGCTGGAGCTTCTTATGGATTTAGGAGCGAGCGAGGAGCAGTTTGATTCCCCCGTTATATTCACATCGGGGCGTGACGGATGGGCGTCTCTTTCCCCGGAGGACCCGAATGCAAAAGACCTGCAGCCTCTTTTTGAGCTTATTGTAAATCACATTTCAAGCCCTAAGGGTGACAGAAGCGGCCCGTTCCAGATGCTTGTTTCAAACATAGATTTTGATGAATATACCGGCAGAATTGCAATAGGAAAGATTGAACGAGGAACAATAAAAGCAGGGATGCCCCTTTCGGTTATTCACGAAGACGGCTCAAGCACGCAGACAAAAGCGTCCTCGCTTTATGTGTATGAGGGTCTTAAAAGAATACCTTCCGTTGAGGAGGGCGCAGGCGAGCTCATTGCAATTTCGGGAATTCCGGAAATAAACATCGGCGAAACAATATGCGATTCAAACCACCTGGATGCGCTTCCCTTCGTTGAAATAGATAAGCCGGTGCTTTCCATGACATTCTCAGTAAATGACAGTCCCTTTGCAGGACAGGACGGAACATATGTCACCTCCCGTCATCTCAGGGACAGGCTATTTAAAGAGCTTGAATCAAACATAAGTCTTAAGGTTGAAGAAACCGATTCTCCCGATAAATTCACAGTTTCCGGCAGAGGCGAGCTTCATCTTTCGGTACTTATCGAAAATATGAGAAGACAAGGGTATGAGTTCCAGGTTTCAAAGCCTCTTGTTATCACCCGTGAAATTGACGGAAAGCTGTGCGAGCCTATCGAAAGGCTTGTTATTGATGTTCCGGATGAATATACCGGCACCGTTATGGAGGGGATTGCACTGAGAAAGGGCGAGCTCACAAATATGACTCCTACGGCGCAGGGCTTTACAAGGTTGGAATTTCTTATCCCTTCAAGAGGGCTTATAGGCTTCAGAAGCCAGCTCTTAACCGACACAAAAGGCAATGCCGTAATGAACAGCCTTTTTGAGTGCTACGAACCCATGAAGGGCGAAATCTCAGGAAGACAAAGGGGTTCGCTTATCGCATTTGAGGACGGCGAAGCGGTCACCTACGGGCTGTTTAACGCTCAGGAACGCGGAACCCTCTTTATTACCCCCGGCACAAAGGTTTATGAGGGCATGATTGTCGGAGAAAACAGCCGAGTTGAAGATATGGCGGTTAATGTTTGCAAGAAAAAGCATGTTACAAACACCCGTGCCGCAGGCTCGGACGATGCTTTAAAGCTTACTCCGCCCCGTCAGCTGAGCCTGGAACAGTGCCTTGAGTTCATAGCGGATGACGAGCTTCTGGAGGTTACGCCAAACAACCTAAGAATGAGGAAAAAGATTCTTGACGCAGGCCTTAGGGCAAAAAGCAGAAATTCAAAATAATTTTTGAATAATTTTTCAGAAAAAGGAAATGCTACTCTTTGAAAGGAGTGGTATTCGTGAAGAATCAGAAAAACCAGAACAATCAGAATAACCAAAACAACCAGAGTAATCAGAACAATCAGCAGAACAATCAGCAAAATCAGAAAAGCGAACAGAACAAGCAGAAATAAACATATTCCAATAACTTAAAAAATCAGCTTAACGCTAAAGAGCCTCCGAAAAGCAATACTTTTCGGAGGCTCTCAATCGTTTTTTATACATCAATAATTTTGAACTGTACCCTATTTTGACCTTTTCGGGTGTATTCTCTTATAAACGAAGGCTTAATACCGAGGTATTTTTCAAACATTTTGTAAAAATGCGTCTTGTTTGTAAAGCCTACATTCTGACTGATTTCAGATATTGAATTATTCGTCGTCATAAGCAAGTAAACAGCGTTACTGATTCTTTTTTTCAGAAGGTATTCGGAAAAACCTGCTCCGAAATTCACCTTCATCAGCTTACTCAAGTAATCCTGAGAATAGTTACACATTTCACTGAGGTTTTTCAGCGTAATTTTTTCATTGCTGTGATTATCCAGATATTCCACAACTTTCTTTATATCGGATGTTGGCTCAATTTGTGTTTCAAGATAATCGGCAGTAACGGTGTTTCTGAGCATATATACCAATATATCCGTGATGCCGGCTTTAATTACGGTTTCAAATCCGCATTTGCGTTCGCTGTTCTCTTCCAATATTTTGATAATCAGATGCTCAATATCCGAGCAAGCCTTGGAATCAAAAAATGCCATTTGTGTTTGCGCCGCTGCGGCTAAATTGTCCAATCCCAGCCATTTGAACACACTGTCAATTTTTTGTTCATCCTTTAGCTTATCGGAAAAATACTCGGGTCTGATCAAAAAATTGACATATGACATATTTTCGGAAACGGAAAAGCTGTGAACCTGACCGTAGTCCACATATAGAATACAGCCTTTTTTTATAGGATATGTCTTTCCGTTGATGCAATGCTTTCCGCTGCCGGAAAAAATATAAATCAGCTCAATATAATCATGAATATGGTCTTCTTCATCGTTTGAATAAGAATTAAACAATATTGGAAGCTGTTCTGCTGATGTTTCCGAAATACAATACATTTTCAATTTCTATCACCCGCCTTGACGCTGTTATATATTAAATTCCACGATTCTTTTTACTGAATGACCAAACAAAAAGTTAATGCTGCAAATTATTTCATCCATTAAACTATTATACCACATATTATACCACAATTTCAGTCATTTTTCAATACCTTTCAATTACCTTTTAATTACATTTTTAATACCATTAAAAAACAAAAAGATATGTAAAAGATACAGCAAACAGGTCAATTATACCGTCGATTGGATTCTTAACGATTTCTTTTTACGCATTTTCTCACGCACTGCTACTCAAACGCAAATATCATTTTTAACTTTGCTTTGCATTATTTATGGTTGCTTTTTATAAAATTATGTGTTATAATTACTTGTGTCAAGCAAAACAAATGATGGGAATGATTAAATGAAAAAAGATGTAATTATCGTCGGAGCAGGGCCTGCCGGTATTTTCACAGCGCTTGAAATGATTAAAAAAGGAAGCAAAAAAAGCATAATAATTATAGAAAAAGGTCAGTCTGTCGAAAACCGTCACTGCCCTAAATCAAAGACAAAAAAGTGCATGAATTGCAAGCCTTACTGTCATATCACAACCGGTTTTTCCGGTGCCGGTGCGTTTTCGGACGGCAAGCTTTCGCTGAGCTACGAGGTCGGCGGGGATTTGCCCTCACTCATCGGAGAAGACCTTGCACAGCAGACCATAGATTATACGGATAAGATTTATCTTGACTTTGGAGCGGACACAAAAATTGAAGGAGTAAGCAACGCCGATGAGGTTAAAAAAATCCGTAAAAAAGCGATTGCGGCTGGTCTTAAGCTTGTAGACTGCCCCATACGCCATCTCGGAACCGAAAAAGCACAGGGCTTGTACCTCGCCATTGAAAAATATCTGATCGAGCACGGCGTTGAAATTCTGTTCGGCTATGAATGCACAAACATAATTTTGGACGGCGCAAAATGCCGCGGAGTTTTTGTTACCAACGGAAAAGAGGAGCTCAAAATCGAAGGCAGCAACACAATAGTTGCGACAGGCAGACGAGGCGCGGAATGGCTTGAAAAAATCTGCGCTCAACACAACATTGCGCATCAGCCGGGAACTGTTGACATCGGCGTAAGAGTTGAAGTAAGAAACGAGATTATGGAAACTGTTAACGATGTTCTCTACGAATCCAAACTTATCGGTTATCCCGCTCCTTATAAAAACAAGGTTCGTACATTCTGTCAGAATCCCGGCGGATTTGTAAGCCAGGAAAACTATGATAATGACTTGGCTGTTGTAAACGGTCATTCATATAAGGAACTGAAATCGGAAAATACCAATCTTGCTATACTTTGCTCTCATAATTTCAGCGAGCCCTTCAACGAGCCTATTGCTTATGCTCAAAAAATCGGCGAGCTCACAAATATGCTTGGTGAAGGAAAGATTATGGTTCAGCGTTTCGGCGATATTTTGGACGGTAAGCGCACATGGCAAAAGGAGCTTTCCCAGTCTAATGTCAAGCCCACCCTTCCCGATGTTGTTGCAGGCGACATTACTGCCGCTATGCCCTACAGGGCAATGACAAACATCATAAACTTTATAAAGGCTGTTGATATTGTTGTTCCGGGATTTGCGTCAAATGAAACACTTCTGTACTCTCCGGAGCTGAAATTCTACAGCAACCGTATCAAAATGGATAAAGACCTTAACACGAATGTTGAAGGACTTCACTGCCTCGGGGATTCCTCGGGATGGACAAGAGGACTTATGATGGCATCGGTTATGGGCGTTCTTATGGGCAGAAAGCTCGTTTAGCAATTTAAACAAATTCAGTCGGTGATTTTTGTGCAATAATCACCGACTTTTTTTATTGTTTTATTTTGCGGTATATGGTAAAATGTATTCAAAGGAGAGATTTTAATGAGGAAATTCAGTTTTTTTGTGGCTTTGCTTATATTATTATCGGCAATGCCTGCGTACACCGCTACTGCGTCTGACATCGTATCTATAAGCCTGTCGGATAATTCTTCAGTGCTGTCGCCCGGCCAATCCCGAAAGCTTAATGCTTACGCAATTATGAGTGACGGCACATTTTCAAAGCTTGACGGCGATGAATTATCGTGGGAAAGCTCGGATACACAGCTCATAACCGTTAGCTCTTCGGGAACCGCCACGGCAATCGGTGACGGAGGGTTTTCCGTTATCACAGCAAGGCTCGGCGAAAAATCGGGAAGTATATGTTTGCACTCATCAAGCAAATACTTAATAAATCACGGCTTTGAAGCCGACAAATACACAGTTTCCACTGACAGGGAATATTTTGCAAGGCTGTCCGAAAATCAAAAGCATACAGGAAATTCAAGCCTTGAAATATACAAGGATTGTGATATTTCCTTCAAAAGATTTGATCTTTATCAGTCCCCCGGGTACAAGTCATCCGTAAGAGAAGCGTGGTTTTACGATGACGGAAGAAAAAACGGAGCAGGGCCTTCCGTTTACTTTCAGGACTCTAAAAATCTGGTTGCGATAAGTGCCGGGATTCTAAGCACCTCGTCCGGCTGTTATATGGTTACAAACTCAGCCTCCTCAAGAAAAGGCTACGGGCAAGGCGGTATAGCCCTGGGCGATGATTCCGGTTATATCGGCACAGCAAGCTCGGGGACATTTCAAACCGATGTTCCGAGAACCGAGGGCTGGCATCAGGTTACGCTTTGTGTGAAAAACTACGGTAATTACGGCGAAAACATAGCTACCGAAAACGGATTGATAACCCTTTATATTGACGGTGTGAAGATTTTTGAAGACCGTTATTTGCCGTTTCCGGTACATGTTATCGGGTTTAAAACAGCCGCCGATTGCGATTATTTTTATGATGACCCGATTATGTACATTGACGATTTTGACCATTCCCCGTATATTGAATCGTTTGAATTTACGGGAGGATTTGTAGTAGGAGAAACGCTTTCGGCTAAAATTTCCGCTACGGATTCGGACGGTGATGAAATATCCGCCATAGAATATCTATGGGAGCAGTCAAGCGACAAGGAAAATTGGAACACAATCGGCACCGAATCAGCCGTTGCAATATCGGATGCCTATATCGGCAGTTATATAAGATGCACCGTTATACCAAAATCGGGCACGCTGGAAGGCGAGGCTTTCACCGCCGTTACGCCCTTTGCAATCGAGGATCGTTATGATGCCCCACTCGTTTCGGATTTGCGTGTTTCTGTGCCGCAAAAAACGGGGGAACGCCTTGAAGCTACATATACATACAAAGGAAAATATGAAAACAATTCCGTGCTTTTGTGGCAAGTATCCGATGATAATAAGATTTGGAGAGATTACACAGATAGCTTTGCCTGTGCATGGATTAACGGAAAATATCTGAGAGCAAAAATTACGCCCAAGGATTCTCACAATTTAGAGGGAGAGCCTGTTTATTCGGATACTAATTATATAAATCTTGAAAATGCCGAGTATTATGTGTCAAACGAAGGCTCTGACAAAAACGGAGGCAGTCGTGCTCAGCCTTTTAAAACAATCGAAAAAGCGATTGAAACTTCAAGAACGGACAGAGCAAACGGCTTTGAAGGCGAAATAAGCATAGTTCTGAAAAATGAAAAATTTCAAATAGACAAACCGATTAACCTGACCTCTGCCGACAAAAATCTGCTGATAACATCGGATTCAGGAGGCAGGAGCGAGCTGACCGGCGGAACAATTTTACAGAAAAACAGGATAAAGCGTGCCGAAAACCTTGAAATTCTGAATAAAATCAAGGATAAAACTGCAAGAAAAAAGCTTATGGAAATTGACCTTTCCGGAATTGTTGACGAAATACCCGAAATAGGCTCATTCGTTCACGGTAACAACAATGGCAATTTCGATTCGCAAATAAGAATAATCGTAAACGGCACTCCTCTTACATATGCCCGTTGGCCGAACGAGCGGGAAAATGATATAAAGATTGCATCATCCGAGCTCGATGAAATAACAAATCAATATTCGGTTGTTTATGAGGATGTGTCAAATCGGGCAAAAACCTGGAGCAACGAATCAATAAGCAATCTGTACATTGCAGGACACTATTGGATATCCTGGGCGGATGCCTTTTCGCCCATAAAAAACTTTGATTCCGATAAATGCGCATTTTCGGTTGACGCTTCGCTTTGCAGAAGCACATATGTTCCATCGGCAAGGGATGAATTTTACTTCTTTAACCTCCCGGAGGAAATAGATATGCCGGGGGAATGTTTTGTTGACAGAAAAAATTTGAAGGCTTACTACTATCCGTATGATGATTCCAAATTTCAGAATATCACGATACCTCTGTCAAAAAGCCGTATGATAAATGCCTATTTTGCAACCGACATAAGAATTGAAAATATAGACTTCACCCATGTCAGAAGCTCTGTTTTCGGAATTTCAAATTCAGAGGGCATAGTTTTAGACGGATGCAGATTTATGCATTTTTCCTCGATGAACTCACTTTCGGGAAACAATAACACTATTAAGAATTGTTATTTTTATGACGGTTGTCAAGGCGGTGTTTCGGTATCGGGAGGCAACACAAAAACGCTGTCCGGCGGAGGAAACATAATTGAAAACAATGTATTCAACGGTATGGACAGCCTAAAAAAGAATTATTCTCCGGCAATAAGACTGGCGGGCTTTAACCATACGGTTAAAAACAACGAGATATATAACAGCTATCATCAGGTAATAACCCTAAGCGGAAATGACCACATTATTGAATATAACGATATTCACCACACCACAATGTGGACAGGCGATATGGGAGCGATATACTGGCTTTCCGGCCCTGCGTGCATCGGTAACGAAATTCGGAACAACTATTTTCACGATAACGGCTCACGCTATTTCGGCGGTTGGAGTCAGTGCATTTTCTGGGATGACTGCGAAATCGGGCCGCATATTTACGGAAATGTTTTTGCAAGAAGCAATTCCCCCGTAAAGGAAGGAGAAAAGCCCGGAAACAGATTTACCGTTAAGGCAAACGGAGGGAGCATGGCAGTTGTTGAAAATAATATCTTTGTTGACTGCCCCACACCTGCGCAGTTTCAGAATAACGAAAAATACAGGGATTCCGAGGGCAAAAGAAATCAGCAGGTTTGTTTTTGGCTGAGAGCTTACGGTAAGTCGGTGTACCACGATACAAAATGGTGGGAAACACTGAATGAAAGCGGATATTTTTCGGACATATGGAAAGAGCATTACAAAAACACCGTTTGGGAAGAATATGTCAATATGTTCTCGCTTGATTTCTACAACGAAAACCTCGCATCCCTCGACGCTGTCGCCGATGAAAAAAAGCTTGTTGAAATAGCAAGGAAATACGCTCCTTCCGATGCAAACAGGTTTACAGGCAATGTTGTTTTCAACAGATATTCGCCGTCGTCATCATTGGCAGGAGGCTCTAACGGTATTGAAGTAAACACATATGTTCCCACATCAAAAGATGCTTTTTTGGATTATGAAAATGACAATTTTGCACTGACGGATGAAGCTTTGGCAGAGGTTCCGAGTTTCAAAAATACAGATATGTCAAAAATAGGTCCGAAATGTAAAGACATCATAACAGGCACCGCGAAGCCCAAAACAAATTCGCTTGAAATAAGCGGTTTTTCCGCTCCCAAAAGCAGTGTTTTTGCGGAATATATATATGATTGCGAATTATCCGATGAGTCCGCAAGCGAAATAAAATGGTATAGCTCCGACAGCCCCGAAGGCGATTTTGAATTTGCAGGCTGTTACGGCAAAGAGCTTTATATTTCGGATGAGCTTGATGGAAAATACATAAAATACTCCGTTGAGCCCAAAAATGAGCTTGGCATTTCTGGAGAAATCGCTTTTTCCGAACCGATTATTGTTTCCAAAACATACGGAATAGAAATCGGAAACATCGAAAAAGGCGAAACAACTTATTCATTTACGGCAGAAAACAAAAGCACAACGCAAGTGACGCTTTTGTGCATTTCTTTCGGGGAAGGTAAAATATATGCCGAAAGAATGAGCCTTTCGGCAAAAGAATCAAAAGATGTGTCCATAAAATCCTCAAAGGATGCAAGACTTTTTGTCTTTAAGGGAGATAATCTCGCACCTCTTATTACAGAATAAAAAATAAGCCCTTGCGGCTTATTTTTTTATCCTGTATTCCCCGGGGGTAACTCCGGTAAGCTTTTTAAAAACTCTGTTAAAAGACCTTTGAGTTGAAAAACCGCATTCAAAGGATACATCCCCGATAGTGATTTTGCTTTCACGCAGCAGCATTTTTGCGTAATTTATTCTCAGCTCATGAATGTAATCGCAAAACCCGCAATTTAAGTTTTCCGAAAACAATCTCGAAAGGTGACAATTACTTATTCCGAATTTATGGGCAATGCCTTTCAGCGTTATATCGTTTTTGTAATTTTCGGATATATACAACAGCACTTTGGAAAAAGTCATATTGTCTATGCTGTTTTTGTTATCGCAAAAACTCATGCTTTTGAATGCTTTCCCTAAAATTACATACAAATATCCTATCAGTATTTCTTTGTTTCTGTCACCCTCATACTCGTCAAGCATTGCGCATACAAGGTCGGTCAGCTGTGTTCCGCCGAAATAGAAGCAATCACTGCTTTGTTTTTTGAAGTACGGGGCGAGTGCAGGCAAAATATCATGATTGATAATACACATAACGCAAGTACATTTTGAAATATTGCGATAGGAATGAACCCTGTTCGGAAAAGCAATCATCATATCTCCCGGTTTCAAAATCATTTGCTTGTAATCGCACATGGTTTCGAGCTTGCCGTCAATGCAAATCATAAGCTCTATGTTGTGATGCAAATGCGGAACAAAGGTCAAGCCGTTAATTTTTGTCATGTATATATCATCGGTTTTGTTTTCATAGGTTATCATATAATCACCTACAGCATTATATCAATTTTTGTCTATAAAATCAAGAGGATTTTTCTTTATTTTGAAAAAAGTTTATGGTATTATTTAAATATAAAATTTTTGGAATGGAGAGAAAATCATGAAAAAAGCAATTATTTTTCAAGGCGGCTATGACGGGCATACTCCGAAAGAGACAAGTGAGGTGTTTGCGAAAAGATAAAGGATTCTCGGTTACGGTGGTTGACAGCCTTGATATTTTTGACGAGTATGAAAACATCAAGGATTTTGACCTTTTTGTTCCGTGCTGGACAATGGGAGAAATCAGCGGAACACAATGCAATAACATCTTAAAAGCAGTCGAAAACGGTGCCGGCATGGCGGGCTGTCACGGAGGAATGTGCGACTCGTTCCGTGAAAATACCAACTGGCAGTTTCTTACCGGTGCACAATGGGTTGCGCACCCCGGGAACGACAAAATCACTTATACCGTAAACATTACGGAAAAAAACGAGTTGACGGAAGGAATCAATGATTTCTCCGTAACAAGCGAGCAGTATTATATTCATGTTGACCCTGCGGTAAAGGTTTGTGCTACCACAACCTTCCCCATTGCCGACGGACCTCACGCAAGCAACGGTGAAGTTAAAATGCCTGTGGTATTTACAAAAATGTGGGGAAAGGGAAGAGTTTATTACAACTCACTTGGGCATACATATCAAATTTTTGATATACCGGAAGCCAAAGAGCTAATGCGCCGTGGCTTTTTGTGGGCAACAAGATAAAAGGAGAGCGGTTATGAAAAAAGTAAATGTTGCAGTGGTAGGCTGCGGAAATATAAGCGGAACTTACCTGAAAAATCTTACGGAAGTATTTACAAACATAAATGTCTATGCGGTTTCGGACCTTATCGAAGAAAATGTTAAAAAGGCATCGGAAGAATATCATGTAGACAACATTTTGACACTTGAAGAAATCTTGGAGGACGATAATGTGGAGATTGTACTCAATCTTACCACGCCTCCGCTCCATTATGAAATATGCAAAAAGACGCTCAATGCGGGCAAGCATGTTTATGTTGAGAAGCCTCTTTCCATAACTTTTGAAAACGGCAAGGAACTGGTTGAGCTTGCAAAGGAGAAAAATCTGTTAATCGGATGTGCTCCGGACACTTTTTTGGGAAGCGGAATACAAACCTGCATAAAAATAATTAATGACGGCTTAATAGGCGAAGTTATCGGCGCAACCGCATTTATGATGTGCCACGGTCATGAGCATTGGCATCCCTCTCCCGAGTTTTATTATAAAATCGGAGGAGGACCTATGTTTGACATGGGGCCGTATTATCTCACAGCGCTTGTCAGCATGATCGGCAGTGTAAAGAGCGTTTCGGGCATGACATCAAAGAGCTTTCCCGAGCGAACGATAACAAGTGCGCCGAAATTCGGTCAAAAAATCGAAGTTGAAGTACCTACTCATGTAAACGGTTTGCTGAGATTTGAAAACGGTGCGATAGGAAATATAATAACCACCTTTGATGTATGGGGCTCCACCTTGCCGAGAATTGAGGTTTACGGCACAAGAGGGAGCATAATTGTTCCCGACCCGAACACCTTCGGCGGAGAAGTTAAGCTTAAGCAATACTTTGACAAGGACTTCAATTCATATCCTCTTACGGGAGTTTATTCCGAAAACAGCCGAGGAATCGGACTTTCCGATATGGCTAATTGCATTATTGAAGGAAGAAGCAACAACAGAGCAAGCGGCAGTTTGGGACTTCATGTTCTTGAAATCATGGAAGCTATCCACAGAAGCAACAACGAAAAGCGAGAAATCGAGCTTATTTCATCCTGCGAAAAACCCGAGCCGCTTCCTATAACCCTTGTAAAAGGCAGAGTTTAAAAATTTGCCCCTGAAGCTTTTGCTTCAGGGGTTTTCATCTTCAATTCCGTTCCAGTTGAACTCATCAATTATGGTATCTATATCAAAATTACCAAGGTCGGGCATTTCATCGACCAATTCACTTTGCTCGTATATAAATTCCATAATGTCATTATACTCCGAAAGCATATCCGCTGCTTCCGTCACATTAAGAACGAACTGCTCATCAAGGTCATCCACCGATAAAACCCTTACGAGAGGGCACATCGACCTGCCTCTGGGGTCCATTTTAATTTGAATTTTTTCGTCGCCCCTTTTAGCATAGAACATGAGAGGAAAAATTCTGCACGAAAGAGGTCTTTTAAATCTTTCGCATTTACCGCCGCAAATTGCAATCGGTACGGGAATACCGTTTACGGTAAACTCGCTTTTTTCTACGGAAATCCAATCTTCCTTCCCGTTATACATTGCCATTTCACCGGGGAAAAGATACATACCTTCATCGGCATCGCCCCTGCAGCAAGCCGCATCGCAGGCAAGACCGCAATCGGTATCAATCCCGAGAGGGGTTACCTTATCAAACAGTGCATAGACCTTCTCGTAAAATTCTTTTGCGTTCTGCATTTATTTCACCTTTAAAAGCTTTCTGTTATCTATTAGATATGCAAACCCCGAATAAAGCGTGATTGCCGCAACTATGCCCATAAGCCATACGGGAAGAGTAAAACCGAAAAACACCGCATCATTCCAGCCCAATGCTCCGAAAATCATTGTAAGCACAATCGCAACCATTTGAGTAAAGGTTTTAACCTTGCCTGCCATGCTTGCCGCAATAACCTTGCCCTCGGAAATGGCAACGAGCCTAAGCCCCGTAACAATAAACTCACGGGCAACCACAATGAATATTAACCAGCAAGGAACACCGTAAAGCTCAATAAAGCTGATAAGTGCCGCGGATGTAAGAAGCTTATCCGCAAGCGGATCTGCAAATTTTCCGAAGGTTGTAACCTGATTTGTCGAACGCGCAATGCGCCCGTCAAGCCAATCGGTTAAAGACGCGCAGATAAATATTCCAAGCGCAATCCAGGTGTGCCATTTTGTTATAGGGAAAAGAAGCAACAGCAAAAATACCGGGATTAACACGATTCTGAAAAGCGTCAGTTTGTTTGGTGTGTTCATAGATTTTCGTCCTTTCCGAATAAATCATATTCACTGCAATCAAGAATTTTAACCTGTACAAATTCGCCCTCCGAAAGCTCTCTTTCCGAGCCGAAGTACACATTTCCGTCAATTTCGGTTGAATCGGCATCACTTCTGCCAAAATAGAGCATCTGCTCATCATCAAAGCCTTCCGTAAGCACTTCAACCGTTTTTCCGATTTTCTTTTTATTATTTTCAAGAGAAATTTCACTTTGTATTTTCATAAGCCTTTCCACTCTTGAAAGCTTAACATCATCGTCAATCTGCCCACTCATCTTGGCTGCCGCTGTCCCTTCTTCTCTCGAATAGGAAAACGCACCCAACCTGTCAAAACGGATTTCCTTTATAAATTCGCAAAGCTCTAATGCCTGCTCCTCGGTTTCGCCCGGAAAACCGGCAATGACCGAGGTTCTGAGCGTAACTTCGGGAATTTCTGCTCTTATCCTTTCAAAAAGCTCATACATTTGTTCCTTTGTGCATCGTCTTCCCATACGCTTCAAAACATCGTTGTTTGCGTGCTGAATGGGAATATCAAGATATTTGCAAATCTTTTTGTTTTCGGCGACGGTCTTAATAAGCTCATCATCTATCCCTTCAGGATAAGCATAATGAAGCCTTATCCAATGAATTCCCTCGATTTCAGAAAGCTTGTTAAGAAGCTCCGAAAGTGCACGCCTTCCGTAAATATCAAGTCCGTAATCCGTTGTATTCTGAGCAATCACAACTATCTCGCGCACCCCGCTTTCAGAAAGCATTTTTGCCTCGTTTACAAGCTCCTCAATGCTTCTGCTTCGGAATTTGCCGCGAATAGACGGAATAACGCAATAGGTGCAATGATTATCACATCCGTCGGCAATTTTGAGATATGCCGTATAAAACGGCATTGAATTTATCCTCGGAATACAAGAATAATCGGGCGATACATCAATATCTCCGAAGGATTCCGTTTCGCTCCTCTCCAGAATCTCATCAATTCTATGATAGTCGGCAGTTCCCAAAACGCAGTCTACCTCGGGGATTTCTTTTAAAATATCATCCTTAAATCTCTGTGCAAGACACCCTGCTACAACAAGCTTTTTACAATTTTTCTTTTTGTACTCCGCCGCCTCTAAAATCGCATCAATGGATTCCTGCTTTGCGTCGTCAATAAAACAACAGGTGTTAACGATGATTATGTCAGCCTTTTCAATGTCAGGTTCGATTTTATGTTTTTTTGACAACACCCCCAGCATAACCTCACTGTCCGTCAGGTTTTTTGAGCAGCCGAGAGAAATAATTCCGATACTATTCATCCGTGAATTCCTCATCCGTGTATTTTTTCAAAGCGTGCTTAATTTCATCCGCACCGTATCCCTTCCTGATGCAGGATGCAAAAACACTTGAGATCTGCTTACGGTCGGGATTTTTTGTTTTAAGCTTTTTTGATATGATTTTTTCAAGGCCTTCCGGGTTTTCAAACCCGTCAAGAAGCCCGTCGATAACCGCTTTATCTACTCCGTGCATTGAAAGCTCTGCGGAAATAGCCCGTTTCCCTTTTTGCCTAAGGCGTGCCGCATCTGAAATGTACGCCCTCGCAAAATCCTCATCATTTATAAGACCGAGCTCCGAAAAACGCAGGCATACCTTATTTGCAACGCTTTCGTCAAAGCCCTTCATCTTAAGCTTATATGTAAAATCATGTGCAGTGTAAAGCTTTTTGGAAACAAGCTTAAAGCCGTAATCCTTGCAAGCCATGTACTGAGCATCACAAATAAGCTCCTGTGCCGCTTCTTCGTTTATTTCATCGCCAACTTTCAGCTTTGACTTGAAAAGAGTTTCATCGTCAAGCGAAAAGGCGTATTTCCCGTCGATAAACACCGAATATCTGTTTTTGTTATTCTTTTGCGGCTCGATAGAGGTAATAAAACCGCTGTTATTCATTTTCGGCAGTTTCACGAGGCTTATCAAGACCGTAAGCTTCTCTTACACGACGGTTGATGTCCTCAAAAACATCAGGATTTTCTTTCAGATAATTCTTTGCATTTTCTCTGCCCTGACCGATTCTTGTTTCGCCTATCGAATACCAAGCGCCGCCCTTTTTGATAATATCCTTATCTGCCGCCAGGTCCAAAACAACACCGATGTTTGAAACGCCCTCGCCGTACATAATATCAAATTCCGCTTCCTTAAACGGCGGAGCGACCTTGTTCTTAACAACCTTTACCCTGACATGATTGCCCACTATTTCAGTACCGTGCTTTATCGCCTCGACACGCCTTACATCAAGCCTTACGCTGGCATAGAATTTAAGCGCACGACCACCCGTTGTAACCTCGGGATTTCCGTACACAACGCCAACCTTTTCACGAAGCTGATTGATAAATATTGCAATACAGTTTGACTTGCTTATAACTCCGGCAAGCTTTCTCAAAGCCTGGCTCATAAGTCTTGCGTGAAGTCCCACATGGTTATCGCCCATTTCGCCTTCGATTTCAGCCTTTGGAACAAGTGCCGCAACAGAGTCGATAACAATAACATCAATCGCACCGCTCCTTACAAGTGCCTCGGTAATTTCCAATGCCTGCTCACCCGTATCGGGCTGAGAAACATAAAGCTTATCTATATTTACACCGAGCTTTGACGCATAAACCGGGTCAAGAGCGTGCTCTGCGTCAACAAACGCAACCTCTCCACCGCACTTCTGAGCCTCTGCAACGGCATGAAGTGCAACCGTTGTCTTACCCGAGGATTCAGGCCCGTATATTTCGATAATTCTGCCCTTTGGCAAGCCGCCTATTCCAAGCGCAATATCAAGGCTCGCAATACCTGTTGAAATTACATCAACCTGCATTGACGGGCTGTCTCCAAGGCGCATAACGGCACCTTTGCCGAATTGCTTTTCAATCTGATTAAGCGCAACATCAAGTGCTTTCTGTTTTTCTTCCATATCATTAACCGCTCCTTCTGAGTGTGATTTATACACAATTACCCATGTATATTATATCATTCAAAAGCCGTAAAGTCAAGGGTTTTCGCCTATTATACCGCTAAAGTTTTTCATCTGCGCCAACATTTCCGACAACCTTAAAAACACACGGCCCGAATAATTCGTACCGTGTGTTTTAACGCTTGATTATTTAAATTAATCTTTTGCAATAAGTATATACATAGCAAGCATGAACGCCCCTATGCACACAAAGCAATCCGCCACATTAAAAACCGGGAAATTGAAGAAATCAACATCAATAAAGTCAACAACATACCCAAGTCTTATGCGGTCAATCAAATTGCCGACTGCACCTGAACAAATCATGCAAATCGCTATCTTCACAAGCTCGTTCTTCGGCTTGAACTTTACAGTTGCGATGACAATCCCGATAAGGATAACAACCGAAAAAACCGCAAGAACGATTGTATTATTGCTGAAAATCCCGAACGCCGCACCCGGATTTCTTACATAGGTAAAATCAAGCACGCCCTCGATGATTGAAACCGATATTCCCACGCTGAAATACTTTGTAACCATAAGCTTTGTGGCAATATCAATCGCAAGCATTGCAAAAAACAAAAGCAAGTAAAGAGCAATATTTTTGACCGTTTTTTTGCTTATCCCAAAATCTTTCGGCATCTTAAGCACAGGCAATCATCACCAACACTTTCAGAGAATGTCCAGCAGCGTTCACATTTTCTTCCGCTTGCCTTTTTGACCTCAACGCCAACCCTTTCGCCTTCAAACGTTCCGCCCTTACCGCATTTTACATCCGCCCCGGAAGTAATGAACACCTCGGGAAGAATATCACGGCAGCTGTCAAGAAGCTCAAAGGTTTCGCCTTCTGCAAAGAGGGTAACGCTTGCTTCAAGGGACTTGCCTATTGTTTTTTCGTTTCTTGCAACTTCAAGTGCTTTAAGCACGTCGCCTCTTACGGCAGAAATTTCCGCCCATTTTGCCATTAATGCGTCATCGTTATATTCCGGATTAACCTCAGGCATTGTATTAAAGAACACACCCTGCTGTTTATCGCATTCAACATGAGGCATGAATCCCCAGATTTCTTCTGCGGTAAATGACAAAACCGGAGCAATAAGCCTTACAAGGTTTGAAAGTATCTCGTAAATTGCAGTCTGCGCACTTCTTCTTTTAAGGGAATCCGGCTTTTCGGTGTAAAGTCTGTCCTTTAAAATATCAAGATAGAAGTTAGACATATCAACCACGCAGAAGTTCCTGATACTGTGATAAATGATGTGATAATCATAGTTTTCGTAAGCTTCAAGAACCTTTTCGGTAAGCTTGTTCATTGTGATAAGCGCCCACTTGTCTATTTCGGGCATATCGGAAAATGCAACCTTGTCCTTTGCGGGATCAAAATCGCTTATATTACCGAGTATATATTTTGCGGTATTCCTGATTTTTCTGTAGACCTCCGAAAGCTGCTTTAAAATATCGTCCGAAATTCTCACATCGGAACGATAGTCGCTCGAAGCAACCCAGAGTCTTAAAATATCCGCACCGTACTGATCGGTAAGCTTCATCGGGTCAAGACCGTTTCCGAGGGATTTGGACATTTTTTTGCCTTCCCCGTCAACAACCATGCCGTGGGTAAGCACCGTCTTGTAAGGAGCATTGCCGTTTACCGCAACAGATGTAAGAAGCGACGACTGGAACCAGCCTCTGTACTGGTCATTACCCTCAAGATACATATCCGCAGGAACCGTCAATTCCTCTCTTTCGTCGCACACGGACATATGTGATGAGCCGGAATCGAACCAAACATCCATAATATCGGTTTCTTTGGTAAACTCGGTACAGCCGCATTCGCACTTTGTGCCTTCGGGAAGAATATCCTTTGCTTCAAGCTCATACCACGCCGTTGAGCCTTTTTTCGCAAAAAGCTTCTTTACAGCTTCGATTGTTTCGTCTGTAATAAGCTCCTTTTTACAGTCCTTACAATAGAATATCGGCAGAGGAACACCCCAGAGCCTCTGACGGGAAATGCACCAGTCGGAGCGGTCCTTAACCATATTGGTTATTCTCTCCTGTCCCCAGCCGGGAACCCATTTTACGCTGTTGATTGCCTTTACGGCGTCATCCTTAATTGCGTCCACGGAAGCAAACCACTGCTTGGTTGCTCTGAAAATAATCGGGTTTTTGCAGCGCCAGCAATGAGGATACTGATGAACAATAGGTTCAACCGCCAAAAGAGCACCGCAATTTCTTAATTTTTCCTCTATTGCCTTGTTTGCTTTATAGTAAGGAAGCCCTGCAAATTCTTCGGCAACCTCGTTCATGATACCCCTGTCATCCACCGGAACAACCGTAGGAAGCTTGTACGGCTGACACGCAATAAAGTCCTCCGCACCAAGACCGGGAGCTGTATGAACGCAGCCCGTACCTGCATCGAGTGTTACATGCTCGCCTACTATGATAAGAGATTCCTTATCGAAAATAGGATGACTGCAAACGATATTTTCAAGCTCTGCACCCTTATAGGTCTTAACTATCTCATAGTTTTCAAGCCCCACCTTTTCGACAACTGCCTCAACAAGGTCATTTGCCATAACAAGATGCTCGTCACCATGCTTTACAAGAGCATACTCATAAAACGGATTAACCGAAATTGCAACATTTCCGGGAAGCGTCCATGTGGTTGTTGTCCAGATAACAAACTTAACGTTTTCAAAGCCGTCAAATTGACCGTTTGTCTTTTTAACATCAAATTTAACATAGATTGAATCCGTTGCGTCCTCATTGTATTCGATTTCAGCTTCTGCCAATGCGGTTTCGCATGAAGGACACCAATAAACGGGCTTCAGACCTCTGTAAAGAAGGCCTTTTTTAGCCATACGGCCGAAAACTTCTATTTCA
The DNA here is from genome assembly GCA_902492655.1 of uncultured Eubacteriales bacterium. Lineage (GTDB taxonomy): Bacteria > Bacillota > Clostridia > HGM11514 > HGM11514 > CAKSKB01. Next base: position 59,047 of record CABUMF010000003.1, on the reverse strand, counting down.
CGAGCTTCAAATTCGGGCTGAAGGGTGATATACTCATGATCCCAATCTCCGATTACGCCCAGTCTTTTGAACTGTTCCTTTTGATTTGCAATATATTTAAGAGCGAAATCGCGGCAAATCTCACGGAATTTCACCGGACCGAATTCGCTTCTGTTAATGCCGAGCTTTTTAATAGCCTGCTGTTCAATAGGCAGACCGTGCGTATCCCAGCCGGGAACATAAGGCGTTTTATATCCCCTCATAAGCTTATACTTTATAACAAAATCCTTAAGAATTTTGTTAAGAGTGTGTCCCATATGAATATCCCCGTTTGCAAAGGGAGGGCCGTCATGAAGGTTATAGGTCGGGCAATCCGATCTGTCTTCAAGAAGCTTATGATACAAGTCCTCCTCATACCAGCGTGAAAGCATTTCGGGTTCACGCTTCGGAAGGTTTGCCCTCATAGGAAATTCACTTTTGGGCAGATTAAGCGTTGCACTGTAATCAACTGTTTCCATTGGTCTAATTCTCCTCTTCTGTCTCAGGATTAATCTCAGCCTGTTCTAAAATAGCAATTTCACTGTTTAATATGCTAAGCAGCTTTGCTTTGCAAGCCTCAAATTCAGCCTTGAGCTCTTTGTTTTTCTTTGTTATTTCAAGAGCTTCCGCCTTTGCTTGTTCAACTATTTCGGCAGCTTTCGCAGTAGCCTCGCCGATAATAACCTCACCCTTGTCATAAGCGGATTTCTTGACTTCCTCGCCCGTTTTCTGGGCAATCACGAGAGTATCCTGCAAGGTATTCTCTATCGTTTTGTATTGCTTAACCGAGTCAGAGAGCACGTTTACCCGTTCCCTGAGTGATGCATTTTCGGTATAAAGCTTATCATACTCCTCGCACACAAGCGCAAAAAACTCTTCAACATCGGACCTTTCATATCCGCCGAAATGTTTTTTAAATTCCTTGCTTTGTATATCAAGCGGTGTAATCACAAAATCACACACCTTTCCGTTTTGGTATTAACCCAAAACTCATTTCATTAGTATTCCTCGGTTTCCCAAGGGAGAACTCCTTTTTTAAGGTCTTCTTTAAAGCTTCCGAGAACGCTTACATTATATGGCGTAACCAGGAAAATATCGTTGGATATTTTCTGAATGTTCCCTTCAATCGCATATACAACACCGCTCAGAAAATCCACAATTCGTCTTGTGTCGGCTCTGTCAGCCTTTTCAAGATTGATAACAACGGGATTTTTCCTTCGCAAAAACTCTGCAATATCCTTTGCATCGTTGAAAACAACGGGCGACATAACCGCCACCTCAAGCCTTGCGGTTGTGTTAATCTCCACAAGACGGTTGTTTTTGGACGATGAGTGTTCACGCGGTGTATCCGAAAGCAGATTTTTCTTCGGCTGACCGTACTCGGTCTTATTTTCGGAATAGTCTTTAAACTCTCTTTCGGACGGCTCGTCGTCATAGTCATCCTTTGCAAGAAACTTGGAAAAAAGTTCTGATAAGTTCATCACCGTGTACCTCCTTTATAAATTCTGTTCCCGAATATGGCAGAACCCACTCTGACCATAGTAGCACCGCATTCGATTGCGGCGGTATAGTCACCGCTCATGCCCATCGACAGAACATTCATTTTAACATTATCGTACCCTTCCGAGGAAATTTTGACGGAAAGCTCGAATAATTCATTAAAGTATTTTTTGTTATCCTGCGGATTTATAACAGGCGGCGGAACCGTCATAAGTCCCAAAAGCCTTGTATTCCGAAAGCCTGAAATATATTCGGCAAACCGCATTGCTTCATCGGGCTTTATTCCGAACTTTGATTCTTCGCCCGAAACATTAACCTCAAGCAATATGCTTGCAATAACGCCCTTAAGCCCCGCCTGATGATTGATTTCATCTGCAAGCTTTATGCTGTCAACCGAATGAATAAGCCTTACCTTGTCCACAATATACTTTACCTTGTTTGTCTGCAAGTGCCCTATCAGGTGCCAGTTAACGCCTCCGATTTCCGGATATTTGTCGCAAAGCTCCTGCACCCTGTTTTCGCCAAGCTCCGTAATTCCTGCCGCAACAGCCTGCTTAATGCGGGGAACATCAACGGTCTTTGAAACACCGATTAATGTGATTTCATCAATATTTCTTCCCGCGCGCTTTGCCGCCTCGGCAATATTAAACCTGACTTTTTCAATATTTTCGGAAATATCGGTATTTATCATGTGAACAACATCCCTTCCTTGACATCCTCCGTTGAAAGAATAATATCATCATACATATGGATTTGATTTGTTTCCGAATCATACTCATTGCTTATCATGATATAATCCTCGCTCGAATAAACAATGTTGATCGGTCGAAATTCAACAATACCGCCCATAAGAGCGTAAACACCTACAACATCGTCTTTTACGACAACGGCTGTTTTCGGAACCTTATACCCTTCGTAAACCTTCTTGACAAAAACCATCTGAGGCTTTCTTGCGGTAAAGGCAGAAGCAATATCATGAGTGCACTGAACCGTCACCGTCACTCTTTTATCGGATGAGGGATCGGATATATCGTAAACGGTAACCGGAATAAGCTCGTTGCTCTCGGCAGTGGTCTTTATATATGCACCATCGCCTATTTTCATATTGTCAAGCTGATTAACCGTAATATTAAAAGCATAATACCAACAATTATTTCTGATAATTTTCAAATATTTTGTTTTTGGAACATCGGCGTTATAGTCAAGCCAGGCATCTATAGCCTCGGGAGTATAATATTCGATTTTATCGGGTGTGACATCTGCCTCAAACCCATCGACAGCATGAGTCATAATACCCGATGAGTTGCTTATGACATCCTCTTTTGAAAGCTCCGCTTCCATTTCGTCACGCCTTGCCTGAAGCTCATCGAGCTCGTTTGTGGTGCTTGCCTTTTTACCCTCGAGAACCAAACGATTGTCAAGCAATCTGTCAAGCTCATACTTTGTGGTTGTGATGCCTGCACCGTCGCATTTTTGAGCAAATTTCTGAAGCTCCGAAACGCTTGATGCAATTTGACTGTCAACCTTCGACACATCTTCATAGCTTGTTTCAATGCCGTATTGTTGCTTCTGAAGCTCTGCAATACGATTATTTATCTCAGCGATTTTGTTAACCACCGTTTTCGATGCGTCCTTACCGTAAATCATGCCGATAACCATACCTGCCGAAACTCTGTCGCCATCTTTTTTGTGGGTTTCAAATATCGTATCGGCACTCTTTTCATACACCTCTTCATCTCGGATTACCAAGCCTTCAACATCTATGCAATCCTCAAAATAGGTGTATGTAGCCTTAACTGTGGCAAGGGACGAATTAAATGTGCCCACAAGACCAACCGCGGCAAAAATGACGGCAACAACTATAACTATGATAGCTATATACTTCTTTTTCATCAGTCGGCAATTTCCTCTGTATTCATAATCTGAACTGCCTTAAAAGGAATAATTGTTGAAATTGCGTGCTTAAAAACAAGTTGCTGCTTTCCGTCGGAATCGAGGATAACCGTAAAATTATCAAACCCCTTAATCATGCCTTTGAATTGAAAACCGTTTGTAAGGTAAATGGTAATCGGAATTCTGTCCTTCCTGCACTGATTAAGAAAAACATCCTGTAAATTCATTGCCTTATTGTTCATAAACTCAGACCTCCTGTTAATTTTTCTGCTTCATTTATTATGTATGGCAAAGATTTGCCCGTAACATCTAATTTATTAATACTCTTATCGGCGCCGAAGAAGCTTATCTGCCTCTTTGCATAGTTTCGGCTGCCTTGCTTTATGGCTTCGATTGCCTCCGAATATGTCATCCTACCGTCAAAGTAGGCAATCATTTCCTTATATCCTATAGCCTGTGCGGCGGTTGATTTCAAGAATCTTTCATTGCAAAGTCCTTTTACCTCATCCTCAAGTCCCTCATCAATCATGATGTCAACACGCTTGTTTATGCGGTCGTAAAGGACTGCCCGTTCCCAGCAAAGCTCAATTTTGACCGCTTCATACCTCGGCGGTGCCGAAGCTGCCAGCCTTTGATATTCGGTCATGGTCATTTTTGTAACCTTAAAAACCTCCAGAGCTCTTATCACTCTTTTTACATCGTTTTCGTGTATGCGCCTGCCGGACTCCGGGTCAATATCCGAAAGCATTTTGTGAAGATATGCGTTTCCTTTCTTTTCGGAAAGCTCCCTAAGCTCCGCCCGATATTCTTCATCGGAACTGCCCTTTGAAAAATCGAGCCCGTTTATGAGAGAATTTATATAAAGTCCCGTTCCACCTGCCAATATGGGTATTTTGCCTTCGCTGTGAATCCGCCCGATAACCCTTTTTGCCATATCGCAATACTGTGCAACCGAAAAAGATTCATAAGGCTCTGCAACATCTATCATGTTGTGCCTTATTCCCTGCATTTCCTCGGCGGTGGGTTTTGCGGTCCCTATATTCATGCCTCTGTAAACTTGCATTGAGTCTGCCGATACCACTTCGGTATTAAACTTTTTGGCAAGCTCTACCGCCAATGCGGTTTTACCGGATGCCGTCGGCCCGGTAATAACAATAATCGGTTTCATCACACGATCCTTTTAAACATTTTTTCAATTTCTTTCTTTGAAAGCACAATTCTTACCGGTCTGCCGTGAGGGCAGGTGGGCGGAATGTTGAAAACATCCTCAACAAGCTTCTGCATTTCAACCATGGAAAGATGCTTGTTTGCCCTTATTGCGCTGTGACAGGCAAGGGAATAAAGTGCTTCGCTTTCGATGCTTCCTCTTGCCGCCGCTCCGTTAACACGAACTATTTCGATAAGCTCTCTGAAAACCTCGTCAATCCCTGCCTTATCGGAAACATACGGCGCACTTCTTATTATAAAAGAATTATCTCCGAAATCATCAATTTCAAACCCAAGCTCGCGAAAAATATCAATATTCTCCAAAATTTCGCTGTGCTCGGTATGGCTGAAGCTCAATGTAATCGGCGTCAAAAGTGCCTGGGATAAAGCTTTTCCGCTGTCACGTTCCGCCTTAAGCCTTTCAAAATTCATTCTTTCATGAGCCGCGTGCTGGTCGATAAGCCAAACCTCGTCATTACTTTGAACGATAATATAGGTATCAAAAACCTGACCTATAATTTTAAATTCCGGCAAATCCGGCTTATAATCGGAAATAATCTTCTGCTGAACGGGCTGCGGAATTTGCTCAGGCTCATTTTGTTTCTTTTCCTGTATAAATGCCCTTTCCTTCAGTTTCGGAGCAGATGCTTTTCTGTACATAACGGGAGGCGCATCTTTTTCCTTCTCTTTCCTTTCAAACTCGGACTCAAACTTTATTTCGTTTGAAAACAGCGCCGATGTTTGCGGTTTTACATAAGCTGTTTCCTCGGGGAGTTCCGGACTTTCTTCGGACACGGTGTACTCAGCCTTATAAATCGCATTTTTTATTCCCCAATAAACCGCCGATGTAACAAGCCTTTCGTTTGAAAACTTAACCTCTGTCTTTGCCGGATGCACATTAACATCGCAGGTTATCGGATCAACCGAAATATTCAGTACGGCAAACGGGAACTTACCCTTCATAATCGAATCCTGATACCCCTGCTCAAGCGCATAGGTTATTCCTCGGCTTTTGAAAAATCTTCCGTTTACAAAGAAGGTTTCATATCCTCTTGTCGAGCGGGACAGGTTTTCGTTGCCGCAAAATCCCGTAACCGTCACGCCGTTATCCGAATAGGATACCTCCCTGAGCTCGGAAGCATATTCCGGACCGTAAAGTGCGTATATGCAGTTTTTAAGATCTCCGTCACCGGGGGTATAAAGCTTTTCCTTACCGTCGGAAATCAGCCTGAAGGAAACCGAAGGATTGCCGAGTGCCGCATGAATGACCGTGTCCGCCACAGCCGCCGCTTCGGCCGAATCCTTTTTCAGAAATTTCATTCTTGCCGGAACATTATAAAAGAGATTTCTCACAGTCATCGTTGTACCGTCGGGACTTCCGATCTCTCCCGAATCAAAAGCCTCTCCTGCTTGCATCTTTAGATAAAAGCCAAAATCGGCAATTCTTTGTTTTGTAATAATTTCCGTCCTTGAAACGGCGGAAATGCTTGCAAGTGCCTCACCGCGAAATCCCATGGTTTTGATGCTGAACAAATCTTCCGCATTTGTGATTTTGCTTGTCGCATGCCTTAAAAATGCAGTAGGAACATCCTCGGGCGCAATACCCATGCCGTCATCGGTTACACGAATAAGTTCAATTCCGCCCTTAACTATTTCGATGATAATTTTGCCTGCGCCTGCATCAATCGAGTTTTCGATAAGTTCCTTTACAACAGATGCCGGTCTTTCAACAACCTCGCCTGCCGCAATCATGTCTGCCACAAGCGTATCGAGAACATGAATCCTACCCACGGACATTCCTCCCTTCTTACTTCAGTCTATTCTGAAATTCATATAATTTATTTATCGCCTCAAGGGGAGTTACGGTTGAAAAATCCATTTTTCGTATTTCTTCCGCAATCTCACTTTCGGCGGAATCGGAAAATCCGGTTTGGAAAAAGCCATCGTCATCGGCATTTTTCACACGAACGGACTTCTTAACCGAAACCTCGCTTCCGCTTTCAAGCTCTTTCATAATATCTCTTGCACGGCGTATAACGCCCTCGGGAACACCGGCAAGCCTTGCAACCTCAACACCGAAGCTTTCATCGGCGCCGCCCTGAATAATCTTTCTGAGGAACAATATGTCCTCACCGCGCCTCTTTACGGCAATGCAATAATTCTTAACACCGTCGATTTTGCCCTCAAGCTCGGTAAGCTCATGATAATGTGTTGCAAAAAGCGTCTTTGCACCGAGCTTTTTCTTGTCTGCAACATATTCAATAACAGCCCTTGCTATGGAAAGCCCGTCATATGTTGAAGTACCTCTGCCGATCTCATCCAAAATCAAAAGGCTTTTTGCGGTGGCATTTTTGAGTATGTATGCAACCTCGCTCATTTCAACCATAAACGTACTTCTGCCGGATGCAATGTCATCAGATGCACCGACTCTTGTGAACACCCTGTCCACCACGCCGATTTCCGCCGATGCCGCCGGCACAAAGCTTCCCACCTGCGCCATAATGGTGATAAGCGCAACCTGACGCATATATGTTGATTTTCCTGCCATATTAGGACCGGTAATAACCGCAAGCCGATTATTTTCACTGTCAAGCTCGGTGTCGTTAGGCACAAAAAGCGATGACTTTTGCATTGCTTCAACCACCGGATGACGACCGTCCTTAATAACTATTTTACTGCCGTTATTGACCTCGGGCATGGTATAGTTGTTTGCAACCGCAACGGACGCAAGAGAGCACAGGCAATCAGCCGCGGAAACAGCCTTAAAGGATTTCTGAATTCTTACGATGTTATCCGCCACTTCTTCACGAATTTTCTCAAATATACTGAATTCGAGAGCGTTCCTCTGTTCATCCGCATTGAGAATAGTCTGCTCAAGTTGCTTTAACTCGTCCGTAATAAATCTTTCGCCGCCGGTAAGGGTTTGTTTCCTGATATAATCCGGCGGAACACTGTCCTTAAACGAATTTGAAACCTCTATATAATACCCGAAAACCTTATTAAATCCCACCTTGAGCGTTTTAATTCCCGTGCGTTGTTTTTCTCTTGCTTCAAGATCCGCAAGCCAGGTTTTTCCGTTGGTGAGAGCGTTTTTGAACTTGTCAACCTGCTCGCTGTAGCCCTCTCTTATCATACCGCCCTCACGAACCGAAAACGGAGGCTCGTCCACAAAGGCATCCTGAAGAATTTTGAATATATCCTCCAACGAATCAATTTCGGAATTAAGTTCCTTAAGACATCCGGCTTTTGCATCGGAAAGAAGTCTTTTAAGAGGGGGAAGAATTTCAAGCGAAGCCCTTAAGGAAACCAAATCCCGTGCATTTGCGGTTTTGTAAACAATTCTGCCCAAAAGCCTTTCGACATCGAACATTTTTTTGATAACCGAGGAAATTCCGTCCCTCATTGCGGTGTTTTTATAAAGATCCTCAACCGCACTGAGCCGTTTTCGTATGGCAACACAAGATACGAGCGGCTGTTCAAGCCATTTCCTGAGCATTCTTGCACCCATTGATGAATTTGTCTTATCCAAAACCGAAAGAAGCGAACCGCTTTTTGTTTTGTCACGAATGGTTTCGGTAATCTCCAGATTGCGTCTTGCGTTCTGATCAAGATCCATATACTGCCCGTCACGGTACACGCAAGCCTCGGTTATATGACTGAGGGGGATTTTTTGAGTCTGTGAAAGTATATCAAAAAGCGCCCCGATTGCACGATAGCAATAATCGTCCGCATCCTTTATATCGCAAACACCGAAATGCTCCGAAATTTTGCCCTTAGCGAACTCAATTTCAAACATATCTTCTTCGCAAGCCGACGGGATAACATTGAATTTTTCTTTTATATATTCAATGAAATTCTTGTCCTCATAGGTCTTTTCGTTCACTATAATCTCGCTGGGGTTAAACCTCGCAAGCTCATTGCAAATATGGAACAAAAACCCTTCTCCCGAAAACGAGGTTGAGCTCATTTCGCCTGTTGTAACATCGGCAAAAGCAACGCCGGCGCCTGCTTGTTCTTTGAAAACGCAGCTTATATAATTGTTCTTTTTGGAATCGAGGGCATTGGGGTCAAGAAGTGTACCGGGAGTGATTATTCTTATTACATCCCTTTTTACAATCCCCTTTGCGGCTTTCGGATCCTCAACCTGCTCACAGATTGCAACCTTGTAGCCCTTTCCTATGAGCCTTGCAATATACGAGTCAGCCGAATGAAAGGGCACGCCGCACATGGGAGCACGCTCTTCAAGTCCGCAGTCTTTTCCGGTAAGGGTTATTTCAAGCTCTCGGGAAGCCGTAATGGCGTCCTCAAAAAACATTTCATAAAAATCCCCGAGCCTGAAAAACAAAACCGCGTCCTTGTACATCCCCTTTATTTCCATATATTGCTTCATCATTGGTGACATTCCTGGCATATTAAAACCTCCGGTTAATGACATCCTCCGCAAGATCCGCAATCTCCGCTGCACGAGCTTTGACCTTTGGGAACAACATAAAAGGCTATTATGCTGTTGATGTTCTTCATCAGCTCATCAAAGCTTTTTTTAGATTCCATAAACTCATGAACAACAGGATTTGCATCAAGCTCCGCAAATGCCTTGCCCAGAGAATCACGGTAATTTTCCAGTTCCTCTTTCGTGGGCTCTGCCGCCTGAACCTTCATCGCAAACTCGTTTGCCATACGGTTGTAATCATTAAGAAGCTTCAACGCCTGTTCATCTTCATTCTTGGCTTTTTCAGCCGCCTGCAATCTTTTATATTCTTCGGAGTCTGCAAGCATTTCTCCGAGCTCTCTTGCTTTTTCCAAAATATCCATAACAGTTCTCCAATTCTATATTATTCTTCCGACCAAAGTCCAGGTTTTGGCGGAGGTGATTTCCACATTGACAAACTCGCCCTCGCCCACATCGCCTTCAAAGTGCACAAGCTTTCCGGTATCGGTTCTGCCGGAGCACATATTCGGGTCGGTTTTGGATTTGCCCTCGCACATAACCTCAAAGGTTTTGCCGACAAGCTTATCGTTAATTTCTTTTGAAATCTCGTTTTGAACCTCGAGCAATTTTTCAAAATTCCTTTGCTTATGCTCGTGGGAAACCTCATCCTTCATTTCGGCGGCGGGAGTTCCTGCTCGCTTTGAATAAATGAAGGTGAAAAGCATATCGTATCTTACTTCCTTTATAAGGCTGATTGTCTGCTCAAAATCCTCATCCGTTTCCCCGGGAAAGCCCACAATTATATCGCTTGTTATCGCAATATCCGGAACATACTTTCTTGCAAGGCTCACAAGCTTAAGATAATGCTCACGGTCATATCGGCGATTCATGGCTTTTAAAATCCTGTCGCTTCCGCTTTGGACGGGAAGATGAAGCTGATTACAAATGTTATCATGCTTTGCAATAACGGAAATCAGCTTTTCCGTGATGTCCTTCGGGTGGGAAGTCATAAATCTGACACGCTTTATTCCCGGGACATTGGCAACAGCCTCCATAATATCCGCAAAATCAACATCCGTTTCCAAATCCTTGCCGTAGGAGTTGACATTCTGCCCCAAAAGCATTACTTCTCGAACACCGTCACGAGAAAGCCTTGTTACCTCCTCAATTATCTTTTCCGGGGTACGGCTTCGTTCCCGTCCCCTGACATACGGCACTATGCAATATGTGCAAAAGTTGTTGCATCCGTACATTATCGGCACGCCCGACTTGTACGAAAACTCACGGATGGACGGAATATCCTCGGCAATTCTGCCGTCGCAGTTTTCAACATCAAATACCCTTTTTTCCGAGAACACATCGTAAAGCATCTGCGGCAAACGATAGAGGGCATGGGTGCCGAAAATCAAATCCACATGGGGATATTTCCTTTTAATGCTTTGTGCAATCGCTTCCTGCTGCATCATACAGCCGCAAAGAGCTATTTTAAGTGAGGGTTTTCTGCGTTTGTGATGCTTGAGCGCCCCAACCTTACCATAAACCTTAAGCTCGGCATTTTCACGAACGGCGCAGGTATTAAAAATAATCAAATCAGCCCTGTCAAGGTCATCGGTAAATCCATAACCGACCTCGGACAAAATACCCTTTATGCGTTCGGAATCATTTTCGTTTTGCTGGCAACCGTAGGTTTCAACACACGCCAAAAGCCCAAGACCGCCAAGCTTATCCTTAAGAAGCGAAACATAGCCTTTTTGAATTTTAAGCTCATTCTCACTTACAACCGTTTCTTTGTTATCTCTTTTCACCGCATAATCACCCAATGTACTTAATTAACTTATTATATCACATTTTTTGCCGATTGAAAAGTATTTTTACGAAATTTTTTTAATTTTTTTATTAAAATAAGATTTGCACAAAAAAAGAAGGTTTTCAAAACGAAAACCTTCAACAATTAAATTACTCGTTTGTTTCCTCCGAAGGCTTGCTCTCTTGTTCAGCCGCAGGAGTTTGAACAGGTTCCGCAGGAGCCGCAGTCGGAGCGGAAGCTTCCTTCCTTGCATTCACTTTCTGCTGAAATTCAGCCCTCATTTCGCTTATATCGGGAGTTGCAAAATAATCCCTCTGTGAACCATCGTTTTGGTTTTTAAGCTTGGAATTGATTGAAATAACATGCTTCACAAGAATTATCGTCATCATAAGAAGCTCATAAATAAGCCTGATAACAATAGGCCCCAAAATCATTGTAAGTATTCCGAAGCCGCCGAGCCATGTACCGTCCCACGGCATCGTCTGGAACAGCATAAAAAATCCGTCAAGGATTACAAAAGCTGTCGCAAAAATATAGAGTGCCTGCAAAATCTTTTCAATGATAAGGAACTTGAAGTTCAGAGCATCGTGCAAAAACTTCCCGAATGAATTAAGCTTTTCGCGCTTGCTGTCCGGAACGATAAAAATAAATGCCAAAATCGTTGCCGCAATCGCCAATAATACTGCCGCAGCCATAAATGAACCGTAATTTGGTGAATACATTGTTAAATTCCCCCTAAAATAATATTTTTTACAAATTAATTCTATCACATTATGTTTTAATTGTCAATAAACTACAGCATAATTCGACAAATTTGTAATCATATATTAATACTAATAATCTTGATTTTTTGAAATGTGGGGTGTATAATAATTATACTATGAGAAGGAGGTCGAGAGTATGAAACCATTTTTGAGAAAGCTACTGACAATCTGCATAGTATCGGCAGTGTTTGTAACGCTTTGTTCCTGCGGAGAAAAAAACGAGCCCTCAAAAGAGGTTTCCGAAAAATCCGTTACAAATACGGAAACGGTTTCGGGGTACGAAAGCAAAAAATTCAATCTTAAATTCACACCGCCCGAAGGCTATGTTATGTTCACGGATTCACAGAAAGCGGCGCAAATGGCAGGTGCAAAAAATGTATCTTGCGAAATGATTTCGGAACATAGTGACGGTTTTCCGCAGGTTAAGGTTGTGGTTGAAAAATTTGACGGCGATGAAACGCAATACCTGCAAAGCAAGCATGAAACCTTTGATGTCAATAACATTTCGGCGACCTATTCGGAAATTTCGGAAAAAGAAATAGCCGGGGAGCGGTATTTAAGCTTTGTGATTTGCGCAGAAGATACAATCAATATGGAATTCTACGCAAAAAAATATGATGACGGTATGCTTTGCATATCGGTTACATCCCTTGTGGGAAGCGATGCCAAATCTCCGCTTGACGCTTTTTCAAAGGCGGAATAAAAAATGGAAGAATTTCAAAAGCCTCAAATTTTCCACTTTGATATAATGCATGGCAAAATCGAAAACCACAAAACCTTCAGGGATATTCCTTATGTCATATTTCACGAATACACGATTGATGAAGTTTCACACAATCCCCATATGCATCCGCAGCCGGAGTTTTGGCAAATACTAAGCGGAACCGCAAAAATAACGCTTAACGAAAACGCTTATTCCGTTAAAACCGGAGACATAGTATTTATAAACAGCGGTGTTGTGCATTGCATAGGTGAGTCAACCAACTTTTCGTATTTTTCCGTGATAGTGGACGATTCGTTCTCAAAAGAATGCGGAGTAACCGAGAATATGGTTTTCCGGGAGGTTTTCAGGGACAGCGAAATCGCACGGTGCTTTACCGGCATTAGGGAAGAAACCGTATTTTTGGAGGATTTCTTTGAACTCAAAATTAAAATTCATATGATGAATGCTTTTGCATCGCTTCTGAGAAGGAATCTTTTGTATTCGGACAACAATACCAAAGTCAGCGTTATTAACGACATTATTGACTACATCCGTGAAAACTACCAAGCGAAGCTTTCTCTCGAGAAGGTAGCAAGAGAGCACCATATTTCAAAATGTCATATGTGTGCAATTTTCAAAGAAGCAACGGGAAATACGCTTTTGTCATATATTAACAGCCTTCGTTGTATTCATGCAAATCATCTTTTGCACACAACCGATATGCCTCATTCGGAAATTGCCAAGATATGCGGATTTTCAAGCTCAACATATTTTGCAAGAGTATTTAAAAAGTATTACGGTTATCCGCCGTCAGGCGCAAAAAAAGAAAGGGAGCTAAGTAAATCATAATGATTTTACATAGTTCCCTTAATTTTTTGAATTTCAGCAGTAATTTCTTATTTTATGTACAAAATCAGTTAACAAATCTGTCAATCCTGTACACAGAAACCCCGTCTTCATCAGTTTGTATATATTTGAACTTGTCATATACACGATCGGTAAAGCTGTTGATTTTATAAACGCTTGTACCGTCTTCCGAATCTCCGATATACTGATACTTGTCAAGAACAAACTCTTTACCGAGATAAATACTGCCCACATTTGAATTGCAGAAAGCAAACATATTGAAATCGTTTCCTGCATTTACAGGCGCAAACTTAACTTCAAAAGTTTTTTCCTTATCCGCATCAATGCTCAAGGTTTGAATTTTGCTCTGAATAAGCTTTCTGTAACCGTCTTTTTCTTCATACTCGGCTACAACAAATGTAATGCTTTCCGCTTCGCCTTTGTTTTTAAGGTTAACATTAATTGTACCCTCGCCGTCACGGAAATCATCATAATAAACGCCTTCATAAGAAAGACGAACACCGCTTACCATGCTGACATCCGATTCCGAAGCAAAAACAGTCATCGTTGCAAATACAACAAAAATCGCCAAAGCCAAACAAATTATTTTTTTCATGTGCTTTCCTCCCAAATAGTTATATTAATATATTATACCTTTTTTGCTAAAATGTCAAGGGCTAACTAAAAAATTCTTTAAGAAAATCGGCAGTTTCGGTATCAAGCTCCACCAATCTCTCGTTAAATCTCGATCTTTCCGTTTCGCTCATATCCTCATTGTAAATCTTCTTTGCCTGTGCAATATCATCGGCGTAAGCACTCCTGATATAATCGTTACTTATGAGAATTTCACCTTTACTCCCCATTTCCAGCACTTCCTGAACAACCGGCTTAATAATATCTGTAATCTGCCGTTCTTTGCCGACAAATCTCGATGTAGTAAGCCATTCGTTTGCATTGCTTAAGTAGTAAAGAACCTCCTCATTTGCACTTATGTTTTGGTCATACCATTCCTTAATATGAAGTGCATCAAGCTCTGAATATGCACTTTCCAATATACTGTCATATTCTTCAAAAGAAGCTGCGTTATCTATGCTTTCGCTGTATCTTGCAACGATTTCGTCAATCTGCGCTTGCTCTTCCTCTCGATAAAGGCTTTTATCCACATACTCGGATAATGCCTTTTTCGCCGCTTCTCTGAGTTCTGCCTGCGTTTTTACAGAATACTCTCCGTTCGTAACCGTAACATATAAAGCATCTGAATAAAAATATACACCGCCCCTGTATGCAAAGCCTCGCAAGGTATAGCTTCCATCCGAAATGCCGGTGATTTTGACGGAATAGTTCTCGGAAAAGTCTGCACCGATCACGGGTAGCTGAACAGTTCTTTTTTCGGTAATTATTTCAAATCCGAAAACATCGCAATCTCCGTTTCCGCCGGACGCAAAAAGCGAAAGCCCATTGTCCGCTTCCCACCAAAACGAGCCAAAGACAACATCGTCTTCAGCGAATACACCAAGCGGAACGGACAATATTAAAACAATTACTGTTGCTAATAAAAACTTTTTCATAACAGCTCCGTCACGACATAAGCATTGCGGCAAAATATTTGCGCGCCTGTTCATCAATATTTCCGCGAAGCTTCTTGTCAAAGGCGTCCCTTTGTTCCTTTGAATCCATGCTTTTAACTTTGGCAATTTCATCGGGATATGTTTCCTTTACATACTGCTTTGTAACCTTTACTCCCGATTCGCCCGCCGCAATAACTTCCTCCACCACCGGAAGGACAATATCAAGTATTTCCTTTTCTTCATCAGTAAATTCAATATACTGTATCTGGTCGTAAACAATTCTCATGTTGGTCATAAGCTCGCAGGTTTCGCTGACCGTAAATTCAACAGAAGCACCGGTAATCTTTTTGCCGTCTGATACCACATACGGAGTCAATCTGTAAGGGCCGTCATCTGCCCTTAACGGTCTGCCGGTTATTCTCAGCATAAAATTCTTTTGCTCATCCTTTGCCACAAGCTTTATATCAAAAGGCAATAAATACATTCCGATCTCGGGATTAACACACATAAGCTCGCATCCGGCATAGTCAATCTGACCGGTAACATCCGCAGAAAAAGTCAACTCCCCCATAAAACCGAGATATTCATACCCGTTATTTAACTCACAATTATAATTTTCATCATATGTAAATTCGCTCGTTATGCTGTCGGCGTACACAAAGCCGCTGCCCAGAACAACAGCCACACAGATAAGTATGCAAACAAGTTTTTTCATAATGTACTCCTCTCCCACATAAAGATTTTCAAGTATATTATACCCCAAAACAAAAAACATTGCAAGTGTTTTTATTATTACAAATATGTAAATATCAGGATACATACAAAAAAGACCGCCGAAAAAAAGCGGTCTTAAATGCATAATTTTGAGCTATTAACCAATCTGAGCGCCGTTAATTCTGATACCGGGGCCCATTGTGGTAGTAATTGCAACGCTCTTAAGATACTGACCTTTTGCAGCCGAAGGCTTAGCCTTAACGATTGCAGACATGAGCGTGTCAAAGTTTTCCTGAATCTTCTGAGCTCCGAAGGAAACCTTGCCGATAGGGCAGTGAATGATATTTGTCTTATCAAGACGATACTCAATTTTACCTGCTTTAATATCAGCGATTGCCTTGGCAACATCAGTAGTAACAGTACCTGCCTTCGGGTTAGGCATAAGTCCCTTAGGACCGAGAACCTTACCGAGACGGCCAACAAGACCCATCATGTCAGGTGTAGCAACAACGATGTCAAAATCGAACCAGTTTTCAGACTGAATCTTTGTTACCATATCTTCAGCACCTACATAATCAGCGCCGGCATTTGAAGCGATGTCAGCATTCTCACCCTTTGCGAAAACAAGAACCCTAACGGTTTTACCTGTTCCGTGAGGGAGAACAACAGCACCTCTAACCTGCTGGTCAGCGTGACGGGAGTCAACACCGAGCTTGATGTGAGCTTCAACAGTTTCGTCAAACTTTGCCTTACCTGTCTTAACTACAAGATCACAAGCTTCAGCAGGAGCATATAATTTTGATTTGTCGATAAGCTTTGCACTTTCAACATACTTTTTACCCTTTTTCAAATTCAATAACTCCTTTCGTGGTTATACGGAGCACAGGCTCCTCCCACAATTTTAGACGGCCGGATCAGTCACCAACCACAACACCCATACTTCTGCATGTACCTGCGATCATGCTCATAGCAGCTTCCAGAGAAGCGGCATTCAAATCGGGCATTTTTGTTTCTGCGATTTTGCGAACATCCTCTTTGGAGATTGTAGCAACCTTGTTCTTATTCGGAACACCGGAAGCCTTTTCAATCTTACAAGCCTTCTTGATAAGAACCGGAGCCGGAGGAGTCTTTGTTATAAACGAGAAAGACCTGTCCGCATAAACCGTGATAACAACAGGAATAATAAGACCTGCGTCCTTAGCGGTTTTTTCATTGAATTCCTTACAGAATCCCATGATGTTAACACCATGCTGACCCAAAGCGGGACCAACCGGCGGTGCAGGAGTAGCTTTACCTGCGGGGATCTGCAATTTAATGAAACCTGAAATTTTCTGAGCCATTAGTATGCACCTCCTTACGATACAAATGTGGTAGCTGTCGAAATCAACAAGTTTTTGATTTCTCCCACTTATATAACCAACGACGAAAGCGCCGTCAATTACCAAACCCAAAGCATTTCTACTCTAAAGTTTCAACCTGGTTGAGTTCAAGCTCAACCGGAGTTTCGCGGCCGAACATGGAAACCATAACCTTAACGATTTGTCTTTCCATACTAATTTCTTCAACCACACCGATAAAGTTTTCGAGGGGGCCCTCCAAAACCTTAACACTGTCGCCTACCTGATAGTCAACCGTAACGGTACGCGTTTCAATGCCCATATTAAGCGCTTCCTCCTCCGTAAGCGGAACAGGCTTGCTTCCCGGACCGACAAACCCCGTAACGCCCCTTGTATTGCGGACGATGTACCAGGTTTCGTCATTCATAACCATTTTTATCATAACATATGAAGGGAATTTTTTGCGCTGTGTAACCTTACTGCGGCCGTCTTTGTTCTCAACAACCTCCTCGATCGGAACCTGAATATCAACAAAAAGGTCGCCCATATTGCGGTTTTCTATGGACTTTTCCAAATCCGCTTTTACCTTGTTTTCATACCCGGAATAGGTATGAACAACATACCATTTTGCATTATCACTCATTTAGAAACCACCTTCCGGTCATAATCCGAGCAATTTCTGGAAAATAAGCATAAATACAGAATCAAAAGCAAAAATCAAAGCGGCGGAAATAATAATGGCAACCAATACGATGCCTGTGTTCTTAACAACCTTACCGAATGAAGGCCAAATAACCTTTTTAAGTTCGGATTTTACCTCTCTGAAATAGTTAGAAATTCTTTTAAAAAGGCTTACCTTTTCAACAGTTGCAGCCATAATTCTACCTCCCGTCAAGAAAATAACAAATTATTTTGTTTCCTTATGAGTAGTGTGCTTTTTGCAAAATCTGCAATACTTTTTAAGCTCTAATCTGTCAGGAGTATTCTTTTTGTTTTTCATTGTATTGTAGTTTCTCTGCTTACATTCCGAGCAAGCCAATGTAATTTTAACTCTCATGCTTAGTGCACCTCCTAAAACAATTGCAGGTTTTTTCACGCAAAAAAAAAGACCCTGCTTCAAGTATTATAAGTATATACTAATTTTTGCGAATAGTCAAGTGTTTTTTTAAAATTTTTGAATATTTTTTGTTTTTTTAACAAATCGGCAAACCGAATACGCATTTTGAGGCGTTTCCCTATATTTGAAATAGCGATTTTATCTGTCGAAATAAAAATTCGGCGGAAGGCTTTAAATAGCCTTCCGCCAAAGCTTTATTTTGCGTAATCAATAGAGCGGGTTTCTCTTATTACATTAACCTTAATCTGTCCCGGATATTCCATTGAGCTTTCAATCTCCTTGGCAATATCGCGAGCGATTACAACCATGCCGTCATCTGTCACGCTGTCAGGCTTAACCATAATTCTGATTTCGCGTCCTGCCTGAATAGCGTAGGATGTTTCAACACCCTCAAAGCCGTTTGCGATTTCTTCAAGCTTTTCGAGTCGTTTAATGTAATTTTCGATGTTTTCCCGTCTTGCGCCCGGTCTTGCGGCGGAAATAGCATCAGCCGCCTGAACAAGGCAAGCAATAAGAGTTTTACATTCAACATCGCCGTGGTGAGCCATGATAGGATGAATAATATCCTCGGTTTCACCGTACTTTTTAGCAAGCTCCGCACCGATTGTTACATGAGAGCCTTCCACCTCATGGTCAACCGATTTGCCGATGTCATGCAAAAGTCCGGCACGCTTTGCTATGGTAATATCAGCGCCGAGCTCGCCTGCCATAAGACCTGCGATGTGCGCAACCTCAATGGAATGCTGAAGAACATTCTGCCCGTAGCTTGTTCTGAAGCACATTTTACCAAGCAGCTTGACAAGCTCGGGATGAAGCCCGTGAACACCTGTTTCAAATGTTGCACGCTCACCCTCGGATTTAATTTTAGCCGCAACTTCCTTTTTGGCGCGTTCAACGGTTTCTTCGATTCTTGCAGGGTGAATTCTTCCGTCCGAAATAAGCCTTTCAAGGGCAATTCTTGCAACCTCTCGTCTTACCGGATCGAACCCGGACAATATTACTGCCTCGGGAGTATCGTCAATAATCAAATCTATACCCGTGAGGGTTTCAATGGCACGGATATTTCTGCCCTCTCTGCCGATGATTCTTCCCTTCATTTCATCATTGGGGAGCGATACAACGGAAACCGTAGATTCCGTAACATGATCGGCAGCGCATCTCTGGATTGCCAAACCGATGATATTTTTAGCCTTATCGTCAGCCTCGTCCTTTGCTTTGCTTTCGATGTCGCTGATCATCTTTGCCGTTTCGTGTCTGATTTCACATTCAACCTTTTTAAGAAGAAGGTCTTTCGCTTCTGCGGTTGACATATCCGCAATTCTTTCCAAAAGCGCCATTTCCTTTTCCTTAAGGCTTTCGATTTCTTTTCTTGATTTTTCTACCGCTTCTGCCTTTTCTGCGAGAGCGGCTTCTTTCTTTTCCGCATTTTCGATTTTCTTGTCAAGAGAATCCTCCTTCTGCTGAAGGCGTCTGTCCTGACGGTTTAATTCATTGCGTTTTTCCTTGACTTCCTTATCATATTCGCTGCGCAGCTTCTGAATTTCTTCTTTTGCCTCAAGAGTCATTTCTCTCTTTTTGGATTCCGCTTGCTTATAAGCGTCATTAAGAATTTTTTTGGCTTGCTCCTCGGCACTGCCGAGTTCGCCCTCGGCAACCTTTTTGCGATAGCCTATACCGGCAAAAAAACCGCCGATTCCCAAAAGAAGCGCAACCGCGCCAAGCACGCAATATATAACTATATCCAAATGCGACTACACCTCCTTAAACATAAATTAAAACATTCCCGTACGACGATGGAAAAACGGGAAACCCCACATTACCACACGCTTTGGCAAGAAGCACTGCGGAATGCATATCCTCCAAAAAACAAAAAACCCATGCCGAAAAAACATCCGAATATGCCCCGAAGGACCCTCTGTCGGAATATGATTACAGCAGGGATAAGCTTTAAAAAATAAATATTTAACTTTTATATATGTAAAATAAAATAAAAAAAGAAAAAATTTATATTTAAAACCGTAATTGTTTGCTCAACAGAGGTTTTTTTCATATTATTCCTACTCAATTATAATATATAACCCCACCGTTTGTCAAGCATATTTTTTGTTAAATTTTGTTTACAAGCCACAGTTTACTCCTCTGTACTCCTCGCAAATAAGCGAAAGTTCAAGCGAAGCGTTAAAAATTTCGTTTATGTCCGCCCTTAATTTTTCCGAAAGTTCTGATTTTACGGTAATTTCCGCATAGACATTCTCGGAAAACTCGGATTTTGTAATTTGGGCATTATCCGTGCGCACAATATTCTGGAGCTTTCCCCAATCGGAATAAGAAACCGTAACCCCAAAAACGCTGCACGGCTCCATAAGGACGGTTCCCGCATCCTCGATTGCGCTTTTTGCGCTCACGGAATATGCCCGGACAAGACCTCCGACTCCCAAAAGCACCCCTCCGAAATATCGAACAACAGTAATCAGGCAATCGTAAAGACCTTCCCGACTTAATATATCCATAATCGGTGCTCCGGCGCTTTTTGAAGGCTCGCCGTCGTCCGAAAACCTTGCAATATTATTGTTTCTTATTACATATGCATAGACGCAATGGCGTGCATCCCAATATTTTTTTCGTGTTTCCTCGATTATCGCAAGTGCCTCCTCCTCGGATTCAACATGGTAGGCATTTGCGATAAATTTGGAACGCTTTTCAACATATTCTCCGCTTCCATCGCCGACTACAGTCCTATAACTCATCCGTAACATACCTTTCTACTTTGGAAAAATGCTCGTTTTCGACCGTAGCCGTCAGCTCACAGCCGTTTTCGGTATGGTTTTCCGATTCGATTTTACAGTTTTCATAAACAAACGATACTACCGCACCGTCAGTATAAGGAATCAACAGCCGAACCTTTCTTTTGGGCGGTTCAAGAGTTGTTTTTATGAGGTGCAAAAGCTCGTTTGTCCCTTCGCCTGTTTTTGCGGAAATAACAACGGAATTTGAAATATTGGGTATAAATTCCGCCTTATCCGCTTTGTTCAGAACGATTATAACGGGTTTTTCGCCTGCGCCGAGCTCTGCAAGAAGATTGTTAACCACCATCATATGCGCCTCAAACTCAGGGGAGGAAGCATCCACAACGTGCAAAATAAGATCCGCATAAACGCTTTCCTCAAGCGTGGATTTAAAAGCCTCGACAAGGTGATGCGGAAGCTTCCTTATAAAACCTACGGTATCTGTAAGCACAACATCAAGCTCATCCTCTATTCTGAGCTTTTTTGTAAGAGGGTCAAGAGTGCAAAAAAGCTTGTCCTCAGAAACCGCTCCCGCATTTGTAAGAGTGTTGATAAGAGTGGATTTTCCGGCATTTGTATAACCTACTATCGCAACCGACTTCACTCCGCTTTTAAGCCTTTGACTGCGCATAACACCGCGGTGCTTTTCTATTTCCTTAAGATCTGCTCTCAGCTTGCTTATCCTTGCTCCGATGTGCCGCCTGTCGGCTTCAAGCTTTGTTTCTCCCGGCCCTCTTGAGCCTATTCCGCCTCCCTGACGGGAAAGTGATGCGCCTATTCCCGAAAGCCTCGGAAGCATATATTTAAGCTGTGCAAGCTCAACCTGACACTTTCCCTCACCCGTTGTTGCCCTTTTAGCAAAAATATCGAGAATAAGCCTGCTTCTGTCAATAACCGTTGTGCCTGTTGCTTCTTCAAGATTTCTCACCTGAGAACCCGACAATTCATCATCGAATATCACATAGTCCGGCTCGTGTATTCTGCAAAGCTCGCAAACCTCCTCGAGCTTCCCTTTGCCGATGAGCGTTGCGGGCTCTGCAAGTTGCCTATTCTGAATTACGACAGAAACGGTTTGCGCACCTGCGGTTTCGGCAAGAGCCGAAAGTTCGTTCATTGTTTCCTCGCTCGAATCCTCAAGTATTCCGCGTGTTCCTGTATTTATGCCGACTAATATCGCTTTTTGCATCCTTTTTTACTCCTTGTTATACTGACCACAAGAGGCGGACAATTCGGATAATTGATAAAATCATGATATAATACGCTGTATTCCTTGTTGCTTATG
This sequence comes from uncultured Eubacteriales bacterium, assembly GCA_902492655.1. Taxonomy (GTDB): domain Bacteria; phylum Bacillota; class Clostridia; order HGM11514; family HGM11514; genus CAKSKB01. The sequence continues at coordinate 37,077 of CABUMF010000003.1, read as the reverse complement.
GTTTTTAGATAGTTTAGCAGTGCATCATGTTCTTCAAAGCCGCTGTCGCCTCCGTAATAAATCGCAAGCGTGATTATTCCGTCATCCGAAATAAGCTCCATTGCCGCATTTATTGCCGGAATGGATGTCTCTGCGGAAGTAAATATACTGTGATCCCCTCCCGGAAGATACCCGAAATTAAACATAACCGCTTTAACGGGGCCGGTCACATACTTTTTCATGTTCTGGTGCCCGTCAAGTATTACCTCACAGCGATCCGAAACTCCGGCATCGGAAAGCCTCTTTTTTGTGTTCTCGACAGCGGATTTTTGTATATCAAACGCATATACCTTGCCGCCGTCTCCTACAAGGTTTGCAAGGAAAAGCGTATCGTTGCCGTTTCCTGCGGTGGCATCTATCACCGTATCTTTAGGCACTACCGTTCTTTCAATATACTCGTGGGAAAGCTCGATTGCGTTTTGATACATCACATCAACTCCTCGTTATACACAGCCCTTGCTCCGCCTATAAATTTAAGACGGGAACGAGCACAAATAAGGTTGGCTTCCCCGATTTTTTTTACGGAAATTCTTAGAGGCACGCAAACAGGTGCAATATGCATACCGATAAGCGTTTCTCCGATGTCCATTCCTGCCTTTGCGCTTATTTTCTCAACCGCAACAGGATTTTTGAACGCCTTATATGCCGCCGTTGCAAAGGAGCCTCCCGCCTTCGGCTGGGGTACGGCATTTACGGGCAAATATCCGAATTTTTCGGCGGCCTCCGCCTCAATTATGAGAGCGCGGTTAAGATGCTCGCAGCACTGCGCCGCCATATATATGCCCCTTTCGGAAAGAACCTCATATATCGCGTCAAATACCTCCTTTGCCACATCGACATTTGAATCCGTACCGATTTTTTTGCCTATGATTTCACTGGAGGAACAGCCTACAACAAACAGCTCGCCCTTTTTTATCTTTGAAGCCTCTATAACCTCAAGAACCGCTTTTTTTGCATCTTCCTTATATGTCATTTTCAATCACCTCAACAATTTTTTCGTAAAAATAATCCGCTATTGCACGGTTTCCGTTGGCGTTCGGATGAATCATATCACTGTCGAATTTATCCTCATCGAGTTTTCCGTCTTTAAGCAGAACCGTTTCTGTGTCAAACCCGATTGCGCCGACAGAGTCAATATTTATGTTTCTTGTCCTATAATCGCAATAATCTGTGGGCGGTATATGGTTTAATATCAGCTTTATGCCGTATTCATTGCATTTGTCCGCTATTTTTTTGTAATTTTCCGCACTGTTGTCCTCATTTGAGCCGTTCGTCCCGATAATAACCGAAATGTACTCGGGATGAATATATTTATATTCGGTTTCAAATTTCTGAAGCACATGATCTATGGTGTCGCTTCCGGCGGCAGAAATCAGGCAGTTTCCTATTCTTTCACGAAGAATTCTCGAATAGCAGTATTTTCTTGCTTCCTTGCCCGACATTTCGTTCAATCTGCAACCTTCCGTTATGCTGTCGCCCACAAAGCAGATTTTAGGACGGTTCATTATGCTTATATCAATATTTTTAAGCCTGAACGGCGTTCCTTCCCTTAGCGAAAGCCCGTAAAAGCCTTGCTGACAGCCTGCCGAAACACCGAACAATTTTAACGAATAGGTTCTTTCTCCTTTGATTCTTAAGATATTTATGCAGTCATCCTTTTCAATCTCAACGGTATATACGCCCGGCTTAAGGCTAAAATCGCTCTCGCAAACATAGCTTTCGTCATATATAAACCGCTCATCGCAAAGGGCGCACATTGCAAGCCTTTGATTTTTGAAATCCACAACAAATTCACTTTCGTTAGGCAACTGCCCGGTGGTGTCCGTTCTGAAAAAATGTATGTTCATAACTGAATCGGCATAAAACTCAGCCTCTATTCGGCAAATTCTTTTATCCGCACCGTACAGCCTGTCAAGATAAAGCACATTCTGGAGCGTAAAATCACGGTATCCGCCGCACCTTTGCAAAATACCTTTGCAAAGCAAATCGCAATCACCGTTTTTTACCTTCCATTCAGGGGATGAAAAATCATCACTGAAAACAGAAACATAATCCACGCTTCATCACCTCCTGATATATTTTACTACAAATTACCGAAAAAGTAAACATAAATATCAAATATTATGAATAAATAATAGTAGTAGGGGGAATTTATCATGAAACGATTTCTGATTATAATTTGCATAATTTTTTGCGTCATTCTTTCGGGCTGCGGAAAGGATGCAAACATAAGCTCGGATAAGGCGGAAAGAATTGCTGTACGCTCCGCAGGATTATCGCTTTCGGACGCACTTCATCTTAAAACAAATCTGGGCTACGACCACGGAAAGCCCATATATCTCGTATCGTTCAACTACGGAAAAACCGAATACTTATTTAAGCTTGACGCAAGCGACGGCGAGGTGATAAAGTACAGCAAAAAGGAATGTCTGTTTTAAAAAATGCGGTCAGGCAGAAAATACGAGCCTTCTTCTGCCTGACCGCTTACTTATACATTTTCAACTCTTTTAACAAAATCGCATATTGCCTCGGCTGTTCCTTCTATCCCGAGCTTTGCGGAGTTGATTGAGAGGTCATAAAGGGATTGATCTCCCCATTTCCCGTCCGCATAGAAATTATAGTAGCTCATTCTCTTTTTGTCAGCCTTTTTGATAATGCTCTTTGCTTCCGCTTCTCCGACATTTTTGATTTCCGTTATTCTTTTAATTCTCGATTCGTCGTCCGAATGGATAAACACCTTCACAACATTCGGCAAGTCACGCAAAATATAATCAGCACAGCGACCGACAAAAACACCGGCATTTTCCCGGGCAGTTTTGAGAATCGCATTGCTTTGGAATGCAAAAAGCTTGTCATTTGTCAAAAAGTCTCCGGCATTGGCATAAATCTGGCCCGACATCGCAATGGAATACAAAAAGCTGTTTGTGGGCTTTTCGTCCGCCGCCTCAAAGTGAGCAACATCTATTCCGCTTTCCTTGGCGGCTATTGCAAGAATTTCCTTATCGTAAAAATCTATTCCCAACCATTGTGCAACAAGCCTTCCGATGTCGTGTCCTCCGCTGCCGTATTGTCTTGCGATCGTAATATTCATTTTCATAAATAGACCTCCTAATCTATATGTATTTTTTTAATATCAACACCGTAATCACGGTGGTCAAGCCTTACATCAAATACCTTTTTCATACCTCTTACAAAATAATCAACCGCTTTTATGTTTGATTCCGTAGTCAAAAACGAAAGGGCGTTATCGCAATACTTATATGTGGATGACCTTATTTCAAGCTCTTCTATGGGTTCGGAAATCTCAAAAACATAGTTTTTGCCGTCAAAGCTTATAAACTCAAGAGGCTTACCGTTCCCCAAAACCTCCACATCAAGCTGTTCGTGCTCCCCGAAGGTTTCAATCGTAAGATAGCTTCCGTTAAGATAAAGTCCCGTCAGTTTTGCTCCGGAGGGCATTACATAATATCTGTAAAAGCCTTCCGCTCCCTTAATCTGCAGAGGATCGAATTCGGTAAATCCGGCAGAAATTACGGCATTGCTTTCATTTATGTCAATACCGTCTTCCGAAACATTCACGCTCAAAGAAAGCTCCCCGCCCCGAAATTTAAATTCTCGTATTGTTTCGATAATCACCGTGTACTCGCCGTTTTCATAGGGGAAATCAAATATAACGCCTGCTTTTTCATAGACATTATCGGCAAAATCCCGACGCACATCGTCTATCAATACTCCGTCTTTATAAACTCTCATCCCCGCACGAACGGCGCTGACGGTATCGTCCGCACTGTCAAGGCAAAGCCACGGAGCGCCTAAATTTTCATATGTCACCGCAATGTAATTGTCATCGCTTGCCGTAACTGTCACAGAAGCCCTCGGCTCACCCGTTTCATCGACCGCCGTTCCGTCTTTTGCATAAAGATAAACGGGTGAATACTTTTCTTTGCCTATCAGAACCATATCGTCAAGCCTTTTGCGGCAGAGCGTGTATCTCGAATTATCTTTGAAGGAAAGATTTTTGTTGTAAACCGTATAATTATAGTATTCCCAAGGATATACCATTGAGTCGCCCTCTATAACATCGGCGGAAACCGTTTTTTCGTCCTTTAAAAGCGATGCAAGTTGAGGATATTCCTGCCTCGGCTGTGCGCCGTTATAAAAATAATCATATTCCGTATAAATTATTCCCACAGCGAACAAAACACAAAGCAAAGCAACGGTAATCTTCGGCTTTTTTATAAGGAATAATACCGCAGACACCAAAAAGAAAAGAGCAAAAACCTCAATATACGAAAATTTGAAGAAAAATGCTTTATAAAGGTATATCCCCCAGGTGTGACAAAGATTATTGTCTAAACCCACAAGCGTTTTTGAATACAAAGCCCCGGTAATTACCCCGGACAAAAGCGAAAACAACAGCAATCTGCGTTTAGCTCCGGATTTGAGAAAGCCCGAAATACCGAAAAACATAATGCCGGAAAGAGCATACTCATTATATCTTCCGTAAATTATATGGTCCGGCCGCTCGTGGTGATACAGAAAAACTGCGGAAATTATTGCTGCAAAGCAAATTGATAAAAGAGAAAACATCGCCGCGGAACGCAGTTTTTCGTCCCTGAGTGCCGAAAACGCATAATATATTCCCACAACCAAAAATCCGTAGGTCGCCATTTCAAGATAAGAAAACTGTGAAATAAGCGTTGTGATAAAGTTTATAAAGCCCCGAGGTGACAGAAGATTTTTCATCTGTCCCAGCATATGAGCCGCATTAACGGTTTCCGAATGTGCCAAAAGGTACAAAAACAGCCCCACCACGCATAAAACACCGACAGCACAAATCGCAGAAAAAATAACTTTCATGCGTTTTGAGCCTTTCGAGAAAACCGCAGGTGCAATCGCCAAAATAACCGCAGGAATAAGACCTACCGCCCGTGAATGAGTCATACACGCATAAACGGCCAAAAATATAAGCATTGCCCAATTTGTTTTTGATGCTGTATTCTCTGAAAGCCTGTACACAAAATAGAGCATTGCAACAAAAATAAAGGACAAAAGAACCTCGCAAAGAGCAAGGTTTGCATATATAGCAACAGACGGATAAAGCGCAACCGCAGCGGCGCAAAGCAGAGGATTTTCAAAATTGAATACCTTTGAAATCTTAAGACAAACTGCCGCAAAAAGCCCGTACAGAGCAGAGTTTATCAGCGTGACAAGCATAAAGGCGGTTCTTATTCCGTCGCAAATCAAAAATGCGGGTGAAATCAAAAGACTGTATCCCGGAAGATACCGAAGTCCGTCACCGCTTCCGTAAATCAGCTTGTAAACCCACCCGATATAGCCTGCCTCATCCGGGTATATGAGAGGGGAAACCGAACACTGAGTAAGAGCCGCCGCAAACAGGAAAAACACCGCAAAAAACTTTAGCTCGATAGAATTTCTTTTAATAAAACCCATATTTTACTCCATAAAACAAAGTTCTGCCCAACCTGCGGCAGAACTTTCTATTTCTTTGCTTTTGATGAATCAACAAACACCTGTTCGTTTGATTTTGTGTATCCGAGATTCTGACGCGCAACGCTTTCTACATACTCGTCCGTTCCGACCGACGAAAGTGTGGAATTAAGCTCTTTGTTTTCTTGTTCGGCAGCCTCGATTTTGCTTGAAATTTCGGCAATCTGACGCTTCTGGTCAGAAAGATTTATCTGCTGCGAAACAAAAACATAGCACGCCCAAACAGCAATGGCTGCCCAAAATACATACATATATTTGAACTTACCGTTTTTGTCACGAAATATATTATTAAGTTTTAAACGCTTTTTTCTCGGCATAAAAAACACCTCTGTCATTACTTCGTTTCAATTATATTATACAATTATTTCGACAATTTTTCAAGTGCTTTTTCTAATTTTTTTAATAAGGTTAATATTTTTTCTTAATTTACTGTGATAAAACATAATGATAAAGCCGATTTTTCCGCATCTTTTTTCGCTTATGAAGATTACTTTTCTTATAATATTAAATATAAAAACAAGGGGCAAAAGGATAAATTTCAGTGCAAAACGAAAACACGACGCTAAAAGCGAAAACAGCTTTTCAAAGGGCTTTGAAAGCGCGGAAAAAAATATAATTGCTCCCAAAATCACACCGACCAGCTGGAAAACTCTTGTCTCGCCGTCTGCCACCGCCATATTTATTCCAAACACAAATACGGCGGAAATAATCCAAAATAAAATGTCGGTAAAAGCAACAGCGGCATTTCCTGCACCAAAGCTCCTTCTTAAGAGCTTTAATAAGTCATATACCACCCCTATGCACAAACCCGAAGCCGTTGCCGCCAGAAATATGGCGGCCTGGCGGCAAGCATGGATCTCCATTATTTAAGAAGCCTCCCGAAAAAGCTTTCATCCGATTTGGATTTTGAGTATGTCAGACTGTCCGCAATACCGTCAATCATGACATCTCCCGACTCAACATTCAGCCTGTTTATATGCAAGTCTTCCCCCTTTACGGTAAGGTTTCCGAGAGTGGTTTTGAGAACAATCAGCTTATCGTCAAAGCTTATGACCTCCTCCACACCCGAAACGCTCAGTTTACGCCTGTTTTCGAGAATAATGTTTTGTGCATCCTTCATATTTTCGCCCGACATTTGAAAAGCACCCCCGATAAATTATACGGAAGTGCCGGTCTATTTATGATAATTTTCGCCTTTCTTAATTTTAAAACCTCTATAAATCTGCTCAAGAAGCATTATTCTTGCAAGCTGATGCGGAAAAGTCATTTTAGAAAACGAAATTCGGCCCGTTGACAGCCGCTTTACCTTTTCGTGAAGTCCGTGAGAGCTGCCGATAATAAACGCTATACTGCCACCGTTCATTTCGGCGTTCCCGAGAAGCTCCGAAAGCTCCTCTGAAGAGATGCTCTTGCCTTCGATGCAAAGCGATATAACATTTCTCACGGTTCCGAGTTGCCTGATTATTTCATCCGCTTCTTTTGAAAGAATTGTTTCTATTTCACCTTCGCACGGGTTTTCCGGCACAGGTAAATCCCTTATTTCGCAAACCTCGATTTTACAATATCCCGAAAGCCTTTTTATATACTCCTTTGCCGCATCTGCCCAATATTTTTCCTTTAGCTTTCCCAAAACAATAAGCTTGACCTTTAACATATATGCATTTCCCCCGGAAATTCCCTCGAAGCCACCGAAAGACAGCAATCGGAAATTTTTATTCCGTTTTCCTGAAGTATGGATTTTACGGTGACATACGCAAGGTCGGGATGATTGTTGTGCTGACTTAAATGACCGAGTATTATATCCCTCGAGCCGTTCTCCACCAGCATTTTACAAAGCATTCCCGCATTCTCGTTTGAAAGATGCCCCTTGTCGGAAAGGATTCTTTTTTTAAGAACATAAGGATAAGGTCCGGATTTCAGCATTTCAACATCGTGATTTGCTTCAATTAGCGTAATTTCGCTTCCAAGTACATTTTTTCTGACCTCGTCGGTCACATACCCTATATCGGTGCAAACCGAAACCTTTTTTATCCCGTCGGAAAACGAGTAACCAACGGGGTCTTTTGCGTCATGGGGTATTGAAAAGGGTGTAACCTCAATATCTCCCACAGCAAATTTGCCGTCAAAAATGGTAATTGCGGACTCATCGTAGCGTCCTATCGTATTTTCAAAGGCACCGAAAGTACCCTCATTTGCAAAAATTTCCGCGCCGCTTTTTCTGTGAACAATCCCGACAGACTGCACATGGTCCGAATGTTCGTGCGTTACAAGAACGGCGTTTACGGATTTAATGTCAATACCGCAGGACGAAAGTGCCTGCTCGATTTTTTTGCCGCTGACACCGCAATCCACCAAAATCCTTGTATGACCGTCCTCAACAAGTATGCAATTACCGCTGCTTCCGCTGTAAAGCGAGCAAAGCCTTAACACGGCACTACATCCTCAACATCGTTTATTCGTGTTATGTCGGCACCGAGCATACGAAGCTTGCTTTCAAAATTTTCATATCCGCGGTCGATATGTGTTAGATTATAAAGCTCTGTCGTTCCCTTTGCGATAAGCCCCGCAATAAGCATTGCGGCGCCCGCACGAAGGTCGGTAGACCTTACAGAGCATCCGATAAGCTGATTTACGCCTTCAATAACTGCGGTTTTTCCGTTAACCTTAATGTTTGCGCCCATGCGCCGGAGCTGGTCAACATATTGAAAACGGCTTTCCCACACATCCTCACGAACCGTGCTCGTTCCTTCAGCGATTGTCAGAAGCATAACCGCAAGAGGCTGCATATCCGTCGGAAAACCGGGGTATGGCAATGTTTTGATATTTGCTTTATGTATCGGTTCCTCGTCTCGGAGCACACGAACGGAATCGTCGTATTCTTCTATGCGAATTTTCATTTCTATAAGCTTTGCGGTGATTGCCTCCAAATGCTTGGGAATTACATTTTTAACAAGAACATTTCCACCGCAGGCGGCGGCGGCAACCATAAATGTACCGGCTTCAATCTGATCGGGAATAATAGAATAATTACAACCGTGAAGCGACTTCACACCCATAATTCTTATTGTATCTGTTCCTGCGCCCTTAATCTTGGCACCCATGGAGTTAAGAAAATTTGCAAGGTCAACAACATGAGGCTCTTTTGCGGCGTTGTCGATAACCGTCATACCCTCTGCCATAACGGCGCAAAGCATAATATTTATCGTCGCTCCCACAGAAACAACATCAAGATAAACAGAGCCGCCCCAAAGTCCGTCCTCTGCACGGGTAGATACGATGTCATCCTCCACAACGGTTTTTGCACCCAGTATTTCAAAGCCTTTAATGTGCTGGTCAATCGGCCTGCCCCCGAAATCGCACCCTCCGGGGAGAGCAACATCAGCCGAATGAAAGCGTGCCAAAAGAACACCCAGAAGATAATAGGAAGCCCTCATTTTTGTAACTATCGGCTCAACCGCACGGCTTTTGTTAAGCCCCGAGCAATCAATATCTATCACTCCGTCACGGTTATACCTCACGCACGCGCCGAGAAGCCTGAGAATCTCAAGCAAAACATCAACATCCTTAATATTGGGGACATTTTCGATAACGCATCTGCCCTCAACCAAAGCCGTTGCGGCAATTATCGGCAAGGCGGCATTTTTGGCACCGCTAATATTAACCTCTCCGAACAGCTTATTGCCGCCGTTGATAACTAATTTATCCACTAAAATTCATCCTATTCTCACGATTATTAAAATATCGACCGTAATATACCGACTCCGCCGTAAACAACTATGGTAGTAATTGCGCCGGCAGTCAAAACTCCGAGAAAAATCGGCCAGAAGCAATCCTTAAGCTTCATATCAAGAAACGATGCAACAAGGGAACCCGTCCAAGCACCCGTACCCGGAAGCGGAATTGCAACAAAGAAATACAAACCGATTTTAATTCCGTTTCTGATTTTGTCCGCATTCTTTTGAGCCTTATTTTCAATTCTGTCAATAAGCCTTGAAAAAATCTTGATTTTTCGCATGAGCCGAAATATTTTCCGCAGGAAAAACACGGCAAAGGGAATTACGATCGTATTACCTAAAACCGCCGCAAGATACACCTGCCACCATGCATATCTTCCGAGTGCATAGCCTACCGGAATGGAGCCTCTCAGCTCAAGAATAGGCGACATCGACAATATAAACACTCCGAAAAGATTGCCGAAAACGCTCATTATAAAATCAACGAATTGTTGGACCATAAAACATTCACCACAGCCTTTCAAGCTTGCATAAACTGTTCATACCAAAGCAAAAACGAAAAAACCGTCCAAATCTTTCTGCTGTTATCGCGCTTGCCGGACTTGTGCTCATCAAGCAATTTTATGAGGGCATCGGTATTAAAATACTTCTTTGAGGCTTCGCCTTCAAAGTAGCCTCTTACCTTATTGTAATACTTATCCTCTTTAAGCCAAACACGAATCGGAACCGGGAAACCGAGTTTCTTTTTGTTTGCGGTTTCCTTTGGCATTGCACGCATTGCGGCATTCCTTAAGGCAAGCTTGGTATTTTCTTTGCTTACACGGTATTCTACCGGAATTTTTTCTGCAAGAGCCATGATTTTTTTGTCAAGGAAGGGAACTCTGAGTTCAAGGGAATGTGCCATGCTCATTTTGTCCGCCTTCAAAAGAATATCTCCGGCAAGCCAGGTATGCAGCTCAACAAACTGCATTTTTGTAACCATATCCTTATCCTGAACCTTATCGTAATATTCCTTTGTGACAAGCTGAGGCTTAGGAGCGTTCGTTTTGATTTTAAGAAGCTTCTTTCTTTCCTTCTCGGAAAAAATATTTGCATTTCCGATGAACCATTCTTCCACATCCTTGCCTCGCCTAACAAGGAAATTAAACCCTCTCGCATTCGGAAAAACAGAAGCCGCCTTTCCGATAATTCTGCGGATACATCTGGGAATTTTGTAATACCACGAAACATCGTAGGGCTCTTTGTACAGATTGTATCCTCCGAAAATCTCATCCGCTCCCTCTCCCGAGAGAACAACCTTGAGATGCTCCGATGCAATCTGGCATACAAAATAAAGTGCAACCGCCGCAGGGTCTGCCAACGGCTCGTCCATATGATACTGAACCTTAGGCAGAACATCCCATACTCCTCGGGGGTTATAACCTTATTTATATTTTCGACATTTATATACTTTGCCAAATCCTTGGCATAGCTGATTTCATTGTATTTTTCATTTGCAAAGCCCACGGTGAATGTTTTATCGACATTTGCACGGCACGCAACATAGCTTGAATCAACACCGCTTGACAAAAACGAACCGACTTCAACATCGCTGATTTTGTGGGCTTCAACCGACTCATCAAAGGTCTTACTTATTTCATCAACCCAGTAATCCATATCGTGACCTTTTTCCTCGTCAAACTTCACCTGCCAATAGCGTTTTATTTCCATATTGCCGTCCTTAAGCTTGAAATAATGCGCCGGACGAAGCCTGAAAACGCCCTTAAAGAAGGTTTCGTCAAGTCCCGAATACTGGAACGAAAGATAGCTCTCAAGCGCGTCCTCGTTAAGCTCACGCTTAAAATACGGATGTGGAATAAATGACTTTATCTCCGAGCCGAACAGAAAATGCCCGTCCTGCTTTGCGTAATAAAGAGGCTTAATGCCGAAATAATCACGGGCACCGAAAAGCTCTTTATTGTTTTTATCCCAGATGACGAACGCAAACATACCCCGAAGCTTATTGGGCAGTTCTTCACCGAACTCCTCATATCCGTGAATGATTGTTTCACTGTCTGTTTCGGTCCTGAAAGTATGCCCCTTTTTTATAAGCTCCTCTCGTAGCTGACGGTAATTATAAATCTCACCGTTAAACACCATTACAAGGGATGAATCCTCATTGAAAATCGGCTGACTGCCGTTTTTGAGGTCAATAATGCTCAGACGGCGAAACCCGAGAGCAATGTCGTCATCAACATACATACCGTCAGAATCGGGCCCTCTGTGTTTAATTCTATCCATCATAAGCTCCAACACATTTTTTGTATTGTCGCAATCATTCAAAAATCCTACAAATCCGCACATATTTAATTTTTGTCCTTTCGATGAGCAAAACCGTTTTGTATATTATTTCACAAAGTAAATTATAAATACTTTGACTATTGTTGTTTTTTAAGATATTTCATGACCGGTGCGGTTATTGCCGCCGTAAGTATAGCCGCAACTATTGCCTCGGGCACACCGTTTACGCCCACAACTCCCATAATAACCTTAAACAGCGCCGAAAAGCCCATGCCCTTTGCAGCCGCATAGCTTTCACCGTAAAGAAAATATATTCCGCCCATTACAAAGATTGTATTTACCATTGAGCCGATAAATCCCGTAATTGCAAGAGAAACACCTTTATTGAGCTTTGTTTTCATAAGCGCTCTGAAAAGAAGAGCGGCAATAACACCGATAAGTATTCTCGGAACAAAGCAAATAAGAATACTCTTAAACGATCCCGAAAATCTCGGATCAAGCGAATAAAAAGGAGTAAAACAAAAGGATGTTATGTTAGGTCTTATAGTGTTGTTAATTAAGCTTGTAAGCCCGAAAACAAACCCTAAAATTCCGCCTTCCACAGGCCCCAGAAGAATAGCACCGATAATTACGGGAATATGAATAATCGTTGCGTTCATAAAACCGAGTGGAATATACCCCACAGTAAATGCCATTACAGCTATAATAGCCGAAAATACGGCAAGAATTACCAGTCTTTTTGTTTTGCTTTCAATCAATTTGTTTGTCATATGTACATCTCCTTACAATTCATCAACATTTATAACCGTACTGCACTGCTCGTTTTGTGCCTTAACAGTTGATGAAATCCTTTCCCTTATTTCATTAATTTCTTCTTCCGAATATCCGGAAGGAACAACAATATCAAAAATCAGATTTATGTTATCCTGCCCGTCGGTAATCCTGAAGTCATGCATTGTTATATCGGGATTAATTTCCCCGATAATCTTAACTACCATTCCCTTGAGCTGATTTGTTTTGGGACAATTCACCGCAATCGGGTCCATATGGAGTACCATTATTATTCCCAATTCGTCACAAATTTTTCTTTCAAGGCTGTCAATTATCTCGTGAATACGGGTAATATTCTCATCGTCGGGAACCTCCGCATGAGCCGATGCGATAATCCGCCCCGGACCGTAGTCATGCACAATAAGGTCGTGAACCCCGATAATACCCTCGCCCGACATAATAATATCACGGATTTTTTTGACAGTTTCCGCACTCGGCGGCTGCCCCAAAAGCTTTGCGATTGTGTCCTTTGCGATGTCAAAGCCGCTTTTCAGTATCAAAACCGATACAACAACACCGAGCACGCCGTCCATGGGAAACCTTTTCAAAAATATTCCCAGAACAGTCGCCGCAACAACGGCACCGGTTGCAAAAACATCGTTTAAGCTGTCGCTTGCCGCCGCCTTCAGCATAACCGAATCTATTCTTTTGCCCATGTATTTGTTGTACGAATACATCCACAGCTTTACAAAACACGAAAGCACAAGCAAAATTATAATATAAGGGTTAAATATAACCTTTTGCGGCTCAATCACCTTTTTTACCGAACCGATAAAGGTTTCAACACCCATATATATGATGATAAAGGATACAATAAGAGCGGAAATATACTCAAACCTTCCGTGGCCGAACGGATGATCGCTATCCGGGCGTTTTGCGCTGAGCTTTGCTCCTATTACAGTAACCAAAGACGAACCCATATCCGACAGATTGTTCAGCCCGTCGGATATAATTGCGATACTGTTCATGGCAAAACCGGAAATAAGCTTAACAACAACAAGCAAAAGATTGCAAATTATCCCCAAAACACCGGCAAGTATTCCGTATTTCTGCCTTACATCCTTATTATCTGTATTATCGTAATCAGCAATGAACTTTTTAATAAGAATTTTTATCATAAAAAACCACCGATTTTATATAATACAATTAATTATACAACACTTTTTTAAAATTGTAAACTGTTTTTTCATAAAAAGGTTGATTATTTTCGGTTTTTGTTATAAAATATATATACACTCGGTACATTTCTTTACTTAAGGAAAGGACAAGCATTTACTATGGCAGGCTTTTTTGGATTTTTCAATTACGAAAAACCGGGCAAGGGAGTTCCGGAAAACGCTCCCCAAAGAAAAGGCATATTTTTATGTCTTGAGCTTATTTTCAGAAAGTTCGGGAAATTAATTATTCTCAATGCGGCATTTGTTGTTAGCTGTATTCCGATAATCACAATAGGGGTTTCGTCTGCGGCTCTTGTCCAAGTTTTTAACGATTATCTTGACGGGGAGCAGTCACTTGATATTTCAAGCTATTTTTCCGCTTTCAAAAAGCATTTTAAGCAAGGCATTGCAATAGGGATTGTAAATATTCTGTTTGCATTCGGATTTATTTATAATCTTCTCTATTTCGGCTTTACCGACGGGCTTTTATCGTCATATATGACATGGCTTTTCGGTGCGCTTATTGCTATTTTGTATATGGTTCAGATATTTGTTTATAACCTGATGGCACGAAACCGTGCTTCTGTTTTGGAGCTTTATACAAACGCATTCATCATTACGCTTGCAAAGCTTCCGATGAATGTACTTGCGCTGGGCGCAACGCTCATTTATCCGCTTATTATTCTGATGATATATTTCAGCTCGTTTATACCCCAAGCGATAAGTATGCCCATTGCAAGCACTCTTACGCTTTTTACAGTATTCTCGATAACATTTTTTTCGGCAAGCTTTTACGCAAGATATGTTATTAAAAGCATTAAAGGGAGGTAAAAATAATGAAAAAAATACTTTCAATGATTTTGGTTATGCTCATTTTTCCGAGCTGTGTTTTTGCAAGCGAAAGCGTGGATGTTTCACTTAACACAAGCGAAAGCTTTAAGGTAACCGTAAATTGTGACGAAACGGTTTCCGCAATGGCGTTTGTTTATACATACAAAAAATCGGCAGCCGGTATAAACACATTGTACAGCGTCAAAAAATATGATGTTCCCTTCGGCGCATCGGCTTCTTTTGATGTAAATCCCCCGGAGGAAGGCTATATCGAAAAGCTTGCTGTTTTTGACCGTATAACTCTTCGCCCCCTGTGCAAATCTTATGCATATCCGTACATAATAAATATTTCCACGGAGCCTCTCGGGTTTAAGCTCAAAAGCGTGGGCACGGTTGAAAAGGACGGAAACAGCTATTTGATGAACGAATATGACTTGACCGAATTTCAATATTCAGAAGACGATTATTCCGCAGTATCACTTATGGCAAAGCAATAATTAAAATGGGTTGTAACCGATTGCTACAACCCATTTTTTTAATCTATAATATTCCCTTCAAACGCCAAATCAAAAATTCTGTCGCAAAGATTGAACGCAGCACCTCTCATGGCGTCCTCATCGCTGATTGAAACCTCGCAAATATTAAGCTCTTCCAAAAGCGCAGGATACGCACGGCGTTTGAGCTCAGGCACCGCAAACTTTATCACATGGCAGAGAAGCTTTTCGCCCCCGGTATTTATTGCAATAACAGACGGCTTGCAGAGATTTACAAGATTCGCAAGCCCGATTCCGAGATACTGCGAACATTCTCTCACCGCACGGATTGCGATCTGATCACCGTTTTCAAGCTTTTGAACCAATTCCTTGGAGGAAACCGTCCCGCACCCGCTGTAATCGGCGTAAAGCTGCAAAATCCTCGGCACAGAGCACATTGCCTCAAGGCACCCTCTGTTACCGCAAAAACAAGGCTCGCCGTCCTTTTCGACGGTTGTATGCCCTATTTCACCTATCATTGCACGGTTCATTTCACCTTTATAGAACTGGCACGCTCCTATACCGTTTTCAAGGTCAACCATAAGCATATTATCCTTGCGATTTTGCTTTTCGGAATGAAAATACCATGCCGCCTTAACATCCGTAACATTATCTATAAATACAGGTATTCCCGTTTCGCTTTCAAGCTCATCTTTAAGATTGAATTCCGTCCACTTGAGGCTGGACGATAATACAAATCTGCTTCCGTCCAAAACCAAGCCCGAAATTGCAATTTCTATCCCGAGAATTTGTTTTTTATCATATTTTTCAACAAGAAACGATATGCCCTCGTGAACAGTATCAATAAAATCCCGGGGCTTTAAGCTGTCGGTATCCGCAAGAATGTTTGCAATCACTCTTCCTTCAAGATCGGTATATGCGATATTAACGCTTTTCATGTTAAGAAATACGCATATAAGCCCGTATGTATCCGCCTTGAAACGAAGAAGGGTTCCTTTTCTTCCCACTCTTGCAACGGTCTCGGTTCCGTTTTCGGCAATCAAGCCCTTATCAAGCAAATATGTTGTTATGTTTGTAAGGGATGCGACCGAAAGCCCTGTTTGATGAGCAACGGCAGGTCTTGCAACATCAGGATTTCTCCTGATATAATTCAGCACTTTAAGCCTATTGACCTTTTGAATAAGCTGTGCATTTCCGACTAAACGGTTCATTTAATAACCTCTTCTCAGTAATTTTACATACTTATTATAACATTTTACAATAATGTTGTCAATATCTTGACAAATACATATTTATATGATACAATTAATTCAAACAGTAAATGAATTTTATTATCTAAAACTATATTAAATAAAGGGAGGATTTTTCATGGGAAAATCAACTGATTTCAGGTATAACACAGGTGAAACAAGGGTTCCTTGGGCAGCGGTAGGTGAAAACTACAATGTAGCTGACCTTATGGAAATCATTCGCTTTCTGATGCAGGGAAATGGCGAAGAATATGAGCAGGCATGCAATGCTGTTTATGAACAGGTTAAAAAGCTTGACGCTATTTCAACTCCGCCGGGAAAGCTTTCCACCGGAACTCAGGTTGAAGCGGCAGAGCAAGCCTGCAACGAGTATCTCGGTACAAACAGCAGTACATTTGTAACAAATGCAACATCCGGATTTGAGATTGCATATAAATACGCAGGTCTTAAGGAAGGCGATGAGGTAATTGTTCCTGCAATTACATTCGTTGCAACAATGGCATATCCTCTTGCCGTAGGCGCAAAGCTTGTATTTGCGGATGTTGACCCTCGCACAATAAATATGGACCCTAAAGATGTTGCCCGCAAGATTACACCGAAAACAAAGATGATTGTACCTGTTCACATCGGCGGTTATCCGGTAGATCTTGACCCGATTATGGAGCTTGCAAAAAAGCATAATATACTGGTTTTGGAAGATGCCGCACACGCTTTCGGAGCAATGTACAAAGGCAAACGCATAGGAACAATAGGAGATTTTGCGGCATTCAGCTTCCATGAAGTTAAAAATATTACTTCCTTCGGCGAAGGCGGCATTGCAACAACAAACATTCCGGGATTCGGCGACGAAATGAAGCGTGCGAGATTTTTGGGACTTGATTTCACGGCTCCCATAAAGAACTGGCTTTATAACATCACGCCTATTCCTGGAAAGGAAAAGCCCTTCGTTGCGCTCAATTATTCTCCGACGGAAATTCAAGGCCTGGGACTTAAGCTTCAGGTTGCAAGAAATGAACAAATCATCGCAAAGCGCCGCAGTGCAGCAGAATATCTCAACAGCCGTTTTGAGGGTAACGATGCTATAATTCCTCAAAAGCTTGGCGATGATGATATTAAGCCTACATTCCATATGTACTTACTCCAGATTGACCCCGAAAAGGCAGGCGGAGATATACAGGTATTGAAGAAAAAGCTTGAAGAAAAGGGCGTTACCAACATTCCTCATTTCGGCCCTTTGTATCGTTTCAAGGTTGTGTCCGACATGGGCTATGACTCTGACGAGATTGCAAAAACCTGCCCCGTATGCGAAGAGGTGTTCTATCATCGTTTTACACACCTGCCTCTCTACGGTCTGGAGGACAGTCAGCTTGAATATATGGCTGATGCAATTTTGGAATCCATTGCCGAAATGCAACAAGGAAAATAATAAATTTGGAGTGATTTAAAATGAATGTGCTTGCAATAGGATGTCATCCTGACGATATGGAAATAAATTGTGCGGGAACACTTGCAAAATGCGTTGCAAGGGGAGATAAAGTAACCGTATGCCATGTGGCTAACGGAAATCTCGGTCATGAAATTATCGAGCCCGACGAGCTTCGTAATATGCGAATACAGGAAGCAAAAAATGCCGGCTCTCTTGCAGGAATTGAGGTGGTAACCTGCGATGTGGGCGATCTCATGGTTTATGAAGGAAGCAAGGCTCAAAGAGATTTGGTTGTTGATGTAATCCGCACTGCTCAGCCCGATTTCATCATTACTCATGCGCCGAATGATTATATGCCCGATCACCTTGCGGTAAGCCGCCTGGTGTTCGATGCGACTTTCGCCGCAAGCGTACCGCATTATAAAACCGCATCCCCGGGAAAATCGGAGGTTACTCCGCTTTACTATATGGATAACCTTGCAGGGGTAAACTTTATCCCCACGGAATATGTGGATATTTCGGAGCAGATTGACAAAAAGCTCGAAATGCTCGAATGTCATGTAAGTCAGCTTAAGTGGATGAGGGATCACGACAATATTGATTTTGCCGAGTTCGTAAAGACCTGCGCAAGATACAGAGGTCTTCAATGCGGAGTTCAATATGCTGAAGGGTTTACTCAGTGCCTTGCATGGCCGAAGATTTTGCCAAAGAGGTTGCTGCCATGAAAAAAGTAGCTTGTGTAGGCATTCTCGTGGCGGATATTATTACAGAGCCGGTTAACAGCTATCCCGACAAAGGTGTTTTGCTCCCGGTAAACTCAATTACGCTTCATAACGGCGGCAATGCCATGACAGCGGCAATCAACATCAAAAAGCTTGGTGTTGAAACCGAAATTGTCGGCAAGGTCGGCACTGATATATTCGGGCGTTTCCTAAAGGAACGCTTGGAGGAATCGGGAGTCGGGGTATCGGGCTTGTGCACCGACAGCGAAACCCAAACATCAACATCGGTTCTTATGATAAGCGACGACGGAGAGCGTTCGTTTTTCCACTGTGTAGGAGCAAACGGTACATTCTCGGAAAAGGATATTGATTTTTCGATTATCGAGGACTGCGATATTGTTTTTGTGACCGGTTCATTTCTGTTGCACACCTTTGACGGAAAAGAAACAGCAGAGTTTTTGAAAAAATGTAAAAAGCTCGGCAAAACAACATTTGTTGATGTGTGCTGGGATGATTCGGGAAGATGGGGAGAGCTTTTGGATATGTCAATGCCGTATATCGACTTTTTCATGCCAAGTATTGACGAGGCAGTCAATATTGCAAAAGCCGAATCCCCCGAAGAAGCAGCTGATATATTTATTAAAAAGGGAGTTTCAAACGCAGTTATAAAGCTGGGCTCCAAGGGTTGCTTTTTGAAGACAGCCTCCATGGAAAAAGGAATACATTTCCCCTCGAAAAAGCTCAAGGCTGTTGACACAACCGGAGCAGGCGACAGCTTTTGTTCCGGATTTATCGCAGCGTATGCTCACGGTGAGGACATTAAAACCTGCGCCCTGATAGCGAACGAAACGGGAGGAAGGTCTGTTCTTTATAAAGGAGCAACATCGTGGACAGCAGATTATACCGAGCTGAAAGAAACCGTAAAGGAGTATAATAAATGTTAGTTACACTTGAAGAAATACTTAAAGATGCCGAAGAAAAAAAGTATGCGGTGGGGCATTTTAATTTGCTGAACCTCGAGATGGCACGCGGCATAGCAGAAGCCGCCGAAGAAGAAAAAAGCCCGCTTATTCTCGGTGTTGCGGAGGTTCATCTTCCGTTGATTCCGTTTGAATATGCCGCAGAGATTATGAGACACATTGCAAGAAAACTGACCGTTCCCGTTTGTCTGCATTTTGACCACGGAACAAATTACGGAAAAATCATGGACGCTATAAGAAACGGCTTTTCGTCTGTTATGTACGACGGAAGTGCCCTTCCTTACGAAGAAAATATAGCAAACACTAAAGAAATAAGCAAGGTTGCGCATTCCTTGGGAGTAAGCGTTGAGGCTGAGCTTGGGCACGTCGGTGCGGGCAATAACGAAAACGATTTTAATTGCTCGGATTACTACACAAAAACCGAGCAGGTCAATGACTTTATCGAAAGGGCTGATGTTGATGCCCTTGCCGTAGCAATCGGTACGGCTCACGGAAAATACATAAAAAAACCCGTGCTTGATATAAACCGTCTGTCCGAAATATACTCGGTTGCCGAAAAGCCCCTTGTGCTTCACGGAGGAAGCGGTCTTACGGACGATGATTTCAAAAATACGATTAAGCACGGAATAAGAAAAGTTAATATTTGCACCGAAATGTGCGTAGCTGCAAGAGAAGCGTACATCGGCAGCGAAAACCACGAAATTTTATTTGATGATGCCAAAAATGCCGTTAAGGAAGTAGTAAAAACAAAAATGCGTCTTTTCGGCAGCAATAATAAAGCATAAGAAAGGAAGTTTTTGATTATGGATTTTTTATCTACAGTTGAAGGAAGCCTTTTGGAAGGATTTTACCCGAAGGGCTGGGACATGAAAAAAATTGACGAGTGCTGCGAAAAAGGAGTATCTCGCGAAGCCTTCTGGCATAAGGATTTCACGCCTGTTGAATGTGATAACATCAATGATTTTGACACATACATGGGGCATGAAATAGCCTTGCAGATTAAGCTTGCAAAGGACGAGGGCAAAAAGCTTGCCATAATTCTTCCCGTAGGTCCTATGGGAATGTATAAGTGGGCAGTATATTTTCTTAAATCCTGGAATGTTGACTGCTCTCATGTGTACACATTTAATATGGACGAATGGGCTGACGGAGAAGGAAACACCCTTTCATCGGACAATCCGGCATCCTTTGAGTATAGCATGAAGGAAGCATTCTTTGATAAGCTGGGAAGCCTTACAATTCCTCCGCAGCAAAGAAATTTTGCAACAAAGGAAAATCTTCCCACATATCCCGAAAAGATCGCAAAGCTTAAAGCGGAAGGTGCAAAGCTTGTACTTGTATTCGGTATAGGCAGAATGTGCCACATTGCTTTCTGGGAGCCTCACTTTGCGGAAGATTACGCTTCCGAGGCCGAGTGGAAAAGTGCAAACTTCCGTCTTGGAGCGAAGCTTCATCCTCTTACAATAGAGCAGAATGCAATAACAAGCTTCAAAAGCCGTACAACGCTTGTTCCTTGCAGAGCAAACACTATCGGACCAGGACTTTTCTTGCAGGCTGACTACATAATCGGCGGTGCGGACGGAGCACTCGGACGCGGAATGGGATGGCAGGGAATGAGCTTCCTTACAACCCTTCATTACGGCCCCGATATGCATATTACATCAACCTATATGCCGACGCTTCCCGGTAAGCTGTTCTATCTTAAGGAGCTTGCAGGTCCTCTCACGGCAGAGTGCAATTAAAGGATGTGTTATCGGTGGATAAAATTTCACTCCTCGGAAAAACAATATATCCTTCTAAATCGCCTGTTTTATTAAAGTACAGTCCCTCTGAAAACTGGAGGGATTACTGGATGCCCATGGGCGGAGAATGGGAATATCGTGACGGATGGCTCATAGGTGCCGAGCGTGGCAACAAGGGCGGGATTCTATTCAGCAAAGAAAGCTATCCCGGAAATGTGATGCTCAGCTTCACAGCCGCAACGGTTCTTCCGGCAACAAGGGATGTCAATGCGGTTTATTGCGCACATTGGGACAGGGAAACCGATTATCTCGGAGAATCCTATGTATGCGGTCTTAACGGCTGGTATGACGGAAAAAGCGGTATCGAACGCAACATGGCTACAGGGCTTTATGCTACCACTTCCCTTTATCACTACGAGCCGGGAAGCGAGGTTTCAATAACCTGCGGCGCAATTGACGGGCATAATTTTCTTTTGGCAGACGGCAAAATGATATGTGAGCTCATTGACCCGTCCCCTATAAAGGGCGGTCATGTCGGCTTTTCTCCCTACACAACAAAGCTTAAAATTAAAGATATTGAGGTGCGGGAAATCTGCTACGAAAGCATTGTACAGGAATATGAGCCTGAATTTTAAGGGAGCGTTTGATATGTATTCGATTAAAAAAATCGCCGATAGGATAACTTCTTTTGACGATGCGGCGTGGAACGATGCGGAAATTGCGGAAATCACGCATGAAAACTGGATAAAGTGTTCCGAAAAAATAAGCACAATCGGGCGTTTGCTTTACTCGGATTACGGTATTCACATTAAAATGGAAACTGATGAAAAGCCGCTTCTTGCAAGACAAACCGTACAAAACAGCGATGTTTATCGCGACAGCTGCATGGAGCTTTTCATTCGTCCCAACGAAAACGATAAGAGATACCTTAATTTTGAGTTCAACCCCTTCGGAACGATGTACCTTGCAATAAGAACATCAAGCTATGACGGCGAGTTTCCGAAAAATGACAGAGAATATTTTGAAGTAAAATCCTATGTTAATGAAGAAAAATGGGTATTGCAATTTACAATTCCCTTTGAATTTATTGACGAGGCTTTCGGAACGCATACCGACACGATGTATGCAAATCTTTTCAAATGCGGAGATGAAACGCCCCACGAGCACTACATTTCGTACTCCCCCGTAAAAAGCGAGGTTATGGATTTTCACCAATCCGAATTTTTCGCAAAGTTCATATTGGAATAAAAGTAAGGCATTGTGAAATTTTTTCACAATGCCTTAATTATTATTCTTCTTCTTTTTTCAAAGCTTCTTTTCTCGAAAGGCTGAACTTTCCGGTTTTAGCATCAATGTTTTTGAGCTTTACAACAATTTCATCACCCTCGTGAACTACATCCTCAACCTTTCCGACTCTCTTTGTGTCAAGCTCGGAAATATGGCAAAGGCCTTCTTTTCCGGGAAGAAATTCAACGAACGCACCAAATTCCTTTACGGAAACAACGCGGCCTGTATAAATCTCGCCAACCTCCGGCTCACGAACAATATCGTTTATCATTTCAAGAGCCTTATTGCCGGACGCCTGGTCAACAGCGGCAACATAAACCGTACCGTCTTCCTCAATATCTATCTTAGCACCGCTCTCAGCAACAATACCCTGAATAACCTTTCCTCCGGGGCCGATAAGCTCACGAATCTTTTCGGGATTGATTGTGATTGTGGTAATCTTAGGAGCATAAGGCGAAAGCTCTTCTCTTACGCTCGGGATAGCCTTAAGCATAACCTCGTCCAAAATGTATTCACGGGCAGCCTTTGTCTTAGCAAAAGCTTCCTTAATGATGTCATAGGTAAGACCGTGGATTTTTATATCCATCTGAATTGCGGTGATACCGCTTTTGGTACCTGCAACCTTAAAGTCCATATCTCCGTAGAAATCTTCAAGTCCCTGAATATCAATCATTGTAAGATGCCTGTCACCGTCGGTAACAAGTCCTACGGAAATACCCGCAACGGGTGCCTTAATCGGAACACCGGCATCCATAAGCGCAAGGGTTGAACCGCAAACGCTTCCCTGGGATGTTGAACCGTTAGAGCTGAGCACCTCAGACACAAGTCTTATAGCATAAGGAAATTCTGAAACCGGCGGAATAACAGGCTCAAGAGCACGCTCAGCCAAAGCACCGTGACCGATTTCTCTTCTTCCCGGGCCTCTTGAAGGCTTTGTTTCGCCAACTGAGTAGGACGGGAAATTATAGTGATGAATATATCTCTTTTCCTCCTCCTCGTCAAGACCGTCAAGCTTCTGAGCCTCGCTCATAGGCCCGAGTGTAACTGTTGTAAGAACCTGA
The DNA here is from genome assembly GCA_902492655.1 of uncultured Eubacteriales bacterium. GTDB lineage: Bacteria > Bacillota > Clostridia > HGM11514 > HGM11514 > CAKSKB01. The sequence continues at coordinate 13,732 of CABUMF010000003.1, read as the reverse complement.
GTCTGACCTCTCTGGAAAAGACCGGAGCCGTGAGTTCTAGGCAAAATAGAAACATCTGCCGAAAGGGGACGAATCTGATCTATCGCACGGCCGTCAACACGCTTATGCTCATCAATAAGCCAATGACGCACGATCTCCTTCTGTATTTTTTCAAAAACTTCACGAAGCTCAGCCTCGGTAAGCTCGGGATACTTCTCCGCAAAATGCTCAAGAGTATCTGCAATAACAACTGCAAGGTTGTTATCCCTTACCGTCTTATCGTCTGTATCAAGAGCCTTTTCGATAGCTTCCTTTGCGTAAGCCTTTGTATCCTCATAAAGCTCGCTATCAACTGTATGGGGTTCATATTCAAACTTGGGCTTGCCGATTTCGGCAACGATTGTTTCTATAAATTCGCAAATCTTTATGATTTCCTTGTGCGCCGTAACGATTGCATTGTACATATCGTCCTCGGAAACTTCCTTTGCGCCTGCCTCAATCATAACCACCTTTTCCTTGGTGCCCGCAACTGTGAGCTGAAGTGTGCTCTTTTCACGCTGCTCAACGGTAGGATTGATAACGATTTCGCCGTCAACCATACCGACAAAAACACCGCCGATAGGGCCGTCAAAGGGAATATCCGAAATGGAAATAGCGATTGACGAGCCAATCATTGCCGCAATTTCGGGAGAATTGTCCTGTTCAACCGACATAACGGTGGAAACAACGGAAACATCGTTTCTCATATCCTTCGGGAAAAGCGGACGGATAGGTCTGTCAATAACACGGGATGTAAGTATAGCCTTGTCCGTAGGCTTGCCCTCACGCTTTGTAAAGCTGCCGGGGATTTTACCTACCGAATAAAGCTTTTCTTCATAGTCAACGCTGAGAGGGAAAAAGTCAACACCCTCTCTGGGTGATTTTGCTGCTGTTGCCGTTGAAAGCACTACGGTATCGCCGTATCTTATAAGGGCGGAACCGTTTGCCAGCTGTGCCAGCTTGCCCGTTTCGACAACAAGCGGTCTGCCGGCTAAATTATACTCGAATTTTCTTTCCACAAAAATACCTCCAATAATACTTGGAAAAAATGCGGCATTCAGCACTTAGATAAACCCCCGACCGCCTTCGGAAGCTTGTCTAACTGCTAAATTCCTACATCATTTCCAAAGATTTTTAATATGCAATAAGGACAAGGCGGTATGAAACCGCCTTGCCTGATTGTGCAACTATTTTCTCAAATTGAGCTTTGCGATAAGAGCACGATATCTCTCGATATCCTTCTTCTGAAGGTAGTTGAGAAGACCTCTTCTCTGACCAACCATCTTCAAAAGACCTCTTCTTGAATGATGATCCTTCTTGTGCTCCTTAAGATGTTCGTTGAGGTGGTTAATTCTCTCTGTGAGAATAGCAACCTGAACCTCAGGAGAACCGGTATCACCCTCATGAGTCTTAAACTCATCAATGATTGAAGTTTTAACTTCCTTTAACATAGCATTCACCTCCGATTATTTTGTCACCAAAATGCCGGGAAAAAGGCGGGAGAAACCCCGATAAACGGGCTTTTGTCCTGTTTCTCAGCAAACGGTCATTGAAGATTATATCACAATTTTTTCGATTTGTAAATACCTTTTTTGAATTTTTTTATGAAATTCATAAACCTAAAACCGCAAATCACCGCACAAAAAACAGTCTCCGGCTTTTTCGGTTGCGCATTGACAGCAGTCTCGCTTTATGATATAATTAGCTTGGAAAAGGTGTTGTTTGTCTTAAAATTCCGCAAAAGTTTTTTAAATGTCATAAAATCGCTTAAAATTATGAGGAAAATCCCGTTTTTTGATTTTCCTGAATTAATATTATGAAAAAAGAGAGGATTGCAAAATGGTTTACAAAAAATTCGGAAACAAAATAGTGGTAAGAATAGACAGAGGCGAAGAAATTCTCGAAAAAATAAAGGAGCTTGCTCTCAAGGAGAACATCAAGCTTGCAAGCATATCTGCAATCGGCGCTATAGACGAGCTTGTTGTGGGCGTTTATGATGTAGCCAAAAAAGAATACTATTCAAACGAATTTAAAGGAGATCTTGAAATAGTATCGCTGCTAGGCACAATCAACACCATGAACGGCGATTTTTACACGCATATTCACTTAAGTGCCGGAAATGAAAAGGGCGAGGTTTTCGGAGGTCACTTAAATAAAGCCGTTGTAAGCGGAACCTGCGAAATGGTGGTAAGCTTGATTGACGGAACCGTCGACAGGTTTTATGACGACGAAACAGGACTTAATATATTCAAAATTGATTAATAAAAAACAATATCAAAAAGGGAATGTTGCAAATATTCGCAACATTCCCTTTTATGTAGCCTTAGTTTTGAGCAGTCTCGGGATTATCCTCGGTATTTTGCTGATAGAAAGGGCTTTCGCCTTCCTTTTGTTCATCGGGAACAACCGCATCCTCGACGGGCTTTTCTTCGTTGGGCGATGAATCATTCTGCTCCTCGCCCCGGGTTTCATCGGGATTTGTCGGCTGTACATCGGAACCCTCGGCAGGAATGTTGTTCTTTTCCGCCTCAAGCTTTTCTTTTTCGGCTTTTTCTGCCGCTTCTTTCTCAGCCCTTGCCTTTTCTCTTGCGGCAAGCTCGGCTTCGGATTCGGGAATAAGCTGACCGCCTTCTATAAACGGAATCGGGTCCAAAGCCTGACCTTTGTAAACGATTTCAAAGTGAAGATGCGGTCCGGTGCTGTCACCTGTGCTTCCGACCTTCGCAATAATATCTCCCTTTTCCACACGCATACCTGCCTTAACCAAAGCTTCACTGCAATGGCCGTAAAGGGTATAGCAATCATTTCCGTGGTCAATTACTACCTTAATACCGTATCCGTCGTTTTCGTCACCAGCCGAAACAACCACGCCGCCGTCGGCAGCTCGTATGGGATCGCCGGTATTTGCGCCGATGTCAACTCCTTTGTGGAGCCGTCCCCATCTCTGCCCGTAACGGGATGTAATAACACCTGCCACAGGTCTTACAAATTCGCCGGTTGCTTCGCCGTTTCCGAACTCCTTCGTACCGACAGCTTCAACCTGACTTACAGGCTGCTTTACAACGGTTTCGCTTATAACATTACAAGCTACTCTCACGCCGTCAACCTCGGAGGATATACGGCTTACTTCCTTTTCACCCGCAACGCCGGGCTTTTTGACGCTGATCATTCCCTTATAAAGCGTCGAATCATCAATCTGCTTTGTTTCGTACGGAATTTCCTCCAGAACGCTTGTGTTGAAATCCGACTTTACCGAAAGCCTTTTTTTAGGGCAATTAACGATAATTTCCGTACCGGGTTTGAAATCATCTTCCGTAAGGGATGTATTCCTGTTAATAAGCTCCTCTTTTGATATTCTGTATCTTTTTGAAACGGTATCAATGGTATCGTTGTCACGCAGAGTGTATGTTCTCGGCTCAATCTCATAGGATGTAAGATAATCAACTGCGGTTTCTTTATCCAAAATTCCGGTCGTTCTTACATACTGCTTTTCAAATTCGAGCTCGTCTGCAAACTCGGCAGTTGAAGAACCCGGTGCAGCCGATATTTCAAGCACTTCGTTCAAAACCTCGGTGGCATCGTTTGTACCGGAAAATGCCGCAAGCTGTGTGCCGTTTACCGTAAGCACAAGACTTTCGGACACATCGTCGAGCCTTGACAGAATATCCTTTGTTATGGTGTCTGACGAAGGATTTTTAACAATCGCAAGCTTAGTCGTCGGTTTTTTGTCCTTATAATCATATTTGTACCCAAGTTCACGGTTGACATTTTTCATGGAAACGGTAAGAACAGATTTGCTCGAAACAGAAGCAACATATTCATTACCCATGTAAACATGATACCCGAACCTTATTCCCAGTCCGTAAAGAAGCAATATTCCGACAGTCGCAAACAACGATGCGCAAACAGCATACAATGCGCGCGTGTTTACAGCTTCAATTACCTTTTTAATATCAAAATCCTTTACATCATTCACTGAATTTTTAATAAACCTTAAACCCGATTCTTTTGCTTTCCCCAATTTCGGCCCGATAAGCTTTGTCTTTTGTTTTACAGAACTGTAAAAATCCCTTAAGTGGGGCAGCATCCAAACACCTCTCTTTTCCATAAGATTATATGCTAACGCGGTATTAATTCCGCATTATCAACACTATTATATGCCGGTTTTGAAAATATTTCAAGCTCCGAAAGCCGGCAAAATGCAGTTTTATGTAAACCATTTTTGGCTTAATGCCGTTAAAACCGCTTTGGCGGTTTGCCTTGACGGTTGCGTTTGTCCACCGATTTGTCAATTCTTGTCGTTTGTTTATTGTGCACAAAAACAGCATGCCCATTTTGTGCAAATTCCACAAAGATGAAAACGCAAAAATCCGATTAAACCGATTTTGAGCGAAAAAAACGCAACATATTGTGGTTTAATCATTTGATTATTCACTTCTTTATGGGTGCCGATCCGTTGATTTTTTTGATGTTTTTTTCTATCTTCTCACGAGGTATCATAACCAAAGCGCCGCAAGTGCGGCACTTTATCTTAAAATCCGCACCAACCCTCAGGACATCCCATTCAAACTCACCGCAAGGATGTTTTTTCTTTAATGTAAGCCTGTCATTCACATTCACATTCACAAAAAATCACATCTTGTACCTTTTAATTTTCTGAGTTGTGGTTTTTTCAAACTCTTCTTTTCGGATATGAACCTTTCTTATTTTCTTGAAAATAGGTTCTTTTCCGTTAACCTCTTTAACAATCGCCTCAACTCTTGCCATAATAACATCGTCCGAAGAACCGCCGAACACATCGAAATCGGGGAAAACTTCCGCGCAGATTTCAACCTCGCCCGTTTTCTCATTCTTCGCACCGAGTATTACACATTCCTTAATTTCACGGTATGCACCGAGCTTTGCCTCGATTTCTTCGGGGAAAACATTCTTACCGTTTGAAGCAATGATAACCGTCTTTTTCCTGCCGGTTATATAAATAAAGCCGTCCTTATCCACATAACCCACATCTCCTGTTTTCAGCCAGCCGTCCTTCAAAACAGCGTCGGTAGCCTCGGGGTTGTTATAGTACCCGAGCATAACATTTTCGCCCTTTACCGTTATTTCACCTATGCCGTCACTATCAGCATCGTCTATCCTTATTTCCATACAATCGAGCACCTTGCCGGCAGAATCATCTCTGAAATCGACATCACGATTAACGCCGACAATAGGAGAACACTCCGTAAGCCCATAGCCCTGAAGGAACATAATTCCCATCCTTCTGAAATCCTTTGCCAAACTCGTATCACCGGCAGCTGCACCGCTTATCAAAAGTCGGAGCCTTCCGCCGAAGGATTTCTTAATATCCCCAAACAGCTTGTCCGTAACATCAATTCCAAGCCCCGAAAGGGCACCGCTTAAGCGCATTGCCGCTTTAAGTTTTTTAAGCTTACCCTGCTTTTCGGCGGTTTTGAAAATCTTCCTGTGCATATTTTCAAAAATCGCCGGAACGCCCAAAATTACGGAAGTACCCGATTCAACCATGTTTTTTTGAACGTGCATAAGCCCCTCGCAGAATGCAACGCACGCACCGAGATACAGCGGACACAAAAATCCGGCAGTACATTCATATGTGTGATGAAGCGGAAGCAGGCACAAAAACACATCTTCACGATATATTTTTATATTCCTGCTCATGCTCATAATATTCACAACTATATTCTTCTGCGAAAGCATTACGCCCTTCGCAACATCCGTAGTACCCGAGGTGTAAATCAAAGCCGTCATTTCCTCGGGATTTATTTTAACATTATCGTAAGAGGTGTCGCCCTCTTTTATAAATTCTGCGCCACGCTCTACATAAGACTCGAAATCGCAATCCATATTGATCACCTTTTCAAGCCTTTCGGAATTAACGGCATCATAATACTTTTTTGAGCATACGCAAATATTCGTGCCGGAGCATTCAATCAACGAATTAATCTCATCAATCGGAAGCTCCTTATCAATAGGAACGATTACTCCGCCGGCCGTTGTGACCGCAAGATAGGTAAGCATCCATTCAAAGCGATTTTCGCTGACAACGGCAACCCTTTTGCTGCTGACATCGAAATCCCGAATAAAAGCTGTGGCAAGGCAACGGACTTTCTCAAAAAACTCAACAAAGGAAACAGGGGAATACGGCGAACCGTTACGCTTCACCAAGTATGCAGGGGAATCCCCGTACATATCTGCGCTTTTCCGAATCAAATCCCTGAAATCCGTAATCTCATGAACATCGTACAGCTTGTTTTTATCAGACATGTTAAAACCTCCGCATATGTGAAAAACAGTCCGCAGGAGAAGAGCTCCCGCAGACCGCACAGAAATGGTAGCGGCGAGTGGACTTGAACCACCGACCGTACGGGTATGAACCGTATGCTCTAGCCAGCTGAGCTACACCGCCGTTTGTATTGGTAACAGAACTATTATAATACAATAATCTCTGTTTGTCAAGCTTTTTTTGCGATTTTTTTGGATTTGGCGAAATAAAGTTAAATATTTTTGTGTTTAACGGTTGAACAACCCGCAATTATATGTTATACTGTTAGTAACCATTACAAGGAATTAAAACCTGAAGGTATATATTTATGAAAAAAAGGATTATAGGAATAATTTCAGCATTAATAACGCTTCTTTTTATTAAAGCGGCGGTTAATATTCTGGATTTTGATGCGCTTTCAAAGATGAAAAATGTCAATGTGGAATATATGCTTTTTGCGGCGCTGTGCTATATACTTACATATCCACTTCGTGCATTCAGAATTCACTATATTTCAAAACCCGAAAAAGGCTTTGCCGCAACACTGCTTGTTTGCTTCAGGCATCAGTTTTTCGGAAGGATAATTCCTTTCAAAGTCGGGGATTTATCACTCCCGTTTCTTCTTAAAAAGTATTGCGGAAGCAAAATAGAGCAAGGCAGCGGAACGCTTCTGGCGGTGAGATTTTTTGACGCCACCGTTATGCTTCTGTCATTTTTGCTGTGCACAGTCCTTGCAATCGGGAAGAGTGCGGCTTCTGTTTTGTATGTCGGCGGTACGGCTTTAATTATTATAGCCGTATCCCCGTTTTTTGCGGGCAGAATAATTTCAGGGCTTAAAAGAAATTTCCCGAAAAACAGAATAATCGGCTTTGCGGAAAAAATAAGAATTTCGCTCTCCCGTCTTTCATCAAAGGATTATTTTGCTCTTTTGACCGCAACCGTTGCTTTATGGATATTTATATATCTTTCCATGCACTTTGTTGCAATAGCGTTCGGCATTGAAATTGCATTTATCCGTACGGTTTCGGCATCGTTTCTTGCATCGGCTGCGGCTCTCCTTCCGATAAACGGGCTTGGGGGCTTCGGCGTGACCGAAACAGGCTGGGCTGCCGGATTCATCATGATGGGCGCCGAAAGAAGCGTTGCGCTTGCAAGCGGCATAGCATCCAACCTCATGAGTTTTACAGTGGTTTGCGTTTTCGGTGCCGTATCTCTTATTTTGGAGGCGAGAAAAAATGTATAAGGTTATTATTGTAAACAGCGACAATGCCGAAGCAAAATCGCTTTCCGATATGATAAGTGACGAGTTTTCGGTTGAAGGTATGTTTTCAAAGGCGGAGGACGCTCTTGCCTATCTTAAAACAAGCCGTACGGACATCGTAATAATAGATATAAGCTGCGGCATATCGGAAATATCAAAAATCATTTCTTGCGGCTGCGAAATACTGATGCTGTGTGCTTACCGGGATTTGAAGCTTGCGAAAGCGGCGTCTGATGCAGGCGTAAATTATTATCTTTTAAAGCCTGTCAGATTCGATGAATTTTCATATGCTATGTCCTCGGTAAAGCTTGAGCTTGACAGGCGAAACATTTCAAGACTTCAAAGCGTCAGCTCTCTCGATTTCAACCAGTTTCTTCCTATTTTGAGAGAGCAGTTTTTCTCATCGGTTACGAACGGCGAAATTTCTTCAAGACAGGAATTGCGGGAAAAAGCAACGGAGCTTTCAATGGAGCAAAGCATTTGCGGTATGCCCTGCGCATTAATCGAAGTGCATATAACGGACTATCACAACTATATTACAAACAAATGGAAATACGGCAGAGAAACGCTTTATACTGCGGTTAAAAATCTGCTTTCCGACAATGAGCAATTTTCGTTCCAGATGACAAAGGCAAGGGGCGAAAAAATGCAATTTGTGGTTCTGCCCTCAAAGCATGTATCCGCAAAAACCCTCGGAGATTCACTTCGCCACTACACAAACAAATGCACACGAACCGCCTTTGAGCTGTTCGGGATGATTTTGTTTATTGAAGCAAAGCGTTACTTTTCGTCGCTTTTTGAAATGATGGAATTTTCATGCAAAAACCGCAGTGAAGAAAACACCGAACCTGAATATTCGGGCAATGCCGAAAGACTTGTGACAAGCCTCAAAATGCGTGATACGGCAAACGGAGAAAAAATTATTGACGAGTACAAAAGCTCCCTCGGGGAAATATCTCCCGAAAACACCGCAACATTTTTGTTTAATGTATTGAACATTGTGTGCGACAAGCTGTTTTCCGAGGACACTCATGCGGAGGAAATGCGAAAAAAGAACGAGGCGGCGTTTTTGAAGCAATCGCAGGATAACGATGAACTGTTTGAAAACGCAAAGCACTTGCTTTCGGAGTATGTTGCTTGTCTTAAAAAAGAGGCTCTGCGGTCGGACGAAATAGTAATAAAGAAGGCAAAAAAATATATTCATGATAATTGCGGAGAGGACATATCGCTGTCTGAGGTTGCACAATCCGTTTACTTAAATCCCGTATATTTCAGCAGAATGTTCAAGGCAAAAACAGGCGAAAACTTCTCGTCTTATCTGTTCCGTGTCAGGATGAAAACAGCGGCAGAGCTTTTGGAGAGCGGCGTGTCTTCCATAAGCAAGGTAGCAAAGGCGGCGGGCTACAAAAACACCAAGTATTTTTCAAGACTTTTTAAAAAATACTCGGGATTTACGCCGAGAGATTATCTCTATATGCATATGAGCTGAAATAATTTTACCGTAATCTTAAGATGAAGCGAGAGTTAACAAATGACAACATTTCAATCAAAACTCAACACCGTATTATGCGCCTTTTCGCTGTGCCTTATTATTTCGGGTTGTATATTTGCATACAATAACGCATATTTGACGCCCAAAGCAGACGAAATATCAACGTTGTCGGCACAGGGAAGCTTCGGGAATATCAATCTAATGACCGAGGAGGAGTTCTCACAACTCCCCGGGATAGGGCAGACTATCGCAAAACGAATAGTCGAATACAGAAATGAAAACGGAAATTTCGAGAAAATTGAAGATATTATGAATGTTGAAGGCATTGGTGAAGGTAAGTTTAGTAAAATTAAGGATTATATCTACACAAGCAGATAAAAAGAGTAGTTTCGGTTCTCGAAACTACTCTTTTTCTTATCTTTGTCTTTTTGTCCATTCAGCCGCCGATGCAACCCATGTCGCAAGCGAAGGCTGATTGTAAAGAGGCTCATTCCCCGCGGTTATTGCGTTACCAAGCGCCATACCGTGAGGGGCATTTTCAAAAATATGAAGTTCAAACGGAATATGGTTTTCGGACAGCGCCTGTGCCATAACCAAAGAATTTTTTACGGGAACCGCCATATCCGTTGCGGTATGAACCAAAAACATGGGACAGGTTCTTTCGTCAACGCAATACTCAAGAGAATACTTTTTCTTCTGCTCATCGTCGGGATTTTTACAGCCGCAGATGTTTTGCATTGTTACCTCATGAGTTCCTTCAAAGCAGGTTATCACCGGATAAACCGGTATAACGCCGGCAGGCTTATTGTAACCGTATTCCATAGGCACCGCATCGTAGATTTCCTTCATGTGCCAAAGAGTTCCGAGAGATGCCGTCAGATGTCCTCCCGCAGAAAAGCCTACCGCAAACACACGATCGGGATTTATATGATATTCTTCTGCATTGTCCTTAATATGCACAACCGCTTTTGAAGCCTCAATAAGCGGACGGGGAAATTTCGCTTTTTCCAATGTCGAATAATGCAATACAAAAGCGTTGAATCCATATGGCATAAAGGCTTGCGCAATAGGCTCGCCCTCACGGTTGGAGCAAATTTCGCAATACCCTCCTCCGGGAATCACAAGGATTGCATCTCTTATGAAATTTTCTGTATAATCTGCAACGAAACATTCCAAAAATATATTTTCATCGGTTTCGTCAAGCTGAATTTTACGGTATAGCATAAATTAATTCCTTTCAACAATGGTTTTTCTGATGCACTTTTGAACGCATACTCCGCAGCCGGTGCACCTTGAATAATCAATCACTGCGCAATTATCAATAACCCTGACCGCCTCCGCCTCGCAATTACGCTCGCACATTTTGCAGCCTATGCATCCGGTTTCGCAGGAATTTTTGGTAATAATGCCCTTGTCCTTTGAAGAGCATTTAACCTCAACCTTTCTTGAAACGGGAACAATCTTGATAATTTGCTTGGGGCAAGCCTCTACGCATTTTCCGCAGGATTTGCACTTATCTTCATTGACGGTCGCAACACCGTCAACAATCGAGATTGCATCAAACGGGCAGACAGAAACGCAAGTTCCCATTCCCATGCAAGCATACTTACAATTTTTTGAGCCTCCGGCAAGATTTGAAGCCGCAAGGCAATCGGTCAGACCTTCATAAATAAATCTGTCCTCACCGCAATTTCCGCTACACAGTACGGTTGCGGTAGTTCTTTCCGAAGATGAAATGCCCACGCCCATAATCTCGGCAATTTTAGCCGCGGAGGCTTCTCCGCCCACAGGGCATCCCGTAACCGGTGCTTTGCCCTCCAAAACGGCAGACGCAAGATTTGAGCAGCCTGCATATCCGCAGCCGCCGCAATTTGCGCCCGGAAGAGCTTCGCAAATAAGTTCCAAACGAGGATCTTTTTCCACTGCGAAAAACTTAGACGCAACGGCAAGCAATATGCCAAACACTATGCCAACGCCGCCAACGCAAAGTACCGCTGTTAAAATATTCATCAAAACTCCTCCTTAAAGTGATATAACACCGGCAAATCCGGAAAAAGCAAGCGCAAGAATACCTGCGGAAATAAGAGCAATGGGAAAGCCCTGAAGTGCTTTTGGAACACCGCTCATTTTCTCTCTTACACCCGCAAAAATCAGTATTGCAAGGGTAAAGCTAAGACCGCCCGCAAAACCGCTTACGGTTGCTGTTATAAAATTATAGTTGTTGGTAATATTTTTAATTGCTATACCGAGCACGGCACAGTTTGTTGTAATCAGCGGAAGGTATATTCCCAAAGAATTATAAAGAGCAGGGCTCATTTTTTGAAGCACCATTTCCACAAACTGCACAAGGCACGCAATCACGAGAATAAAAGCAATGGTCTGCAAAAACTCGATATTAAATCTCTCAAGCAAAAACCTTTGAACCGCCCATGTGATAGCAGAAGCGATTGTCATAACAAATGTAACCGCCATGCCCATGCCAAGCGCCGTATCCGTCTTTTTTGAAACCCCGAGGAACGGGCAAATTCCCAAGAATTGTGAAAAAATCACATTGTTTACAAGTATGGTGTAGAGTGAAATAAGAAGAAGCTCTTTAAACATTTATGCCTCCCCCTTTCTCCTCTTTTTTGAGTCTTACCGCATTAATTATGCCGAGAAGAACACCCAGCGTAATAAACGCTCCTGCCGGAAGCACAAATATGAGTATATTGTAATCGGAAGGAATAAAACTAAATCCGCAAATACTTCCGCTTCCCAATATTTCACGAATTGCGCCCAAAGCAGACAGGGCAATCGTAAAGCCGAGTCCCATTCCGAGTCCGTCCACAACCGACGGAAGCACGGCATTTTTGGAAGCAAACGCTTCCGCACGGGCAAGTATCAGACAGTTAACCACTATAAGCGGAATAAACACGCCGAGAGCATCGGCAAGCGCCGGAACATATGCTTTAAGAAGCATTTCAATAAGCGTTACAAAGCCCGATATTACAACAACATACGATGCAATTCGGATTTTTGACGGCACAAGCTTTTTGATAATGGATATAACCGCATTTGAGCCAACAAGAACCGCCGTTACGGAAAGCCCCATACCGAAGCCGTTTATAAGGCTTGTTGTTGTGGCAAGCGTCGGACACATACCGATAAGCTGCACGAAGGTGGGGTTGTTGTACAAAATTCCGTCCATAAAGATTTTAGAAAACTTATTCTTCAATTCCTTCAACCTCCTTTACAGCTTGCGACGCCGCAGTAACACCCTTTGATACCGCCCTTGATGAAATCGTTGCGGCGGTTACGGCATCAATCTCGCCGCCGTCCTTACTAACCTTAAATTCACCGCTTCCTCCGACAAATTGCGAAAGCCATTTTTCATCATTTGTTTTTGCGCCGAGGCCGGCAGTTTCCGACATCGAAATAATCTTGACACCCGTAACAGTACCGTCCGGTTCAACGCCCACAATCATATTGATGTCGCCGCCGTAGCCCTTAACGCTTACCGAAGCGCAATAGCCCTTTCCGCTTTTTTCGCGCACGAGCTCTGAAACCTCGTCATTTTTATAATCAACGCTTTGGAAATCCTTTGCGCCCGAAAGCACGGATTCCCTTGCTTCGTTTACCGACTGCTCATTGCGTTTTTCTATAACCGGAGCCGTTACGCTGTTTGCAAAGGCAAGGAGTGCGGTTACAATGCCGCTGATAAGAAACAGAACCAGCGGAAGCTTAATAAAATCCTTTTTCATTTTGCCGCCTCCCTTCCGAACTTTTTGGGAAGTGTAAACTTATCAATAAACGGCACAAGTGCGTTCATAACCATAATTGCATATGTAACACCCTCGGGTAAATTACCGTAAATTCTGATAATTCCGTTTATTATGCCGCAGCCGATACCGAAAATGATTTTGCCCTTTCCGGAAATCGGGCTTGTTGTATAATCCGTTGCCATAAAGAATGCACCGAGCATAACGCCGCCCGAAAGTATTGCATAAAGCGGATCTCCCGAAAAAAATCCTTCTCCGCCGAAAATCCAGGTAAAGAGTGCAATCGACGAAAGATATGCAATCGGGATTTTTAAGTCAATTACCTTCTGAATAACAAGATATGCCGCACCCAAAAGTATCATTATTACAGAAGTTTCCCCTATGCATCCGGGGTTTTTGCCGAGAAATAATGTTAAATAGCCGTATTCTCCCGGATTTGCAGCCAACGGCGTTGCGCTTGTAACCGCGTCCCATCCGGAGATGCATCCCATGCTTACCTTCCATGCGGTCATCGCCGCCGGGAAGGATGCAAGCATAAAGGCTCTTGCCGCAAGTGCGGGGTTTATAAAATTCTTACCTATTCCGCCAAAGCACTGCTTTGCGATAATAATGGCAAAAACATCTCCCACAAGAATCATCCAGAAGGGAATGCTCACAGGGCAACAAAACGCCAGAAGCATACCCGTTACAACAGCAGAAAGGTCTGATACGGTATTGTCTTTCTTGGTAAGCTTATCCCATACATATTCCGCCAAAACCGCACCGATTATCGAAATAATCGTAACCAGCAGTGCACGCACTCCAAACACATATACGCCGCCGATAAGCGGAAACATAAGCGCAATTATCACATCAAGCATGATTTTTTGCGTACTCGAAGACGAGGTTATATGGGGAGAAGATGTAATATTCACTTTCAT
>CABUMF010000002.1 GCA_902492655.1 uncultured Eubacteriales bacterium | reverse complement strand
AATACCGCACGGATCGCCTCATCTTCACGATGCAGCAGACCATCCGCATGATCCACGCACTTTCTGAGCGCATTCCGTACCGAATCGGCGATCCCGGAATCATAGGCTTCTCCTGTAATCAACGCTCCAAGCCGCCATTCGCAGATACTCACATATTTTGCCAGCATATCACCAAGGCCGGCCTTCAGCATCGGAAGCGGCGCATTCCGCAGGATGTCCAGATCCGCCACGATATGATCCGCCTTCTTGGTGGGGATGGAAACCTTCAGACCGTCCCGCACCATGGAGGACAGCGGCGATGCATATCCATCCATGGATGGCGCAGTGGCAACAATGATAAACGGTCGATTTGTCAAATTTGCCAACAGTTTGCACAGATCGTTGATAACGCCGGAGCCAATGCCGATGATGATGTCACAGGATGGATCATAGTGAAGTATCAGCGACCCGACGGCAACTTCATCCGGTTCCAGTGTCGTTTGCGGGAACTGATATACCACAGATTCCACGCCGATCCGGAACAGCATATCTCGTATTTGTACCCCGGCGAGGGGAAATGTATGGACATCTCCTACCAGAAATGCCCGACGCACAGCATATCCCATGCAGAGCGTAGGAATATGCCGGAGCGCATCACATTCAATCATACATGTTCTTTGCATACATCTCATTGTGCTATTAATTCACCTCCTTATAATCATAGACAGTATCGCCGTTCAGATCAGCCAAAACCAGATTGCCGTATTCCTTCAGCTTATCAAATGTCCACTATAAAATTTTAATAAGCCCTGACTTCAAATATGGTAATCTCGTCTGCACCGTTGGTGGAAATGACGCGCAGCTCCACCGTATCACAAACGCTCTTTTCAAACCGATGGATGTTATGGCGCTGATGATTGCCGCGTACTTCAATGGTATGCACAATCTCGCCATCCTTCCGAAGAATCACATCGTAATCCTTCACCAGCTCCGCCGGGACGCCCGGACGCTGCTGTTTCTGACGGTTGGGTGCCATGGTGACGCGGATGGGATAGCGGAAATCCGAGTGGAAGGTGAAGCGAAGCTCGGACAATGTCTGCGCCTCATCCCATTTCATCACCAGACATTCGCCCTCCTCTGCAATTCCGTCCGATACCCATCCGTGCATATCATCGCCGATCTTCCGCGAGATGCCATCGATGACTTTTTCCGGCTCGCAGCCGGGCTTATGTGAACTTGCGGTGAACGACGCACACCGCGCCAGATCATCGGGATCCGTATTCACAACGCCCGGAAGGAAACCGTCGTTTTTCAGAATAATCTGCTGCAGCTCGCCGATATGCGGTGTAAGCTCCCTCGGTGTACATCCATACTTTGTACAGAGTGCCGCCGCCGCACCGACTGCCTGTCCGCCAATGGCGCAGCAGCCGATAATGCGCGTGCTGCACATTCCCAGCTTGGTGGCGGAAATGTTGCGTCCTGCCATGAACAGGTTGCGGATGTTTTTGGAATAGTAGCAGCGATAGGGAATGCTGTAAATACCGTCGAAGAAGTAGCATTCGCCGGAAGGATGCCGGTGAAGGTCAAGCAGTCCGTGGGCAGTATGCAGATCCACGCACCATCCGCCGTAGCAGACCGCATCCTCGAAGATACGGTTATCGTAAATATCGGTTTCATTCAGCAGATAGTCGCCCACCAACCGCCGGGATTCTCTAGTTCCGGGCAACATGCCCACCCATTCCAGCGCATAATTTTCTGCACCGTGATCGCCGCCGTTCTTGATGTGATCCCACACGCCATAGAGGCTGGCTACCAGATCGTCGCGGATGTTTTCGTAATCAGTGATGATATCATCCGTATCGCCCATCAGCTCGATCCAGAAATATCCATAATCAACGCCACGGCTGGAAACGCCGCCGTTTTTTTCGTTTTTCTCCGGATCGGCGCAGGTGGAATAGTCTACCTTATGTACCGCGCAGTGCATCCGGTAGCGGAGATCTTCCTCTGTAAAGTGTTTTGCAAACGCAGGCGGCGTAAACTTCACCGGATGCCCCATATTGCGTGCACGGAAGAAGATCGTGTTGCCCATGCGTTCATTGTTGGGAGACTCCGGCGCGTGCAGCTCGCCCGTTTCGTCCTTCGATTCGCTGCCCTGCCGATACTCCGCGCCGGCATAGTAGCCCAGTGTGCCGTTTCCCGTGCTGTCCACAAACAGCGGTGCGGACAGCTTCATGCGCATTTCCGTCGTTTCCTGCACGCAGAGGATGGCAGTGATCCGATCCTCCTCCGTTTCGCAGTCATACATCACCGTGTTGAGATAAACAGTCAGGTTCTCCTGCTTTTTCACCGCTTCAAACAAGATCAGATCCCACGTGGAATAGCTGAAATTCTCGTTGCGCGCCTTGTTTTCAAGCATCAACTCATAGAGGATGCCGCCTTCCGCGTAATCGGGCTTCTCCAGGCTGTGATCCGCACCGGAGATGTGTACGCGGATCTCACTGGATGCATTGCCGCCAAGCACCGGACGCGCATGGACAAGCGCTGTCTGTGCACCGCTTCGTGCAGCCTCTATAGCAGCTGAAATGCCCGCCATGCCGCCGCCGACTACAATCACTTCGTATTGCTTCTCCTGATATCTTTCTGTCGTTCGTTTCATAATGCAAATCCTTTTCATCAGCAAAATTCTGATTTATGCTTGATTTTTTCTTGCCTTCATGGTATCATTATAACCGATAAATCATTTTAAGTCAACAAATGGCCATTATAATGATAAATAATCATTTTCAATCATTTTGGAGGATATTCGAACATGCTGAAAGACGAACGACTAGACAAAATCATGGAGTTGCTAAGCCTGCATAAATACCTTTCAGTAGATTTTCTTGTGAATCATCTCCACTAGCTTCATCATCTTTGATGTAAACATAGCCGTCTTCATCTCTACCAAACCCGTAACAAATTCTACCAAACAATCTCGATTCATACAAATCCAATTTCATCATTTTATCTTCCTCCTTAAGTTTGATATTTTTTGTAGTTCCAATTTCGCTATTTGTCATTGTAAGTTTCCTCCTTTGTACTTTTAAAATATAAAAAACACATCTTGATTTCACTCAAAATGTGCTCAAAATTTATAATATCCAATTTTAAAACATCACCATTATGATGTTATATCCACCAAATTTTCTTCATCTACCCAAATCCTCCTAAACAATTCTACCAATCCAAGACCCCCCTTTATGTTAAATTTGCATAGAAAAAGAGACAAACATCATTATAACTATGTTATAAAAAGTGTTTGTCTCTTTTGGCTCCTCGTGTTGGACTTGAACCAACGACCCTCTGATTAACAGTCAGATGCTCTACCGACTGAGCTAACGAGGAATATTTAACAATAGATATATTAACACAAAAAATATGATTTGTCAATCTATTTTTAACAAATTTGCAAGAAAATCTAAAATTTACATACACTTAACATAAATCAGCTTTCAGAGTTAACATACATGAGGGTATAATATACTCACAAAATAAAATTTAAGGAGTGTGATTTCTGATGAAGAAAATCATAACAGCGATTTTGGCATTAACCGTTGCCGTAGCTCTTTTGGCAGGATGCGGTAGCAAAACAGAAACTGAAACCAAAAATGGCACCGAAGCAAAAAAGGAGTCCGCAACCGTTTCAACAGACGGTTCAACCTCAATGGAAAAGGTAATCGGATTTTTGAGCGAAGCCTACATGGAAGAAAACGACAATGTTAAAGTAACTTACAATCCTACAGGTTCCAGCGCCGGAATTCAGGCAGTATCGGAAGGAAGATGCGACATTGGTCTTTCAAGCCGTGATCTTAAGGATGAAGAAGCACAGACCCTGGAAGGCAAGGTTGTTGCAATCGACGGAATCGCAATGGTTGTAAATCCCGAAAACAAGGCTGAAGACCTTACTGTTGAGCAAATCGCCGACATCTACACCGGCAAAATCACAAACTGGAAAGAAGTTGGCGGAGACGATGCTCCTATCGTATTAATAGGTAGAGAAGCTGCTTCAGGCACAAGAGATGGCTTTGAATCCATCACAGGTACAAAGGATAACTGCCAGTATAACCAGGAACTCACATCTACAGGTGATGTTATTCAGACCGTATCTTCAAACCCGAATGCAATCGGTTATGCTTCTTTGGCAGCAGTTTCCGATAATGTAAAAGTTCTTTCCGTAGACGGCGTTGAGCCTACCGAAGAGACTGTTCAGAGCGGCGACTATAAGATTCAGAGAAACTTCGTTCTTGTAACCAAGAAAGGCGAAAAGCTTTCGGACGAAGCACAGAAATTCTATGATTTTGCAACAAGCAAGGATGCAGATGACTTAATCAAAGAAGCCGGAGCTGTTCCGGTTGTAAGATAGGACTGAAAGCATGAAAAGACGCAACTTAACCGAAAAATCAATGCACATGGTCTTCATTCTTTGCGGACTTGTAACAGTAGCGTTTTTGGCAGTTATAACATTGTTTCTCGCATCATCGGGACTGCCTGCAATTAAAAAAATCGGCGTTGCGGACTTCCTTTTCGGAAAAACCTGGAGTCCTACGGCAAAGACCCCGTTATACGGCATACTGCCGTTTATATTAAGCTCGATATTGGGAACCCTCGGAGCCACGGCTATAGGGGTTCCTATAGGGCTTTTCTGTGCAGTATACATCGCAAAATTTGCCGGAAAACGCACAGCAAAAATATTGACATCCGCAACGGAGCTTCTTGCGGGAATCCCTTCGGTTGTTTACGGTCTTGCAGGTATGATAATCATTGTGCCGTTTGTTAGAGAAGCGTTTAATATCCCCGACGGAGCCACGCTGTTTTCGGCAATAATCGTTCTGGCGATTATGATTTTACCGTCGGTTATAAGCGTTTCGCAAACCGCAATCAAAGCAGTTCCGAGGGAATACGAGGAAGGCTCTCTCGCACTGGGCGCAACAAAGACCGAAACTGTATTCAAAATAGTTCTTCCGGCTGCAAAAAGCGGAATTTTTGCTTCCGTGGTACTCGGCATAGGAAGAGCCATGGGGGAAGCGATGGCGGTTATGATGGTATCGGGCAACACTGCGAATATGCCGCGTCTGTTCGGAAGCGTACGCTTTCTCACCACAGCCGTTGCTTCGGAAATGTCATATTCATCCGGACTTCAACGAGAAGCTTTGTTCTCTATTGCGCTGATACTTTTTATCTTCATTCTTATCATAAACCTCGTATTAAATTTTGTGAAAAAGAAGAATAGGTGAAGCCATGACTGATAAAATTTCAAAAAAACGAAGAGCAAAGGATTCGGTTCTTAAACTGCTTATGTATGTCGCAACGGCGGTCATAGTCCTTACTCTTGCGTTTTTAATAGGATACATCATATACAGAGGCCTTCCGAATACAACCTGGGAGCTTATAAGCTCCAAACCAAGCTTAATAAGAAACCGTGTCGGAATATTGCCAAATATTCTGAACACGATTTATATTATCTTAATGACCCTTGTTGTTGCACTGCCGCTCGGTATAGGCGCGGCAATATACCTGAATGAATATGCCCCCAACAAGCGTGTTGTGGAAATAATCGAGCTTACGGCAGAAACGCTTTCGGGAATTCCTTCCATAATATACGGCCTTGCCGGAATGTTGATATTTGTTCAGTTTTTCTCTCTCGGGACAAGCTTGTTAGCAGGTGCCATGACGCTTGTGATTATGACACTTCCGACAATCATGAGAACGGTTCAGGAAAGTCTCAAAACCGTCCCCGATTCATATAGAGAAGGTGCACTTGCACTCGGAAGCGGAAAGTGGAGGATGATAAGAACGGTTGTTATCCCAAGTGCCGCTGACGGAATTGTAACGGGTTGTATTTTGTCTATAGGAAGAATAGTCGGAGAAAGTGCCGCGCTGTTGTTTACGGCAGGAATGGCGAACGAGATTATCAGCCTCTTTGAGGCACCCGTACCCGGAAATGCCGGCTCTACGCTGACTGTTTCACTTTATATGTACGCAAAAGAACGCGGAGATTTCGATACGGCGTTTTCGATTGCGCTTATACTTTTAATTCTTACATTCCTTATCAATACTGCGGCAAAATTAGCAACAAGAAAAAAGGAAAAAGGAGGTAGCGGCAAATGAGCGAAATAATATCTGCCGAAAACTTAAATCTGTGGTACGGAACCAATCATGCGTTAAAAAATGTTAATATTTCAATACCAAAGGGCTGCATAACCGCACTTATAGGCCCTTCGGGTTGCGGTAAATCGACATTTCTGAAATGTCTTAACAGGATGAACGACCTTGTAAAGGAATGCAGAATAGAAGGCAAGATCGTTTTTGACAACACCGATATATATAAGGACGCCGATGTGACAGAGCTTCGTAAACGCATAGGAATGGTTTTTCAAAAGCCTAATCCGTTTCCTATGAGCATATATGACAACATCGCATACGGTCCGAGAATTCACGGTATAAAATCAAGATCAAAGCTGGATGAGATTGTCGAAACCTCTCTGAAGCGTGCGGCAATTTGGGATGAGTGCAAGGACAGGCTTAAAAAGAGCGCTCTTTCCATGAGCGGCGGTCAACAGCAAAGGCTTTGCATTGCAAGAGCGTTGGCTGTTGAGCCCGAAATCCTTTTGATGGATGAACCGACATCCGCACTTGACCCTATTTCGACCTCTAAAATTGAGGATCTCGCAATGGAACTCAAGGAAAAATACACAATAATCACTGTAACCCACAATATGCAACAGGCTGTCAGGATTGCAGACAAAACGGCTTTCTTCCTTCTGGGTGAAATAATAGAGTATGATGACACCGAAAAGATGTTCTCAACTCCGAAGGATAAGCGTACCGAGGATTATATAACAGGGAGGTTCGGATAATGCGTAATAAATTTGACCGTCAGCTTTCCACGCTGAACAGCGAGCTGATAACAATGGGCGCGCTGTGCGAGGAAGCTATTTCAAAGGCAATAAAGTATCTTGAAACCAATAAACAAGAGCTTAAGGAACAGGTTTTTGAAACCGACAGAGAAATCGACCGCAAGGAGCGGGAAATCGAATCACTTTGTATGCGTCTTCTTTTGCAACAGCAACCGGTCGCAAGGGATTTGCGAACAATTTCTTCTGCACTTAAGATGATTTCGGATATGGAAAGAATCGGGGATCAGGCATTGGACATAGCCGAAATAGCCGATTTTGTCAACCGGACAGACATGGTCAGTCAGGTTCATATTACCGATATGGCAAGAGCCACAATTTCTATGGTGACCGACAGCATAGATTCTTTTGTTAAGCACGATATGCAAATGGCACAGAAGGTTATTGAGCAAGACGACATCGTTGACGAGCTTTTCATAAAGGTTAAGGGAGAGCTCATCGCAAGCGTTAAAACCGCCAATGACGATATGGCAGAGGCACTTATCGACCTTCTGATGATTGCAAAATATTTTGAAAGAATAGGCGATCACGCAGAAAACATTGCAGAGTGGGTAATTTTCTCGATAACGGGAACTCACAAAATTATTGAAATCGACTGAAATTTGTGATATGATATTATCAGGTGATGAAAAATGATTTATCTTGTTGAAGACGATGACAATATCAGAAAGCTTGTGTGCTACGCCCTTTCAAAAGACGGACATGATGTAAAGGATTTTCCCGAGCCCACTTCCTTTTGGAAAGAAATCCATACAGAGATTCCCGATGCCGTGATACTCGATATTATGCTTCCGGGCGAGGACGGGATTACGATAATGCAAAAGCTTCGCAGCAATATATCCACAAAAAGCCTGCCGATAATCTTGCTTACCGCAAAAAGCAGTGAGTTCGACAAGGTGTCCGGTCTTGATTTGGGGGCGGATGATTACATCACAAAGCCATTTGGGATAACAGAGCTTGTATCCCGCGTTAACGCTTTGCTAAGGCGCACGGCAATGTATTCGGGGAAGGCTTCCGAATATAAAGTGGGAACACTTTATGTAAACTCCGAAAAGCACATAATTAAAGTCGACGGCGAGAATATAAATTTATCATATAAAGAATATCTTCTTCTGCTTGAGCTTCTGAAAGCGGAAGGGTCAGTTGTCACTCGCGACAAGCTTTTAACCAAGGTTTGGGGCGAGTATTACGAGGAGTCAAGGACTCTCGATGTTCATATACGGAAGCTGCGTGTTAAGCTCGGCTCAGCCGGCGCAATGATACAAACTGTTAAAAACATCGGATATAAATTTGCGGAATTAGCCTAAACGCTTTTCTATAAATTTTTCGGCGCACCGGTGTGTGCGCCGAAATCTCCTTTAAAATATATGCTGCGCAAAAAGGAGATTATTTTGAATTAAGTTTTTGCCGATGCGCAGCGGCGGAATGGAGATTTTATGACTAAAAAGATTTTTCGTTCTGCTTTTTTCACCTCGCTCATTGCAGTAATATCGTGTCTTATTCTGATTTTGGGCGTTCTCTACGGAGTTTTTGAAGACCGTTTGCAAAAAGAGCTTGCGGATGAGGCAAACTACATTGAATATGCAATTAAGAATGATTATCATGGCTTTTTTGAAAATTTTTCTTCCAACAAAAGCCGCATAACCCTTATCAGCGAGGACGGTACGGTTCTTGCCGACACAAAAAAGTCCCCCGAAGAAATGAATAACCATTCCGACAGGAAGGAATTTAAGGAAGCACAGCTCTACGGCAGCGGAAAATCCGTGAGATATTCCGAAACAATGACCGAAAAAACAATTTACTATGCAAAAAAGCTCGATAATGGAAATGTATTAAGAGTTTCTACCACGCAATATACTGCATTTTCTATAATTATGGGGCTTTTGCAGCCGCTTATTGTTGTAATTATAATTGTACTTATTATAGCCTTTTTGCTGTCATCTGCGGCAGCAAAGGCGATACTTAAACCTCTTGATGATTTTGATCCCGATCATCCGGAGTTTTTTGACGGCTACGAGGAGCTTTCGCCGTTCTTGATGAAAATATCCGGACAAAGGCGAACCATTGAAAAGCAAATAGAACAGGCGAAGAAAAAGCAAAATGAGTTCAGGCTTATTACGGAAAATATGCATGAGGGCTTTGTTGTAATTGACAAAAATGCCGATATTCTTTCCGAAAACACCGCTGCGCTGGAGCTTTTTGATATGGATAGCCGTCCCAAGACGGTGTATGAGCTGAGTCACAAAGACAGATTTTTAAATGTAATCAAAACTGCTCTGTCGGGGAAAAGAGCGGAAAGCACAATGCTTCACGCAGACAGAACATACAGCATTATTGCAAACCCCGTAACAGACAAAGACGAAACCATCGGTGCAGTAATAATTATTTTGGACATAACCGAAAAAGCCGAGCAGGAAACAATACGCCGGGAATTTACGGCTAATGTTTCTCACGAGCTTAAAACACCTCTTACATCAATCTCGGGCTTTGCCGAAATTATGAAAAACGGGGATGTGCCGAGCGAAACGGTAAAGGATTTTTCATCCTCTATTTATTCGGAGGCTCAAAGGCTCATTGCGCTTGTAACCGACATAATTAACCTTTCCTCACTCGACGAAAACGAAAGCCATATAAAAAAGGAAAGTATTGACCTCAAAAAGATTTCGGATGCAATAGTAGACAGACTCAAGCCGTTTGCGGAGCAAAAGCAGATTAAGCTTTCCTCTTTGGGCGAATCCGCAATAATTTTGGGTTCCGAAAAAATCATTCAGGAAATGCTTTATAATCTTCTGGATAATGCAATAAAGTATAACCTGCCGGGAGGCTCTGCCGAAATCGAAGTTAAAAACACGAATAATCACGCATTGGTTACGGTTCGTGATACAGGTATCGGAATTGAGGAGTCGGACAAAATCAGAATTTTTGAAAGATTCTATACCGTTGACAAAAGCCGTTCAAAATCAGAAGGCGGAACCGGACTCGGTCTCTCCATAGTAAAGCACGGCGCAATGGTTCACAATGCCGAAATAAATCTTAAAAGCCAGGTAGGAAAAGGAACGGAAATTACAATTACCTTCTGAATTCACAAAAACTCCTTTATTGTCATACAATGCTTTTGAACGCTACAATAAAGGAGGAAATTGTATGGCTGAAAAAATCACAGCCGCACAAAACGCTCAGATTCCCCCAAGCGGTCAGCCTTGCGAATCGGTTTGCATCCAAACAAATCAGATTTACGATTCCTGCAAGGAAAAGGACTGCCTTGAGGATTTGACCGTAATTTTCACAGCTCCCGAGCAGGAGCTTATTAACCGCGCAATTAATGTTAAATGCCGCAGTGCAAAGATTATTTGGGTTTATGCCAATGTCGAGGAAGTTCCTTTTAATGACGGTTTCTTTACAATAGACATCAAATACTTCTTTAAGGTAACTCTCGATGTATTTACCGGTATCAGCACACCGGTTCAGGTTGACGGTCTTGCAACTTTCGATAAAAAGGTTATACTCTTCGGTTCCGAAGGCAATGCAAAGATATTCTCGTCAAACTATGTTCCCGGCGCATCGGATACACAGCTTGCAGAAAAAAGCAATATGCCAAAGGCTGTTGTTGAAGTTGTAGACCCGATTTGCCTTTCGGCAAGGCTTGTCGAAGATTGCCGTTTCCCCTGCGATATAAGCTCTGTTCCCGAATTCGTATGCGGATGCTTTAACGACGAGTTTGTATCCCCCGCAGGCAACAAAACCGTTCTGGTATCAATCGGAATCTTCACAATCTGCAAGCTCGAAAGAGATGTTCAGCTGCTTATCCCGTCTTATGACTACTGCATACCGCAGCACGAATGCATTTCGGCTACAGAAAACAGTCCGTGCGAATTGTTTGAAAGAATCCAGTTCCCGTATGACGAATTCTATCCACCGAGAAGAGATGAATTCGATCAGGATTTCGACCGCAATAACAACAGATGCTGCAGATAAAAAAGCATCTTGCTTTATGCTGAAAAACAGCGTAGCTAACCGCTGCGCTGTTTTTTTTTCGTTTTAAATATTGAAATTTGTCAATAAAGCCTGCGGTTTAATCCGGTATTGCCGCTTCAAAATATTCAGTCGGGTTTTTGTGCTCTATAACAATGGGGAAATCACGAGTTCCGACAATCTGTGTATATGGATTTACAATATTGTTCTTTTCCACAATAACATTTGACAGATGCGCTCCCTCGCAAATCTTCGTTCCCTGAAGAATAATACAGTTTTCAAGCTTTGCGCCCTTTCCTATTTTCACGAATCTGGAAATTACGCAATTTTTGATATTGCCTTCTATGCGACAGCCGTCCGCAACAATCGAGTTTGCTACCTTTGCGGAGGAGGAGTAAAACGCCGGAGGGGAATCCTTTGTTTTGGTAAAGACCGCATCCTTGCTTTTGAACCAGTTGTCACGAAGCTTTTCATTCTCTATTATTTCCATATGCGCATTGAAATAAGACTGAACCGAGTTTATGCACTTAATCTCGCCTTCAAACTCATAAGCTCCCATCTTCATTTCATCAATCTGAGAATAAAGATAATCATTGAATTTCTTTCTGTTGCCGGTTCTTGCGGATTTGTATATAAGCTTCAAAAGAGCCTCTTTTTTCATTACAAAAAGCTCGGTACAAATGTTTGCGCATTTTTGCATTCCCAGGTTTTTGCCTATCCCCACAATCCTGCCGGCGGAATCAAAATTCACAACCGCGCAATTGAGGAACTCCTTATCCGCCTTGTCCGTCTTGGTATAAACAACGGTGACATCGTTGTCCGACTTTTCGTGTGCGTCGATCACTCTTTCAATATCAATGTTATATATCATATAGGAAGAAGAAATCACAACATTATCCGCTATCGAGCGCTGCAGAAACTCCATGTTGTTTCCAAACATCTTTACATCAAAATTGTTATAACCCAAAAGCCCGTGGTCAAACATAAAAAGTCCGCCGATTTTTCGGTTCAAGTCCCACGCTTTTCCGCTTTTGATATGGTCGGGCAGGGAACGGGTGGTTTTGTTCGTAAACACACCAACCTTTGTAATACCTGCATTTACGATATTTGACAACATAAAATCAATTATTCTGTACCTTGCCGCAAAGGGAATTGTAGCTATCGGACGAAAGGATGTCAGACTTCTTATATCTCTTTCGCTTTCTTCAAGATTAAGTATCGCCATATAGTTTTGTGCCATCTAATATCACCTCTCAATCTGCTTTTTCGGCGGAATCCGTATCAGCCGTAATTATGCAATCCTCGCCAACAACCTTTATTGTCTCGCCGTCCCCGACGCTGACATTCTCACCTATTGCGGCACGATTGCATATAATAGCCTTCTTAACATGAGCGCCGCTTTTGATAACCGAATCAAGCATAATGAGAGAATCCTCAACCACCGCACCTTCTTCAACTACCGCACCGGTGAAAACAATGGAGTTTTTAACCTTACCTTTTACAATGCAGCCCTCAGAAATCATGGAATTGTCAAGCTCCGCATTTTCTCCGATATACTGCGCCGGAGAGTATGTGCTGGCGGTATAAATCTTCCATTTGTCCTCATACATATCAAGCCCGCTGTCAGGCCTCAAAAGATCCATATTTGTTTCCCAAATGCTTTCTATCGTCCCTATATCACGCCAGTATCCGTCAAAGGAATAGGTATATAGCTTTTTGAATTCTTTGAGCATCTTGGGAATTATGTTCTTTCCGAAATCGTGATCGCTTTTTTCGTCTGCCTCATCATCAATAAGGAACTTTTTAAGAGTCTGATAATTGAAAATGTAAACACCCATTGACGCAAGCGTACTTTTGGGATTTGCGGGTTTTTCTTCAAACTCGACTATTCTTCCGTCATCATCAACATTCATTATTCCGAAACGCTTTGCTTCTTCATAGCTTACATCAATAACCGCTATTGTAGCGTCCGCCTCTTTTTTCTTGTGATATTTAAGCATTTTTGAATAATCCATTTTATAGATATGATCCCCCGAAAGCACAAGAACATATTCGGGATCATATCGGTCGAGATATTCAAGATTTTGAAAAACCGCATTTGCCGTACCCTTATACCAGGTGACAACATCCTTCTGCATATACGGCGGCAAAATACTCACTCCGCCGTGCCGCATATCAAGATCCCAAGGCGCACCTATTCCTATGTGTGCATTGAGGTCAAGCGGTCTGTACTGCGTAAGTACGCCAACGGTGTCGATTCCGGAGTTTGAGCAGTTGCTTAAGGCAAAATCAATAATTTTGTACTTGCCTCCGAACGCAACCGCAGGCTTTGCAACTTTTTTTGTCAATTCTCCAAGACGGCTGCCTTGTCCGCCGGCAAGAATCAACGCTACCATGTCCTTCTTTACCATGAGATAATACCAATGCCTTTCTATGTTATTGTTTCCAAATATAAACAGGTTTCAAGATCAATGCAGAAAACGGGGGAAGCTTTACCGAAACCGAAAACATACGCCCGTCCGTTTCCCGGGCGCAGGGCGTATATACAGCTCCCTCAAGAAATTCGTGTGTTGAAAAAACGGCATGAAAATCCGCAAATCGGTCTACGCCCACCGAAAAACCGTTAAAATCATTTTTGCTTGTGTTGATAACGGCTGTTATAAAATCATCCTCATCGTCGCCGAACCTTTCAAAATACAACACGCCGTCTCTGAAAAAAGGCTTACCGCAGGTGCCCGAAAGAGGCAAAAGCTCATCGCATAAATTATTAAGCCTTTTGACAAAACCCTTTATTCCTACGGTTTCTCCCCTATCCTTCGCCCCGGGATTCCACTCTTTGGTTGCGCCTCTTTCACAACCGTCAAACAAAAGCTTATCCCCTTTTGACATATATAAATAAAATAAGAACAGTTTTTGATTTTCTTCATCCTTAAGCCTCAATGCCGTTGTGCCCTTGCCGCAGGTATTCTCATCATGAGAAACGGGCAGAACAAAGCTTTCGTCGTTCATATACGAAAAAGGCTTAAGCAAGTAATTAACGATGTTATTGCGAATATACGGAGGTGCCGAAAAATAAACCGAAGCATCGTGATACCAACCGAGATTCTGCTTTCTGTCAAACCCCAGTCCGCCAAGATACGCAGGAGCCGTTGAGCTGATTTGTGCGGAGGAATCCTCGGAAAAGGTAATAACTCCCCTTTTTCTCATTTCCCCCGTCAGTCTTCTTAAAAACTCTATGCCCGATTGGCTGAAATCACCGTCAAAACCAAATGAGCCGTACCCGTCAAACCTCTTAAAGGTTATATTTGACACTGCGTCCACTCTTATGCCGTCAATCCCGAAAACATCTGTCAAAAAGCACGCACACGAAAGCATGAAGGACCTCACGCCCGGTTTTTCAAAATCTGTATTGATTGTTCCCCACAGCCGATTTTCCGAAAGCGTTTTGTCCTCCGATTCATAAAGTGCTGTTCCGTCAAAGCGGCAAAGCCCGAAAGAATCCGTTGCAAAATGCCCTATCGGCAAATCCGCAATTACTCCTATCCCTTCCTTATGAAGCTCATTTACAAGTCGGGAAAAGCTTTGTGCGGAGCCGTATTCAAACGAATAAAACCCCGTAACCTGATACCCCCACGATTCCTTGCAGGGATGCGAAAAAAACGGCATAAGCTCAACATGAGTAAAGCCAAGGCTTTTAACATAAGAAGGAAGCGTTTTCGCAAGCGAATCGAAATCCTTGCCATAGGTTCCCGCATGAACCTCAAAAATACGCATAATCTTACAATCGGGTTTTAACCGCACAGGCTCTATTCCCTCAAGCGAAGCAATTTCAGAAAAACCGTTTTTGTTCACAGAATAAGCAAACGGATCGTTTTTTTCAAAAACACTGCCGTTCTTTTCAATAATATAACGATAGCCTCCCGAAAAATCGCCTTTTTCCATACTTATATGGAAAAACTCCCCGTCACGGCTCATTTCGACGGTTTTTGTACCGAATTTCACAAAGCATTTATCGGCGTTCGGCGCCCAAACACAAAATCGTGCTCCGTCACCGCATTTTTTGCTTCCGAGAAGCTTGTATGCATGGCAATTATTTCCGTCGAGAAAGTTCTGCTGTTCTTTGTTTGTATTTATTCTATCATTTGTCATTGCAAAGCACCTCGACAGATACTTATATAGTGTACATTGTATATTTCTACATAAATACAGCGAATTCCTCTGTCCTAAACAGAAAAAATGCACAAAAATTTTTGTTTTTTCTACTGATTTGCCACATTCATCGTATAATGTATGTAAATTATAATAAAATATTACCCAATCGTAACAAAACTTAATATAATTGTAATGCAAACAAGCCTTTTTTATTGTATAATATATACGTAGAAATCTATTTCGGAGGTGTGAAAATGACTGATTTGTTGGAAAAAATCAATTTTCAGATTTTAGGCAATTTCAGGCTTATGGATATACTCGACATTCTTATGGTCGCATACATAATATATCTGTTTTTCCATTTGATAAGAGAAACTCGCGCGGAACCGCTGCTGAAGGGCATTGTAATAATAATCGTTGTTATGCAGCTCAGCAAGTGGATGCAGCTGAATACAATTTACTATGTACTGCGCAACGCCATGCAATACGGCGTTATCGCTCTGCTTATAGTATTTCAGCCGGAGCTCAGGCGTGCTCTTGAAAAAATAGGGCATACCTGGTTTGGCATTTCCAATCTTTCCACGGAGGGCCCGACAAAAATATCCCATACCGTTGAGGAGATCTGCAAGGCTTGCAAAAGCCTTTCCGAAACCCACACCGGTGCGCTTATTGTAATAGAACGGGAAACAAAGCTCAACGACCTGATTCGTGTGGGAATTCCGCTTGAATCTTTGGTTTCCAGCGAGCTTTTGCTTAATATATTTGTGGTCAACACGCCGCTTCATGACGGAGCTGTAATAATAAGAGAGGATAAAATAATGGCGGCAACCTGCGTACTCCCCCTCACAAATCGAGAGGATTTGTCCTCTGAGCTCGGAACCCGTCACCGTGCCGCAATAGGCTTATCGGAGCAGGCGGATGCGGTTACGGTAATAGTTTCCGAAGAAACGGGAACCATTTCTTATACCGTAAACGGCAAGATTTTCAGAAATCAGACCCCCGAATCGCTTAAGGCAAATCTTTTGAGAATTTTGGATTCGGAAACATCCAAAAAGACAGTCAACCCCAAGAAATTTCTTTATAAAAAGGGGGCGTCTAAATGAAAAAGTTATTGGAATCAAAGCATTTTCTCAAAGTTATTTCTGTTGTAATCGCTTTTTTGCTTTGGCTGTATGTGATACAGGTTGAAAACCCGACATTTTATGTTTCGATAAGCGGCATTCCCGTTAGATTTGAAAACGAAAATATACTTACCGAAAGAGGGCTTGTTGTTACATCAAGGAGCGAGGATTCGGTTACGATAAGGGTTGAAGGGAAAAGGCAGTCGGTTTCGTCTCTCGATAAGGACAGCGTAGTTATTTCCGTTGATTTGAAGGAAATAATACAGCCCGGCACTTATTCTTTGAAAGCAAGCGTTGTGTTTCCGGATAATACGAGTACGGTTGTTAACAAAAATGTGCCGAAAATCAAAATAACCGTAGAAGAACTGAAGGAAAACCAGCAAGCGGTTCGCTTTGAAACAAGCGGAACTGCCAAGGACGGGTATTATCCGGTAATTGACCATACGGGCGTTACGGTAAATGTGGACGCTCCGGGAAGCATTATGTCCGAAATAGCCGGAGCAAAAGCGGTTATCGACATAAACGGAGCGGATAAGGACATTGATGCAGAAGCACAGGTACAGCTTTACGATTCATCGGGGAATATCATTAACAGCAAATATGTGTCCGTAACTCCGGCAACGGTAAATATACACTGTGCGGTTTATCCGATAAAAGAAATAGCGGTTGATTGGAAGGAAACAGGATCTGTGGGAGTTCCCGTTAAGCTTACACCCTCCGTTAAAACAGTCAAAATCGCAGGTCCTCAGGCGATGCTTGATTCTATATCCAAGCTCAACCTCGGAACCATAGATATGACAAAGCTTATACCGGATGACAATATTATGCGTTTTCCGCTGGATACATTAAAGGAGCTGGAAGGTCTTTATATCGTGGATGACATTACCGTGATAACGCTTACCGCAACATTCAATCCCGACAGCTCGGGTAAAACAGAGGCGTCGTTTGATGTTAAAAATGTTGAGTTTATAAATGTACCGTACGGTCTTGAAGCGGAGCTTGTTATGCCGGCAATAACCGTTAAGGTTTTTGCAGACGACGCAAGTCTTGAAGGCTTCGGTGCAGAAAACATACGCGTTGTAGCAGATCTTGACGGCTATTCCGAAGGCGAATATGAGGTTCCGCTTGAGGTTACAACCGATACCGAAAATGTTAGTATTGACGGAGATTATGTGGGAAAAATCCGTCTTTACGAAAATGATAAATAATTTAATATGAAAGGAATTTTGTTATGGGAAAATTGTTTGGCACCGATGGTGTGAGAGGTGTGGCAAACGAAATGCTTACCGCAGAGCTGGCGTTTAATATCGGCCGCGCGGGAGCGTATGTGCTTTGCAGGCACAAAATGGGGAAAGCGAAAATCATTGTGGGAAAGGACAGCAGAATATCGGGAGATATGCTTGAAGCCGCTCTTTCCGCAGGAATTTGCTCCGTTGGCGGTGAGGTGGTTTCCTTAGGGATTATCCCTACCCCTGCGGTTGCGTATCTTACAGCAAAATATAACGCCGATGCCGGTGTTATGATTTCCGCATCGCACAACCCCATGGAATACAACGGAATAAAGTTTTTTAATCATAACGGCTATAAGCTGAGCGATGAAATCGAAAATGAAATTGAGGAGCACATTTTCAATAATTGCTCGGATATAGAGAAAATGACTCACGGCGACATAGGCAGAATAACAAAATGCGATACCGCCGCAAAGGATTATGTTGAATTTGCAATGTCCCGGTCAGACTGCCGTTTTGACGGCAAAAAGGTTGTGCTTGACTGTGCAAACGGCGCTTCGTATATAACCTCGCCGTCACTTTTTAAATCCTTGGGGGCAGAGGTTATCACGATAAACGATGCTCCGAGCGGAACAAATATCAACAAAAACTGCGGCTCCACGCACATTGAGGCATTGCAAAATGCGGTTAAGGAGCACAAAGCCGATGTGGGCTTTGCCTATGATGGTGATGCGGACAGATGTCTTGCAGTGGATGAAAACGGAAATCTTACCGACGGCGACAAAATGATGCTTATTTGCGCTAAACAGCTCAAGGACGAGGGAAAGCTCAAAAACAACACCCTTGTGGTAACAATTATGAGCAATCTCGGGCTTATTCTTGCCGCAGAGGAAAACGGAATTAATACGGTTCAGACGCAGGTGGGGGACAGGTATGTCCTCGAAAGTATGCTGGAAAACGGATATTCCATAGGAGGAGAGCAGTCCGGTCACATCATTTTACTTGATAAAAACACAACAGGCGACGGACTTTTGTCCTCAATCGCAATTTTATCGGTTATGATAAAAACCGGCAAAAAGCTTTCCGAGCTTGCTAAAGTAATGAATGTTCTTCCGCAGGCACTTGTGAACGCAAGGGTGTCGGAAGAATACAAAGAAAAATATGAAAGCATTCCGCAAATCATGCAGGAAACAGAAAATCTCAAAGCAAAGCTTAGCGGCAAGGGAAGGGTTCTTATAAGGCCCTCCGGCACCGAACCTTTGGTTCGTGTTATGATAGAAGGCGAAAACCTCAGCGAGATTACAAAAGATGCAAAAGCCTTGGCAAATCTGATAGAAAAGCTCTGCAATTAGTTTCCAAAATACCTCTTGACTTTCAGCACAATGTGTGCTATAATAATGTTGATTTTATGAAAAGGGGTTATTTTGTGCCTAAAAAAAGCAGAGCAATGCTGAGGGACTCGGTTTCCGATAAAATTCTTGATCATACGGAATACCTTGTGGTAAAGAAAGGTGTAAAAAATCTTACGGTAAGCACTATTCTGAAGGATTTGAATATAACAAACCGTGTTTTTTACAACCGCTTTCATAATATTGACGAGGTTTTGAACATTATTTACGAACGTGTTGTTCTCAAAATGAGAGAGAACATAAACATAAAGCCGGAGCCCGGCATGAGCTATTACGACTATGTACAAAAGCTTATGATAAGCTGTCTTGAGGATACATACGACCTCAAGAACAGGTTCAGTCAGTACTCCTTTGAACACGATTCCCTTTCAAAAAGCAACTATGAATGGTGGCTTGAAGAAATAGGAAAGCTGATAAATTACGGTATAGAAAACGGATATATCGACAAGTCCGTGGATGTACACAATTTGAGTATATGCGTTTGGTGCTTCTGCAGAGGCTGTAACGCCGATGCCGTTACAAGAAATATTTCGAGAGATGAAGCTATCGAATGTATGAAAGCAGGTTTTTCATATTTTATCGAAGGTGTAAAATCAAAAAAATAAAGGTATCAAAAGCCTTTATTTTTTGAAGATTTTCAGCACATACTGTGCTGAATTTGACAGACGGTTTAAAATACTATAAGTGATACAGGTGAATATTCAAAGCACATATTGTGCCAAACAGGAGTGTTAATATGGGTATTAAAATTATAGGAACGGGGTTTTATGTTCCCGAAAACACGGTTACAAATGACGATCTTTCAAAAATAGTTGAAACATCCGATGAATGGATTTCCCAGAGAGTGGGCGTTAAGTCAAGACATATTTCTACAGGCGAAACAGCGGCGGATTTTGCCATAAAAGCGGCTGAAAACGCGCTTTCAGACAGCGGTCTTGCCGCTTCCGATATTGACATGATAATTGCGGCTACCATATCTTCCGATACTATATGCCCTACGGTTGCAGGCACTGTGGAGCGTGCAATAGGTGCGCATTGTCCTGCGTTTGACATCAATTCCGCCTGCAGCGGCTTTGTTTTTGCATTGGATATAGCGCAAAAGTATATTGCATCGGGATTTGCAAAAAGGATTTTGGTTTTGGGTTCCGAGCGCCTCAGCAAAATTATCGACTGGACAGACCGCTCTACCTGCGTTATATTCGGAGACGGAGCAGGTGCGGCGGTAGTTGAAGAAGGCGAAATGTACGAATCCGTTCTCTTTACCGAAGGCGGAGATGAGGTCATTAAAATCCCGAATTTCAGCGTGGAAAATATATTCTGCAAAGCAAACGACAGTAAACCGTACATTTTTATGGACGGTCAGGAAACATTCAAGTTTGCGGTAAACAAGATAGCTTCCGATATTAAAGAGGTTACGGCAAAGGCAGGACTTGAAATATCGGACATTGATTACATCGTTCCTCATCAGGCGAACACAAGAATAATCGAATTTGCCGCAAAGAGGCTTAAGCTGCCTATTGAAAAATTCTTTGTAAACCTGAAAGAATACGGCAACACTTCTTCGGCAAGCGTTCCGATTGCGCTTTCCGAGCTTAAAGCAACGGGAAAACTGAAACACGGTGATGTCATTGTGCTTACCGCATTTGGCGGAGGTCTTTCGGGCGCCGCTTCAATATTCAAATGGTAATAATAAAAAATAAAATAAATTTTGGAGGTATTTTATCATGACAACAGAAAGAGTAATTAAGGTTTTGGCAGCACACTTGGAAATGGACGAATCCGAAATCACTGCGGATACAACCATGGAGGAGCTTGATGTGGATTCTCTTGACACAGTTGAAATTCTCATGGAAATGGAAGATGAATTCGGTGTAAGCATTCAGCCCAGCCAGGTTAAGATCACAAAGGTTTCCGATCTTTCCGACTACATTGATTCACTTCTTAAATAGAGAGGAGCTATCCGGATGTTCAAATCTCCCATATGTGAAATGTGCGGTATTGAGTATCCTGTTTTTCAGGGCGGAATGGCGCATATTTCGGATGCCCGTCTTGCGGCGGCTGTTTCAAACGCAGGAGGCTTGGGTATTATAACAACAGCGAGCGGCGATGTAAAATGGTTTGAAGAGCAGCTTGCGCTTATGGAAACTCTGACCGATAAACCCTTTGGCATAAATATCATGCTTATGGGCAGAAATGTTGACGAAATTGCCGAGATTGCCGCAAAAAGCAAGGCAAAGGTTATCACAACCGGTGCGGGAAATCCGGAAAAATTTATTCCCATGTGGAAGGAAGCCGGAATAAAGGTTATACCCGTCATTGCATCGTGTACCATGGCAAAGCTCGTCGAGCGCTCGGGAGCGGACGCTGTTATTGCGGAGGGCTGTGAATCGGGAGGTCATGTCGGTGAAATGACGACGATGGCTCTCGTTCCCCAGGTTTGCGATACCGTTAAAATCCCTGTCATTGCCGCAGGCGGAATTGCCGACGGCAGAGGCTTTGCGGCGGCATTTATGCTTGGTGCTTGCGGCGTTCAGGTAGGCACACGGTTTCTTGCGGCTGAGGAATGTCACATAAGCGAAAAATATAAGGAAAAGCTCTTTAAGGCTAACGATACGGCTACAATCGTCACCGGAAAGAGGCTCGGTCATCCCGTAAGAAGTATAAAATCTCCGCTTTCAAGAGCAATCTCAAAAGCTGAATACACCGATATTTCGGACGAGGATTTGGATAAGATGGCTGTGGGCAGTCTTTATGCCGCTGTTGTGGAAGGAGATCTGCAAAAGGGATGCTTCCTTGCAGGGCAGGTTTCGGGCATGATAAACGAGCCTGAAACAGCCGAGGAAATAGTTAAGGATATTGTACTTGGCGGTAAGCGTTTGTTGGAGGAGGCTGACAAATGGGCAAAATAGCATTTGTATTTTCCGGTCAGGGTGCGCAGTACGGCGGCATGGGCAAAAGCTTTTATGATGCTTCAAAAACCGTTTCTCAGTTTTTCGATAATTGTGAGAAAATCCGCCCCGGCACACTTAATCAGACATTTTTCGGCTCCGATGAGGAGCTCAAAAAAACATCAAACACACAGCCCTGTATGTATCTTACAGAGCTTGCAGGCGCAATCAGTCTTAATGAAAAAGGCGTTTTTGCGGATGGCTGTGCAGGTTTTTCACTGGGTGAAATATCCGCTCTTGCAATGGGCGGCGCATATTCGTATGAAGACGGCTTTCGCATTGTTTCAAAGCGTGCACAGCTTATGGAAACAGTATCGCAGAAATTCGATACCGCAATGGCGGCAGTGCTTAAGCTTGACCCCGAAGCCGTAAAAAACGAGGTTTTAAAGTATGAGCAATTATATGCGGTTAATTTCAACAGCCCCGCACAGGTTGTTGTTTCGGGGCTTTCAGAATCCGTAAAGGCATTTTCGGAGGATGTTAAAAATCTCGGCGGAAGAGCCGTACCCCTTGCAGTAAGCGCAGCATTTCATTCTCCCTTTATGGCAGAAGCTGCGGACGGATTTAAATCCGCACTGGGTTCTTTTGATACTAAATCGCCGAAATTGCCGATTTATACCAATGTTAACGCAAAGCCGTATGACGATAATACGGATATAGCCGAAAACCTGTCAATGCAAATCAAAAGCCCCGTTCTGTGGCAACAAACCATTGAAAATATGATTGCTGACGGTTTTACGGATTTCATTGAGGTCGGTCCCGGAAAAACACTTTGCGGACTTATAAAGAAGATTTCAAAGGATGTAAATGTATATTCCGCCGAAACCGATGAGTTGACATCACAAATCGCCTCGGAGGTGAAAGGTAATGCTTAATGGAAGAACCGCCGTAATAACAGGTGCTTCAAGAGGTATCGGCAGTGCAATCGCAGTTAAGCTCGCTGAAAACGGAGCTAATGTCGCACTTCTTTACAAGAGCAACACCGAGAAGGCGGAAGAAATCAAAAAAGCCTGCGAAGGCTTTGGAATAAAGGCAATGATATACCGTTGCGATGTTGCAAAAAGCGAAGACTGCACCGGTGCTGTTGCCGAAATTACCAAGGAATTCGGGAAAATAGATATTTTGGTAAATAACGCAGGCATAACCCGTGACAACATTCTTGCGATGATGTCCGAAGACGAATTCAGGGATGTTGTTGACACCAATCTTCTGGGTTGCTTTAATATGATGAAGGCTTGCACAAGAAGCTTTATCAGAAATAAATACGGTAAAATTATTAATATTTCGTCCGTATCCGCCCTTATGGGGCTTGCAGGTCAGTGTAACTATGCTGCCTCAAAGGCGGGAATTATTGCAATGACAAAGTCTGCGGCTCGGGAGCTTGCGTCAAGAAATGTATGCGTAAACGCAATAGCACCCGGCTTTATTACAACCGATATGACAAAGGAGCTTGAATCGGAGGATATTATGAAGAATATCCCCTTAAAACGCCTCGGAAAGCCGGAGGATGTTGCAAATCTGGCATTGTTTTTGGCAAGCGAAGCTTCTGATTACATAACGGGCGAAACAATCCGTATCGACGGAGGACTTGCAATCTGACAAATTCTCTTATCGTTCCTTTCTCTACGGATAAGAGATACTTTATTACTACCCTTGCCGACACAGGTCGACAGAATGGAGATGCTTATGAACAGAGTTGTTGTAACCGGAATGGGTGCCGTTACACCGCTTGGCTGTAAGGTTAACACATTTTTGGAAAATATCGAAAACGGAGTTTGCGGAATAAGCGAAATAACTAAATTCGACACTTCCGAATTTACCGTAAAATTTGCAGGTGAGGTTAAAGACTTTGCGCCTGCGGAATATATGGAAAAATCGGAAATAAGGCGAAGCGACAAATTCGTTCAGTATGCCGTTTGCTCCGCAGCTCAGGCTATGGAGGACAGCAAGCTTGTTTCCGATGAAAATATAGCTTCGGGAAGACTCGGAGTGTATTTCGGCTCGGGAATTGGCGGTTTTGATACATTCATTGCAGAGCATAACAACTTTATTAATCGCGGTTGGCAGAGAGTTTCTCCGCTTTTTATTCCGAAAATGATTTCTAATATTGCGGCGGGAACAATAGCAATCAGAATGCAGGCGAAGGGACCGTGTCTTTCCTTTTCCACTGCCTGCGCAACAGGTACTACCGCAATCGGCGAGGCATACAGAGCAATACGGGGCGGATATGCAGATGCCATTATCGCAGGAGGCTCCGAAGCTTCCATAACACCTTTGTCTGTTGCCGGCTTCACCAACTGCATGGCGCTTTCGGAAAGCAATAGTGTTGAAACTGCGTCAATTCCTTTCGATAAAAGAAGAAGCGGTTTTGTTATGGGTGAAGGCGCAGGAGCGTTGGTTCTGGAATCCTACGAGCACGCCGTAAACCGCGGAGCAAAGATATATGCCGAGGTTGTAGGCTACGGAAGCACCTGTGATGCACATCATATCACAGCGCCGGACGAAGCGGCACTGGCACCGGCACAAGCAATCAGGGAATGTATTCAGACTGCCGAAAATGTCCCTGATTTTTCGGAAATATACTTTAACGCTCACGGAACGAGCACACCTCTTAACGACAAAACCGAAACCAAAGCGCTGAAAAACGCATTTGGTGACGATGCATATAAAATTCATGTTAGCTCCACAAAATCAATGACAGGACATCTGCTGGGAGCGGCAGGTGCGGTTGAAGCTATCGTTGCGATTGATTCGCTTGTTAACGACATAGTTCCGCCCACAATCGGCTATAAGGAAGCAGACCCCGACTGCGATCTTGACATTACTCCCAACACCGCCGTTAAAACAAAAATCAGCCTTGCATTATCAAATTCGTTGGGCTTTGGCGGTCACAATGCCTGCATTGGTTTTATGAAAATCTGACGAGGTAAATTTTTATGAATAAAAATGAAATTATGGAGCTTTTGCCGCACAGAAACTCCATGCTTTTAATAGATGAAGCAGAGGTTGCGGACGGCTTTGCTTACGGAAAAAAGAAAATAGTCGGAGATGAATGGTTTTTGGACGGCCACTTCCCGGGACACCCTATAGTGCCGGGCGTTATTCTTTGTGAAATCATGGCTCAGTCCACCTGCGTTCTTCTTAACGGAAAGCTTGAAAAAGGCACTCTTCCCTTCTTCGCCGGACTTAATAAGGTAAAGTTCAAATCCCCCGTAAAACCCGGCGATTTGTTTGAAACAAAATGCGAAATTACTCGTGTTTGCGAGCCGTTCTATTTTGCAAAAGGCGAAGGATATGTTGACGGTAAGCTTTGTGTAAGTGCGGAATTTTCCTTCGCGATTACCAATTCTTAAGGGAGGGCTCTTTATGTTTGGATTTTTGAAAAAGAACCGGGACGAGGCTCTGACCTGTAAAAAATGCAATGCATCCTTTCAGCATTCCGAGCTTATGAAGGACTTTTTGATTTGCCCAAGCTGCAAGACATATTTCAGGCTTAACGCTCGTGACAGAGCTTCTCTTACCTTTGACAGCTTTAAAGAAAAGGATAAAAACCTTGAAAGCAGAAATGTTCTGGGATTTCCCGATTATGACGAAAAGCTGAAGGCGGCAAAGGAAAAAAGCGGAGAAGAGGAGTCTGTAATATACGGCATTGCGAAAATAAAAGGCATGAAGTGCGTTGCATTTATAATGAATTCCGAATTTATGATGGGCAGCATGGGCTCTGTCACAGGCGAAAAAATAACACGTGCATTTGAGCTTGCTCTTAAGGAAAAGCTCCCAGTAATCGGTTTCACTACCTCTGGAGGCGCAAGAATGCAGGAAGGCATTTTTTCGCTTATGCAAATGGCAAAGGTCAGCGGTGCGGTTAAGCGTCACAGTGATGCCGGTCTTTTATATATAACCGTTCTTACCGACCCCACAACCGGAGGTGTTACGGCAAGCTTTGCAATGCAGGGCGATATTATATTGGCTGAACCGAAAGCACTTGTAGGATTTGCAGGTGCAAGAGTTATCGAGCAAACCACCGGACAAAAGCTTCCCGAAGGCTTTCAGAGATCGGAGTTTCTTCTTTCTCACGGGTTTGTTGACGCTATCGTAAACCGTGAAGAAATGAAGGATACCCTTGCGTTTTTATTAAAAACCTCAAAAGGAGGCTCAAAAAATGCAAAATTCATATAACAGAGTAATGAATGCACGAAGCGGCTTGCGTCCTTTGGGTGTGCATTATACATCTGCGCTTACCGAAAATTTCTTTGAACTGCACGGCGACAGAAAGTTTAAGGATGACGGCGCAATAGTCGGAGGAATTGCCGAGCTTGACGGTATGCCCGTGACGGTTATCGCAATGGAACGAGGCTCTGCGATTGAGGATCGCATGAAGCGTAATTTCGGTTGCCCGAGCCCCGACGGTTACAGAAAAGCGTTAAGGCTTATGAAGCAGGCAGAGAAATTCTCACGCCCCGTTATCTGTATAATTAACAGCAGCGGAGCTTACTGCGGAATTGATGCGGAGGAGCGTGGACAGGGGCAGGCAATAGCAGATAATCTCATGGAAATGATGACTCTTAAAACACCTATAATATCTATCGTGGCAGGAGAAGGCGGAAGCGGAGGAGCTTTGGCACTTTCTGTTGCGGACAGAATAATAATGCTTGAAAATGCAGTATATTCCGTTATTTCTCCGGAAGGCTGTGCAAGCATTTTGTGGAAAGATGCAAAACGAGCTCCCGAAGCAAGCGACGCACTAAAGCTTACCGCGCAGGATTTGTTTGACTTCGGTATTGCCGATGAAGTTGTTGCGGAGGAAAACAGATCTCAGGACGAAATTGACAGCAACTTGAAATCGGTAGTAAAAAAGCACTTAAAAGAACTTATTAAAATGACGGATAAGCAGCTTCTTAACGAAAGATACGAAAAGTTCAGAAAAATAGGAAATTAAAAAATCGTGCAACGAAATTCGTTGCACGATTTATTTATTTTCTGCTTATTGCTTTCTTTGCCGCATTTGCAATATCCTTTGCGGTCAATTCGTATTTTTCCATGAGCTGTGCGGGCTTTCCCGAGCAACCGAACACATCCTTCGTGCCGATTCTTTCCATGGGAACGGGAAGGTTTTCAACAAGCACCTCTGCTACCGCAGAGCCGAGCCCACCGTAAATGTTATGCTCCTCTGCCGTCACGATTGCGCCTGTTTCTTCGGCTGCTTTAACTATAATATCTTTATCAATCGGCTTTATGGTAGCCATATTGATTACCCTTGCACTTATTCCTTCCGCTTTAAGAAGCTCAGATGCCAAAACAGACTCCTCAACCATAATTCCGGTTGCGATTATCGTTACATCTTGTCCGTCCTTAACCGTTACTCCCTTGCCTATCTCAAACTTATAGGAGTCATCAAATATAACAGAAACGGGAAGTCTTCCGAGCCTTATGTAAGTGGGCCCCTTATATTCAATAGCCGCCTTTATTGCAAGCCTTGTTTCAACCGCATCCGCAGGATTTAATATAACCATGCCGGGAATTGTTCTCATAAGCCCAATATCCTCGAGGCACTGATGCGTTGCGCCGTCCTCGCCCACCGTAACTCCGGCATGTGTTGCCGCAATTTTAACATTAAGCTTCGGGTACGCTACCGAATTTCTGATCTGTTCAAAAGCACGCCCCGATGCAAACATTGCAAAAGAGCTTGCAAAAACCGTCTTTCCGGTAGAAGCTATACCTGCCGCAGTTGAAATCATGTTCCCCTCGGCAATCCCCGTATTGATAAATCTATCGGGGAATTCCTTTTGGAACATTGCCGTATTTGTTGATTTTGAAAGGTCTGCATCCATAACAACGATGTCATAATCCTTTCCGAATTCTGCAAGAGCCTTTCCGTAGGCTGCCCTTGTTGCGATTTTTTCTGCCATGTTTTTATTTGCCCTCCAATTCACTTAATGTCCTGTCAAGCTCTGCCATTGCCTGCTTGTACTGTTCCTCATTGGGAGCACTTCCGTGCCAGGAAGCCACATTTTCCATAAACGAAACGCCTTTTCCCTTGGTTGTTTTCATAATTATAACAGAAGGCTTGCCGACTGTCGCCGCAGCTTCTTTTATATTCTGTCTTAAAGCATCCAGGTCATGCCCGTCAACCACTCTGACATCCCATCCGAAAGCCTTGAATTTCTCATCAATCGGGCAGGGGGACATAACATCCGTTATTTTCCCGTCTATCTGAAGTCCGTTAAAATCCACAAAAGCCGTAAGATTATCGAGTTTATAATGAGATGCAAACATTGCCGCTTCCCAAACCTGACCTTCTTCCAACTCTCCGTCGCCGAGAACGGTATATACATGATAATTCTTTTTATCCATTTTTCCCGCAAGCGCCATGCCGTTTGCGGCGCTTATTCCCTGCCCGAGAGATCCTGTTGACATATCAACCCCGGGCACGCCCTTCATATCGGGATGACCTTGAAGATAGCTGTCAATTTGGCGAAGAGTTTTAATATCCTCTGTGGGAAAGAACCCTCTTTCAGCCAAAGCACCGTAAAGAGCGGGTGCGCAATGACCTTTTGAAAGAACAAACCTGTCTCGGTTTTCGTCCTTCGGGTTTTTGGGGTCAACATTCATAACCTCAAAATAAAGAAGCGCAAGCAAATCCGAAATCGAAAGCGAACCTCCCGGATGCCCCGAAGCAGCAGAGTAAACACCTTCAATGGCGTGTTTGCGAATTTTTGTTGCAAGAATCTTTAAGCTTTTGTTATCCACCGTATTATGAACCTCCAACGTTAAATTAATAAAGAATCAGATCAGACCTCTTTGAGAACACATCACCCAGCGAATAATTGCCGAGAACCGCATTCGGATCGTCATTAATATTAAATCTTACATAATTAATATTATCAAGCTCCGTAAGGGCATTTACAAGCGAATATATCGAAAGCGTATCACTTCCGTTTTCGCTGCCGATAAACGCCTGAGAAATATTAAGCGTAAGAATATCTTCGGACTGAGTACATCCTATAAGAACCGTGTTCTTGGGAATAACACTGACTTTATTTTCGGGATCCTTTGTACCTTTAAATGTTTCTTCCACAATGCTTGAAGCAAGAATGTCCTTTACATAAACAAGCCTTTTTTCGCGGATAAGACCGCTCGCATTCTTATCGGCAAAGAAAAGCGTAACCAGCTTGACAGGCAGGTTCATTTCATCCTTCTTTGCGACAAGTGCCGATTCATATGCTCTTCCCATAAGCCCTTCAATCGCTCCGTTCTCGTCAAAGAACTGAACCTTTGCAATCTGCTCATACTGACTTACACACAGCGCAA
Source organism: uncultured Eubacteriales bacterium (assembly GCA_902492655.1). Lineage (GTDB taxonomy): Bacteria > Bacillota > Clostridia > HGM11514 > HGM11514 > CAKSKB01. The sequence continues at coordinate 82,539 of CABUMF010000002.1, read as the reverse complement.
GCATCTCTGCGGCATACATTCTTTCACTGTCATCAAGATTATTGACAACATTATTGAAATGGCACTTTGCGGTATTGTTTTCAATCTCTATTTTCTTAAGAATAAGCTCGTCAGGAAAAACCACCCTGTTCTGTTTCATTGTTTCCTTGCAGGATGTGGTATAAAGATTGGTGTCAAAGGGTGCGGAAACAATAAGCTTTGAAATCACGGAAAGATTGTTGTTTATTGCATAAACATTAATGCTTACCTTCTTGTTGGACTCAATGACTCCGATTTCGTTGGGATTGTCCACCCCGCAGGAACAAAGTGAAAAAACAAGACAAACTATTAATGCAAGACTTAAAAATCGTTTCATAAAATTCAAACCTCTCATAAAATTAGGCAGTAAACCATACCATACTTATTCTATCACAATTTCTGCTTATTTTCAAGTGTTTTATTTATTTTTACGCAGGATTTCTTATATCGTAAAAAAACTCGCTTCCTATGCTTGTTGTTATCCTTGCCGTAGGAATAAGCTGAGTGTTCATAACGCTTTCGGCGGCATCCGCTTCGGCGCCATACCCGACCGTTACCGATTTAACCGCACAGGCTTTACCGCCTCTTGTTTTATCTGCCGCAAAGTCAAGCAACGCTTCCGCACGGCTGACGGTTTCTGCGGTTTGAATATTGGTATTTGAAATCTCGTACCAGTAAAGATTTGCCGATTTTATTACATTGTTTGCAACAATAACATCAACATATGTTCTGAAAATTTCAAATCCGTCATAGCTTTGGATATACCTTAATTCCGTGCTGTCGCCATTTTGTATCTTTTCCGTAGCGCTTCCCAAGGCATCTATTCCGAATTCCGAAAAAAACTTTTCAACCGCCGCTTCAATATTTGAACCGACCATGGCTGTATCGCCGGAATTTTCAAAATGAACAACATCCTCATAAACGGAAACCGTTACATTCCCGACAATATAGTCGCCCTTTTCGTTGAGAGTCCCCCTTTTTTGAAGCCTCTTAACAAAGGATGAATTGTCAGACATTATAGGAACCGCTTCCGGAACGGACATATTCCGAACCTCCGGTGTAATAAGCCCATCGTCTGCCTCAATATTGTTTTTTTCAAGAATGGTTTTAATCTCCTCCAGTGTTTGCTGAGAAAAGCTACTGTCATCGGCGTTTTTGTTCAGCAAAATACCCACCAGCATCAGATTTATAAGAACAAACAGTATTATGAGGATAACCTTGACCTTAGTCCAGTTCAAAAAATCACCGCCTCAGCGAAGTTATTTCATCATTCTCCGACAGTATATTCCAATGGGTGTAAATATTTCCGTTTGTTCCGTAATCAACATAGCCCAAAAACAAATCGGATGCAACGGAATCGTTGTTCAGCTCCTCAAAAAAGCTGTCAAGCGCTTCCAGCGAGGTTATATTTTCAGACGCCGAGCCAACCGCCTCGTAGCTTCTGATATAAGCCTTAAGGGAAATCAAGCGGTTGTTTTTTATCTCAAACTCCACCGCATGATTAATATTTCCCGTATTGATGATAATGGGGTAACCGTCATAGCGAAAGTCGAACTTCATTTTGTAATCGGAGTAATTGTCCGTAACTGTAGAGTTCAGCCTTACATCGGGAAGCTCACCGGCAGAAAGAATATCCCATACATTACCGAGTATTTCGGAAACACAGTCAACCGCATCGAGTGTATTCTGCGGATTGTCCTGAATTTCGGAATGAATCTGCATATTAATCCCTTTTTCCGGGGTTGTTGTTGTGTACTCAAGAAGCCCGTTTCTGTAAAGCTTTATAGTACCGTAATTTTCCACAAACACCAAAGTGCCGTCATTATCGGTGTATCTTCTGACGGAATTGGGATTATATCCGAAGGCAGATATAAACCGATTTATCGTTTCAACATCAAGCTCCGACGGCTCGGACTTGTCAAACGGACTGCTGCCCGTTATTACCGAAGTTTCCGATTTCTCGCTTGAAGTATCAATGTACACGAGCGGATCAAAAATAACCTTCTGCTCCATGCCTATATCCGATTTGTAAAATCCAAGCTCATAAGCGGAAACAAAGCGATTATCGTTTTTTCCGTAATCGGAAACCGCATCATCAAAGAGCCTTCTGCAATTATTTGCCTTGTACTTGATAATCCTGTTTTGTGCCGGATCGTGCATATACACAAGCACGGCGTCATCGGTTGCCGAATCGGGAATTATGGAAAAATCCTTGATTTTTGAAACCTCGTCAAACACCGGACTGCTGTTGATTTCACACATATGACCTACTATCTTCGTGGGAAGGCTGACAGGATATTTCACCAATACGGAACGGCTTTTCAATGTATCGTAATATTCCTCTTGCAAGACCTCCGAGCCGGACTCGTCACTTTTAAAAATCTTGGACAAAACTATTTTTGAAATATCGTTAAGCTCAGACAGCGCCGCATCGTCACCGCCGGAGTATATTGCTCTGCCCTTTCCGGGAACGCTGACCGCAATGGACGCAGGCTTGAAAACCGTTTCGTGAAGCGGCGCAACGGCATCCGGTTCAAGCTCGTCCTCATCCGTAAACGGAAGACAGGAAAGAATTTTTTCCGTGCTAACAAAAAAATTACGACCGTCAGGCCATAATTCTTCCGAAATCCATATTTTAATTGTAAGCACAATACTGCAAATAACCAACAAAATCAAAGACACCGACGCTATTTTATCTTTTTTCATAAAACCCCGTCCGATTAATAAATATTACCGAATGCAAAACAGATTGCATCAAACCTTACCTGCTTGTAGCTGTCACCGAGCTGAGCACGCACAACAAGGGTATTTCTGCCCGGATAAAGAGAAACCGTGCGGAAAAATATTCCCGAAGCACCGACATAAGACGGCGTTACGCAAAGCTCATACGCACCGTTTGCATTTAACCTGTACACCGAAACCTCCGCTCCGCATTTTGCATACCCCGAAACAACATACTCTCCCGAGGGCACGGAAACCGCCTGGTATGCAGGATTTGTAATTGCCATAACAGAAGGATCGTTACCTCCGTCACCGCCGTTTACGCTGAAGGGAGCACAATAAGCAGCCTGCGAAAAGCAGAGCATGACAACAACTATTAAGCTTGCAATAAACTTTTTCACAGAACTATCCCTCCTATAATCATTTCACTGCTATTATACATTATATATGTTACAAAACTGTTACATACGAGTTAAAATACAGTTAAAAAGTGCGCCGCAACAAAGGGCTACCTTTGTCGCCACGCACCTTTCATCTAAAACAAAACCATCTGGCTCGACTCGTCCATTCCGTCAAGAATACCTTTTTCCTTCATTTTTTCAACCACGGTTTTATTAAGCTTTGCTCTAACCTGCAAATCTTCTATTGAGAAAAAGCTTTCTTGATTTCTCGCTTCAACAATGGCACGGGCGGCATTTTCGCCGAGCCCGTCCAGCGCATTTAGGGGAGGCAGGATTTTGCCGTCTTTTTTAGTGAATTTGACCGCATCGGACTCCGTAAGGCTGATAGGCAGAAAATCAATCCCTCTGCAATACATTTCAACGCAGACCTCTAAAATGGTAACAATATCTTTATCCTTTGCGGTTGCATCGTTCCCCTTAGAGCTGTACTCCACTATGTTCTTTCTCGCCTCATCCACACCACGGCACATAAGGTCATAATTAAAGTTATCGGCACGAACCGTATAATATGCGCAATAAAATTCAATCGGAAAATGAACCTTATAGTAGGCAATTCTGAACGCACTGGTTACATACGCAACAGCGTGGGCTTTGGGGAACATATACTGAATTTTTTCACAGGATGCAATGTACCAATCGGGAACATTGTGTGACCTCATAAGCTCCTTATATTCAGGCCATTTATCCTCTTTTCCTTTTGCGACCTTTCCTTTTCTTACGGATTCCATTATCTTGAACGATTCAAAATTCGGCACACCCATTCTGATAAGATAACTCATAATATCGTCACGGGTACAGATAACCTCCATAAGAGTCTTGCCTTCGTTAACAATAAGGTCCTGCGCATTTCCGAGCCAAACATCGGTTCCGTGGGAAAGGCCCGAAATTCTGCAAAGCTCGGCAAAGGTGGTAGGCTTTGTGTCAACAAGCATCTGACGGGCAAATTTTGTGCCGAATTCGGGCACCGCATATGTACCGGTTTCGCTGTCAATATCTTCTCTTGTAACGCCCAAGGCATCGGGAGATGTAAAAAGGCTCATGGTTTCAGGATCGTCAAGCCTTATAGTTGTAGCTTTAAAGCCCGTAAGATCCTCAAGCATACGAATAACCGTCGGATCATCATGGCCGAGAATGTCAAGCTTCAGAAGGTTTTCGTCAATCTTGTGATAATCAAAATGCGTTGTAATAATGTCCGAGTTTCTGTCGTCCGCCGGATGCTGAATAGGACAGAAATTGTAAATCGAATTATCCCTCGGAACAACTATTATTCCGCCCGGATGCTGTCCCGTTGTTCTTTTTACATCGGTACAGCCGCACACAAGACGGTCAATTTCGGCAGAACTCAGCTGTTTTCCCGTAATATCCATGTATTTTTTTACATATCCGTATGCGGTTTTCTCGGCAACCACGCCGATAGTTCCGGCTCTGAACACAAAGCCCTCACCGAAAAGCTCCTCAATATACTTGTGTGCCGTAGGCTGATAATCACCCGAAAAGTTAAGGTCAATATCAGGCTGTTTATCCGCATTAAAGCCGAGGAAGGTTTCAAAGGGTATTTCATGACCGTCCTTATTCATTTCGGTTCCGCACTTGGGGCAGTTTTTGTTCGGCATATCGCAGCCTGAGCTGTAGGAGCCGTCATCAATCCATATGCTGTGTTTGCATTTTGGGCAGACATAGTGGGGAATAAGAGCGTTAACCTCGGTAATTCCCGCCATGAACGCAACAAGTGACGAACCAACCGAGCCCCTCGAACCTACAAGATAGCCGTCCGCATTCGATTTTGCAACCAGCCTTTGTGCAATCATATACATAACCGCAAAGCCGTGAGCCTTAATCGGCTCCAGCTCTCGTTCAAGTCTTTTTTGAACAATCTCTGGCAGAGGATCACCGTAAATTCTCTTTGCCTTTTCATAGCATCTCTGTTCAAGCTCCTCCGGTGCGCCCTCCATAACGGGAGGGAACTGTCCTTCGGGAACCGGTCTTACAGATTCAACCAAATCAGCGATTTTATTGGGGTTTTCTATAACAACTTTATAAGCGATTTCGGGATCGAGATACGAAAATTCATCAAGCATTTCCTGCGTGGAATGGAAATAAAGCGGTGCTTGAGAATCCGCATCCGAAAATCCCTGAACGGTCATAAGAACCTCTCTGTATGCCGAATCCTCGGGATTGAGAAAATGCACATCTCCCGTCGCAACGACGGGCTTTTCAAAGCGTTCTCCGAGGGCGATAATCTTCTTGTTTATATCAATAAGAGCGTCTTTGTTCGGAACGATTCCGTCACGAACCAAAAATTCATTATTGCCCAGAGGCTGAACCTCATAATAATCGTAAAACTGAGCGATTTCGTCAATTTCCTCCTGAGGCCTTCCGTTTTGAACAGCCTCGTAAAGCTCGCCGGCGTTACAAGCCGAGCCCAAAATCAAGCCTTCTCTCAGCCTTCTTATCATGCTTTTAAGCATTCTCGGACGCTTAAAGTAATAATTAACCTGGGACTCTGAAATAAGCTCATAAAGATTACGAAGTCCGGTTAAATTTTTCGCAAGCAAAATTATATGATGAGTTTTGAGCTTTTTATAATCGGTACTGCCGGCAAACCTTGTGTTAATTTCGTCAACCCTTGAAATTCCGTTGTCCTTTTTAAGGATTTCAAGACATTTTACCATGATTTCGGCAGTTGCTCCGGCATCGTCACAAGCACGATGATGATTTTCAAGGCTGACTCCGAGATGCTTTGCAACTGTATCAAGCTTATGCTTTGAAAGCTCGGGGAACATCGCTCTGGAAAGCTCCAATGTGTCCAGGGACGCAAAGCTTCTTTCAATGCCGAGTTTTTGGCAATTTGACTTTATAAACGACATATCAAAATCCGCATTGTGGGCAACAAAAACACAATCGCCCGCAAACTCCAAAAATGCCGGCAAAAGCTCGTCTATTCCACGGGCTTTTGAAACCATGCTGTCGCTTATTCCGGTAAGCTTCTGTATTTTTTCGGGTATCGGAATACCGGGATTGACAAATTCCGAAAACCTGTCCGTAATTTTGCCGTTTTCAACTTTAACGGCTCCGATTTCTATTATTTCGTCTCTTTGCGCACTGAGACCCGTTGTTTCAAGGTCAAATACAACAAAGCGATCATTTACGGAAAAATCGGTCACTCCCTTAACTATCTTAACATCCTCATCGTTTGCAATATAGCCCTCGCACCCGAGGATGACTTTTATACCGTTTGACTTCCCTGCCTTATAAGCGTCCGGAAAAGCATGAACTACGCCGTGATCTGTAATGGCAATAGCCTTATGTCCCCATTTTGCCGCCTGCTTAACAAGCGCACCCACATCCGCAAACCCGTCAAGCGCACTCATTTTTGTATGACAATGAAGCTCAACCCTTTTTTCTTCGCACTCATCCTTACGGACCTTTTTTTCGCAAAGCATGATGGATTCCACATTTATAACGGGCTCTCTTGAATATCTGTCCTCCTCAAGATTGCCGCTAACCCTTATTCGGTTACCGTTTGAAAGAACCTCGGAAAGCTTTGCGGTTTTAGCTTCCTTTGACAAAATAAGCTTAAGTCCGATTGAATATGTAAGGTCGGTTATGCTGATTGTGTAAATAATCCAACCGCGTTTTGTCACACGCTCATCGACTTTAAAAATATCTCCTTCGACCACATATCTTCCGTATTCATTCCCAAGCTCAATCAGCGGCGTCGGCTCTCCCCTTACGCCGTTTCCGTAAACAACATCACCCGGCTTTGGCTTTGAGCTGTCGGAAAAATTCTTCATCGCCTCTTTAACAAGCTTTGCTTCTTCGGCACGAATATTATCAAGGAACGATTTCTTTATTTCTATGGTAAATTCATTTGCATTCAGTGCGTCTTGTGCGTTTTTGCAAAAATCCTTAACATCATCTTCGGAAAGCACATCGCTTTCAATCACAAGCCGTACCGTTCTTTTTTTAAGATCTATTTCACTTTCGGGTTTTATTTCAGCCTCTGCAAGAGCCGGCGGAAAGCCTATCCCAGGCAAAAGCTTCAAAAAGTTTTTCATTATATATTCTCCTGCATTTTTTCTATTTCGTTCATTAATTCTGAAAATATGCTTTCCTCGGGCACACGGCGCAGAATTTCACCCTTTTTAAAAATCAATCCGCAGCCGTTCCCGCCGGCAACACCGATGTCGGCATCCTTAGCCTCTCCGGGGCCGTTAACCGCACAGCCCATTACTGCCACCTTCATAGGCTTTTTGAACCTTTCAACCGCTTTTGTGACCGCTTCGGCAATGGGAATCATATTTATTTGACATCTTGCACAGGTAGGGCAGGAAACAACTCTTATTCCGTTATCCCTAAGCCCTGCCGAACGCAGAATTTCCTTTGCGGCAATAACCTCCTCCACAGGGTCTGCGGTGAGAGAAACACGCACGGTATCGCCTATTCCGTCAAGCAACAGTGCGCCTATTCCCATTGCGGAACGAATGGTGCCTCCCCAAGCCGTTCCCGCCTCGGTTACACCCAAATGCAGAGGATAATCACACTTTTTGCTCATAAGTCTGTATGCCTCAACCGTTGTTTTAACATCCGATGCCTTAAGAGACACCGCAATATCGTAAAATCCGCAGTCCTCCAAAAGCTTTATGTGATAAAGCGCAGATTCCACCATGCCCTCAGGGCTCGGTCTGCCGTATTTTTTAAGTATATGAGCTTCGAGCGAGCCGCCGTTCACGCCTATTCTTATAGGAATGCCCTTATCACCGGCAGCATCCGCAACCGCACGAACACGCTCCTTAGAGCCGATGTTCCCCGGATTTATGCGGATTTTATCCGCACCTCTTTTTATACATTCAAGAGCGAGCCTGTAATCAAAATGAATATCCGCAACCAGAGGGATAGAAATTCTGTCCTTTATCTTATCTATTGCCTGTGCAGATTCCATATCGGGAACCGCAACTCTTATAATTTCACAGCCGGCTTTTTCAAGCTCGTGTATCTGCTGTACGGTTTTTTCAACATCCTTAGTCTTCACATTGGTCATGGATTGTACGGAAACGGGCGAACCTCCGCCCACGTACACTCCGCCGATATTGATTTTCCTTGTCATAGTGCACCTTCTATCCGTTAATCAATTTGTAAATATCCCCTGCCGTCACAACCAAAATCAAAATCATAAGAAGTGCCAGCCCGACAAAGTGAACCATGCCCTCCTTCTCGGGTGGGACCGGCTTTCTCCTCAAAAGCTCGATGAGCAAGAAAAGCACACGACCGCCGTCCAGCGCAGGAAGGGGCAAAAGATTGAATACACCGAGATTTATAGTAATCATTGCGGTAAACGCCAAAAGACTTGCAAGCCCTGCCGCCGCCGACTGACCTATCTGGCTGACAATGCCGACAGGTCCCGATACATCCCTCATTCCGACCTGGCCGGTTATAAGCATTTTCAAAGAATAAAGTACCACCTTAACCGTATATCCGGCAGAGAAAAACGCATTCTTAAGAACATTCCAAACGGTTTTATCCACCTTTTGAAATTCGTAACCGATTATGCTTCTTCCATAGTTTTCAATAAGCTCCTCGGGGGTGTTTTCATCAGCAAAATATCCGCCTTGAATTTTTCCCTGCTCATCCTCATATTCCTCGATGAACACGGCAGGCGTTGCGTAAAATTTCAGCTTCTCGCCGTTTCTTTTTACGGTTATTTCATTTTCGTTGTTACCGTTCAAAAAAACAGCGAAGCTTGCTTCCGCAGTAATGTGCACACGATGACCGTTAATTGCCACAATTTCGTCACCGCTTTCTATTCCGCACTCATAAGCGGGTGAGTTTTCAAGAACCTTGCCGACGGTATTTATCCTGAAATCGTTTACATAACAGGTGTTTATCAAAACATAAATGAGGAAGCCCAGTATAATATTCATGAGCGCTCCCGAAACCATTACAAGAAGCCTTGCCCAAACGCTTTTGTTACACAGCGCACCGGGGTTTTCGGATTTTTCGTCCTCCCCTTCCATCTTGCAATATCCGCCTATCGGTAAAATCCTCAAGGAATACTTTGTTCCTCCGCGCGTGAAGGAAAAAAGCTTTGGCCCCATTCCGATTGAAAACTCATGAACCGTTACACCCACAGCCTTCGCCGCCGCAAGGTGCCCGAATTCATGAATACCTATAAGAAGCCCGAAGACTAAAATTGCCGAAATCACAGTTAACATTTATATCGCCTCTTTAACAAATTCTCTTGCAAGGGTATCACATTCAAAAATTTCCTCAAGAGAAGGATTATCAATAACCTTATGGGCGTCCATGGCACGCTCGACCACATCCGCTATATCTGTAAATTTTACCTCGCCGCGCAGGAATTTATACACCATTTCTTCGTTTGCCGCATTCATCACCGTAGGAAGACTCCCTCCGATTTTTGCGGCGGAAAGTGCAAGAGCCAGGCATTTAAATGTCTTTTTATCCGGTCTTGCAAAGGAAATTGACGAAAGAGTATCAAAATCAATCGGCTTTGCCGGCGATTTAAGGCGCATAGGATATGTCAGCGCAAGCTGAATCGGGATTGCCATATCGGGCGTTCCCAGCTGTGCGATGATTGCACCGTCCTCAAATTCAACCATGGAATGAATAATGCTTTCTCTTTGTACGACAATTTCGATTTGAGAAACATCGGCTGAAAACAGCCATTTTGCTTCGATTACCTCCAAGCCCTTATTCATTAATGTTGCGGAATCAATGGTGATTTTACCGCCCATATTCCAGTTCGGGTGCCTCAGCGCATCCTTAGCCGTTATATTTTCAAGCTCGCTGTATTCTTTCCCGAAAAACGGGCCGCCCGATGCGGTAAGCAAAAGCTTTTTAAACTTTTTCTTTCCGCAAAGGCACTGAAAAATAGCAGAGTGCTCACTGTCAACAGGCAGAATTTCCGCTCCGTGGCGTTTCGCTTCCTTCATAACTATATGGCCTGCGGTAACCAGGGTTTCTTTGTTGGCAAGGGCAATCTTCTTTCCTTTTCTGATTGCCTCGAGCGTCGGTTTTAGACCTATGCTGCCCACCATCGCCGCCATAACGGTATCGGAATCGTCAGACGCAAGCTCTAAAAGTCCGTCCATTCCGCAAACCACTCGAACGCCCGTGTCGGCAAGCCTTGTTTTAAGATCGGAATACAAATTTTCATCATATATTACGCACAAGTCAGGTAGGTATGCCCTCGCCTGTTCCTCCAGGAGCTTAACATTTGTATTTGCGGAAATTCCCCGAACCTTTATTCCGCCGAGGTTGTCGATAACCTTCAGCGTCTGCGTTCCGATAGAGCCTGTGGAACCTAAAATTGATATTGATTCAGTCATAGCAAATCACCCGAAAATCTTAAAAATCATATTGAAAATATAAACCGCCGGAGCAACGAACAGCGTGCTGTCAAAGCGATCCATAAAACCGCCGTGACCGGGCATGATTTTTCCGAAATCCTTTATACCGTGCTCACGCTTAATAACAGATGCCGTCAAATCCCCGATCTGCGAAACAGCGGCACAAATTAACGAAACAACCGCTAAAGCGGCAAAATTAACCGGTACTTGGTTAAACCTTTGCAAAATTATGGCGTAAACAATTGCCGCAATAACAGTAAAAACAGAGCCGCCTATTGAACCTTCTATTGTTTTTTTGGGGCTTATAAGAGGGCAAAGCTTGTGCTTCCCGAAAAGCCTTCCCGAAAAATATGCAAAGCTGTCTGTAATCCATGCACCTCCGAGAGTTATCCACAAAAGCCAGAATCCGTACTCTTCCTCTCTTATTTTTATAATAGTCATCATCGAAAGAGGAACATACAAGGCACAAAATACCGCTGTTGCCATTTGTGAAAATTTAAACTCCTTGTGTGCCGCCAAAAGCTGAATTGCCAATAATAATAAATATACAAAAACCGCCGCCAATATGAACTTTAACGGTATATATGCCTGCAAAACAAGCGAAAAAGTGATGATAAGACCGCCCACAACCAAAAGAGGGCGTTTCAAAAAGCCGAACGCCTGAAAAAGCTCATACATTCCAAGAAGTGAGCAAATAAGAACAGCTACCGTGAGAGCCGTCATGCTGCCGGACAAAACAACCGCCAAAAGTACCACAATGGCGACTGCCGCCGAAATAAGCCTTGAAGCCATTATTTTTCATCCTTTCTGCCGCCGAAGCGTCTGTCGCGTTTGTTAAAATCATCTATCATTCTGTCTATATCGTGTTCTGTAAAATCGGGCCAATAAACATCGGAAAACCAAAACTCCGAATACGCCGCCTGCCAAAGCATAAAATTGCTGAGACGCAGCTCTCCGCTGGGACGAATAATTACATCCGGGTCCGGCACAAAATTGGTGTACATAAGCTCGGACAATGAATTTTCCGTAATTTCGTCCGGACTAATCTCACCGTTCTGTGCTTTTTTAGCAAGAAGCCTTGCCGCGTGCGTAATTTCCTCTCTGCCGCCGTAGTTTACCGCAAGATTGAGCCACAGACCGGTGTTGTTTGCCGTCATGGCTTCTGTTTTTACTATCTCGTCCCGAATTTTTTGCGAAAGTCCGGCTGTATTTCCCACAACCTTTATTTTCGCCTTTTTGCCGGCAAGAAGATTTGGAGCATCCTTAAGATAGCTGTACATCAAGTCCATGAGGTAATCAACCTCTTTTTGCGGCCTTGACCAGTTTTCGGTGGAAAACGCATACGCCGTTACAGCCTCCACTCCGAGGTCATCGCAATACTCGGCAATGCGCTTCAGTACATCCGCTCCCGCCTTGTGACCTGCCGATTTTGGAAGTCCCCTTTTCTTTGCCCATCTGCCGTTTCCGTCCATAATAATTCCGATATGCTTCGGTATTATCCTTTCGGAATCGGTATTAACCTGAACTTTTTTTCTCTTAAAAAAGAACAATGCAATCAAATCCTTATAAATCAGCGTGCGGCTAAATAAGAACCGCACGCCGACAAAATGTTTATTTTATTATACTTCGAGAACCTCTTTTTCCTTGTCCTTGGAAATAGAGTCGATTTCTTTTACATAATCATCGGTCATTGTCTGAATGTCCTTTTCTATTCCTTTAAGGTCGTCCTCGGTGATTTCGCTGGTTTTCTTTTTTGCCTTAAAATCCTCCATTGCATCGCGCCTTATGGAGCGGATTGCAATTTTTGCCTCCTCCGCATACTTATGCACAACCTTAACAAGCTCTTTTCTGCGTTCCTCGGTAAGCGGCGGGAAGGAAAGACGAATAACCTTACCGTCATTGTTCGGGGTAATGCCCACATCCGATTTTAATATTGCCTTTTCAATCTCTTTGATTATCGAAGCGTCCCACGGCTGAATAACCAAGGTTTTCGGGTCGGGTGTTGAGATGTTTCCGATCTGAGCAATCGGAGTTGCTACACCGTAATAATCAACCGTAACCTTGTTAAGAACCGCGGCGCTTGCCCTTCCGACTCTTACAGTATCGAGATTTCCTTCAAATGCAGAAATTGTTTTTTTCATTTTGGAATCATAAACTTCATACTCTTTTTTCATAATCCTAAACTCCTTTACTTTATAATTGTTCCTATTTTTTCGCCTTTTACAACCCTGACGATGTTCTCCGGCTCGTCAAGACCGAAAACCAATATCGGCAAATTATTGTCGCGGCAAAGCGAAGCCGCCGTCGAATCAATTACCCCAAGCCCTTTGCTGAGAACATCCGTAAAGCTGATTTCGTCATACTTAACGGCATTGGGATTGATATTCGGGTCGGAATCATAAACGCCGTCAATATTTTTAGCAAGCAAAATCACATCGGCGTCAATTTCAACTGCGCGAAGAGCGGCGCCCGTATCTGTGGTAAAATACGGATTACCCGTACCGCAAGCAAAAACAACTACTCTGCCCTTTTCGAGATGACGAATCGCCTTTCCTCTTATGTAGGGCTCTGCAATCTTGTTCATTTCAATTCCCGTCTGAACTCTTACGGGAACATCAACCGCCTCCAAAGCATCTGCGATTGCAAGGGCATTTATAACGGTTGCGAGCATTCCCATATGGTCAGCTCTTGTTCTGTCCATGCTTTTGCCGCTTCTGCCTCTCCAGAAGTTGCCTCCGCCGACAACAATTCCGACACTTACCCCAAGCTCAACCGTCTTTTTAACCTCAACAGCAATCGTATGAAGCATATCAAAATCAAGCCCGAACTTGTTTTTGCCCGCAAGCGCCTCACCGCTGAGCTTTAACAATACCCTATTGTATTTTATGTCCAATTTGTATCCCTACTTTCAAATAATCGTATCATATAATAATTATATCATACATCCATACGATTTGTCTATATGCTTTTTTAATATTTTGAAAAATTTAAGAAAGCTCGGTTACTTCCGCATCGGAAATTTTGTATTTCCCGTCCTTTTCGTATTCTTCCTTGAAGCCAATCCTTATTGGCTCGCCGCCGTTAGTCATTTGAACAAATAGCTCGTATTTCCCGGCAGGAACTGCCCTTAAATCAAGCCTTAATGTTTCGTACGCTGCGTCTTCCCCTTGCCAAAGGCGGTTATCGGGGCTTTCAGGATTAATAATAAATTCTCCTCTTTCCCCTTTAAGAATAAGCTTAAAATCATATTTGTGATAAGCTCTCGAAAACCCCTTGTTTCTTATATGAACCTCGGCAAAACAGCAGGTTCCCGACACAAGGCTCGGCAAAAAAATTCCGTCAATAAAGTACCAATACCCAAGCTTGTTTGCAATATGCTCATGAAGATATTTGTTATCCTTAAGCCACTCACCCACATAACCGTGAAATCCTGCATATGTAGCCTTTGCTTCCGAAAGCGCCTCAATCAAACGAAGCCCTCCGCCGAAGTCATCTTCCTTTACATCATTGTAATGATGCATTTCAATATCAACGGGGTTGTTCTTTGAAAACTGCTCAAAAAACAAGGGTGCGCGAAGCGTGGAATAACCGAAATTCTCGCTGTAATAATTAACGCAAACTCCATCATCCCTAAGCCCCATATCACGGCTCAGACAGTAATCGTAAAGCCTTGAACAGCCTTCCTTGTCCGTGTCGAACAAATGATTTATCATGTCGTCGTTTATCATAACGAGCGTGTCCGGGAAATACTTAAGATGTAAGTCAATGTGCTTTTTTAAAACATCGTATCCGTACTTTTTGTTGCTCCCGTGAGAAGTATGCCCCTCACCCCATGTTCCGAAGGTACCTATATCCACATATTCTATTTCTCTTTTCCCGTTAAAATGCTCTCCGTAAGCCCGCATGAGTCTTTCAAGATATTTCAAATATACCTCGCTTCCGTAATCGGGTTCAAAGGCGACCTTTCCGTTCTTTTCACATTTTGTGCAAGGAATTTTTAAAAACTTTGGAAATGCATACTCCGTTCTGAAGCTTTCAAAGGTGCACAGTCTTAGCGAAAACCTGTATTTGTTTTTGCCGAACCTTTCGATAATTTCGTCGATTTCCGACCAATCAAATACGCCGTCTTCCTTTTCGACATCGCACCAGTCAAAGCGAATATAAATATGATTTATTCCCTTCGCCGGCAAGAGGTCGCTTTTTTCAATTCCCTCTCGGTATCTTATGTCAGAAAATCCGTTGTCAACATAGTGATAATACCAACCCTTATGGGGATTTTCGAGTACTCGCTTGTCGTCCTGCATATGTCTTAAATCAATATATTCCCTTGCCGGACAGCTCTTCGCATCTGAGCTTACGGTATTTATCGGCATATAAATCACCTTCCGTTTAAAGTATAGCACAAAGCTCGAGGCTTTTTCAACAAAAAAATTTTTATTTAACAATTTTTTAAAAAACTATTGACAAACGGAAAGTTTTAGTGTATTATATCGGTATAGTACAGTTTAGGAGGGATGTTATGCTTTCACTGAATTTAAGCGGAAACAAGCCTATTCATGAGCAAATTACCGATGAGATTGAGAGTCTTATTATCAAAGGCATTCTCGAAAAAGATCAGCCTTTGCCGTCGGTAAGAGAGCTTGCTTGCAGTCTTGCCGTAAATCCCAACACCGTTCAGAAGGCCTACACGACCTTGGAGCAAAAAGGAGTGACCTATTCCGTCAACGGAAAAGGAAGGTTTGTGGCGGTGTCGGATAACGAGCTGCGCAATATTCTTGCAACTTCGGTTTTTGAAGAACTCGGGCATACTGCAAAAAAGCTTAAAGACTACGGCTTCTCGCTTTCCGAGGTTGAAGCCTGTATCAAAAAAATATTCGAGGAGGAAGGAAAATGATACAAATTAAAAATGTTTCAAAATCCTTTGGAGATACCAAGGTGCTTGAAAAAACCAATTCTGTTATTCCGAGAGGCAGTATTTACGCACTTATCGGAACAAACGGAGCAGGTAAATCTACGCTTCTTAATTTGATTGACGGAATTTACCGATGCGACAGCGGCTGCGTTGAAATAAACGGAGAAAACATTTATGAAAATACCTCTCAGAAGGCAAAAATCGCATATGTGCCGGACGAACCGTTTTATTTCAACGGATATTCGATGAATGAAATGGCAGATATTATCAAAACAGCGTATCCCTCATTCTCAAGAGAAAAGTATGACTTCATCGTAAGCAGATTTCCGTTGGATCCGAAAAAACCCATAAGCTCTTTTTCAAAAGGTATGAAAAGGCAGGCGGCGATAATATTTGCGCTTTCGCAAAATCCCGAAATTCTGCTTTGCGACGAATGTTTTGACGGACTTGACCCGGTTATAAAAAAGCTCGTAAAGAGGCTGATAATAAACGAGGTTTCCGAAAGGCAAATGACGGCGGTTATTTCGTCCCACAATCTTCGTGAAATGGAAAACCTTTGCGATATAGTGGGCATTTTGAACGGAAATCACATCGTTGTGGAAAAAAGCATGGACGGAATTAAGGATTATCTTCATAAATATCAGCTTGCTTTTAAACCCATGATTGAAACGGATGAACTTGAAGGGCTTGGGGTTGATATTCTGAAAACAGAGATACGCGGCGGCATAATGGAACTTGTTGCAAGAGGTGATAACGAGTACATTTGCGAGCGTCTGTCAACACTGAAACCTATGTTTTTTGACAGCTTGGAGCTCTCTTTGGAGGATATATTTATTTATGAAATGGAGGCGAACGGTTATGATTTTTCGGAATTACTGCTGTAATCCAAGGCTATTGACAAAAGAATTCAAAAGAACTAAATATATTATGCTTTTGCATACTGTTTTGTTGTTTTTATGTACAACACTTCCTGCGATTTTGATTATAAACAATAATGTTTCCGATGATCCTGTATGGAATGCGAACATGGCTTCAACATGGCTCTGCACAACAAATATAGTTCATATTATGGCAATTATTGTGGCGGCGTTCGGAACGGCATATTTTGTGTATTCCCATATGTTCAACAAAAAATCGGTTATCTTTTACGGCTCTATGCCCGAAAAGAAATCCTGCATTTTCTTGACAAAATACATTGCGGGAATTATTTCCTTGCTTGTTCCTTTTGTGATAATATCGGTTATAAACATAATTATTTCCCAGGCTTATGCCGTTTCCGGCTTATCTTATATCACAGCAAAGCTTTCCCTGGCGTTTGTTCAGTACATATTCCTGTTTACAGCATTTTCATGCGCAGCTTCGCTTTCGGGGAACTTTCTTGCTATGCTTGCCTCCTCCGCCTTCGGATTTTTGATTTATCCGATTACACGTGCGGCGATTTCGGGAACAATTGATGTGTGGTTTAATACTTATACGTCCGTTTTGAACATGGATGTAAACTATGTTTTTCCGCCGTCGATAATGCTTGAATACAGCTCGGTCGACACAAAATACATCGCCTTTGAAATAATTTTGACCGCACTGTTACTTGCTTTTGGCATATTTTTCTGCGCAAAAAGAATGGCAGAAAACACCGATAAATTTTTCTCCTTCCGTTTTGTCAATGTTATTATAAAATGGTGCTCATCGACTGTAGGAGCTTTGGTTTTCGGTTGCATAATTTCCGATTCGTTCAAGGAAAACAATTTCGTTTTGTTCGCTGTATATATTCTGTTTGCGGTTCTTTTGTTTGTTATTTTTCAGGCGATTTTCGAGAAAAACTTCAAGGCAATGTTTTCAAAGCCCAAACAGATTGCTGTTTTTGCAATTTTGTTTGCTTTGATTATTTCGGTTCCCGTTCTGAATTCTTTTGACCTTGACAGCAAGATACCGACAAATCCAAAATCGGTTGAAATTACTGTATCTAACAGCTCGGAAAATATGGGCTTTTGGGGAAATTCAGTGACTGAAACATTTACCGATCCCAAAATCACAGATTCGGTTCTTGCTATTGCAAAGCAAAGCACCGAATATGTGAAAAACAACGGCAACAAAGATAAATACGAATATGCCGGACTTTTCTATGTTAAGTTTGACAATTCCCCGTTTGGCATATACAGGGTTTTCCCGTATGAAACAAAAGAGACTCTTGATGAGTTTTTGAAAAACATTTACGACACGCCCGATTACAAAAAAGCACTTTCAAAGGCGGTTGACACGCTTCGTTTGGGCAACGGGAAAACACAGTATTTTGAAATAACCCCCGAATGTCCGTATTACACGACAAGCACAATAGACAAACAATTTGTAGAAGGCTTGAAAAAGGTCTTTAAAGAAGATATTGAAAATTACAGTTATTCGGACATAAACGAATCTCCCGTTTTTGCATATGTGTATACTTACGGAGACAGTGGTGTTAACCTGACGGTTTATTCCTGCTACGAAAACACCGTTAATTACCTTCTTGAAAACTATCTGTTCGTTCCGGCAACGGAAAAAATAGAAATTGAAAATCCTAAAAACGGCAAAAGTATTGTAGTTGAGGATTTGGGCGTAATTAAAGAGGTTTTCAAGGTTAGTCGCTCTTATTATAACGAGCCGGGAGACTACTGCCGAATTTATGCTCCCGCACGCTACGAGGAAGATTTGCCCGATGAAAAAGCTACGGAAATAGTGGCTGAAGCAAATATTAATCATTTGCCTAAAGATTTACAGGAAAAACTCAAATAAAAGGTTTTTGCCTTTTCTGTCGGCACAAAAAATACCGAGAAGAACGAATTTGGTTTTTCTCGGTTTTTTGATTTTCAACTGTCAAACAAAATTTTATCACAATTACTGCACAGAAACTCGGCACGCCTTAACCCTGCCGATTATCGAAAACAGTATAAATACCAAAACATCCACACAAACAATGGTTGCGCCGGTCGGTGTTTCAAAAATATACGAAAGCATAAAACCGATTAAAAAGGTTAAAACCGATAAAACCGCAGATGTAATCACAACGGGCTTAAACCTTTTGCAAACCCTCATTGCGGTAAGGGACGGAAAAATAATAAGGCTGGAAATAAGAAGTGCGCCCATCATTCTCATGCCTATCACTATCGTAACAGCCGTCAAAACCGCAAGGATTGTGTTAAAAAGTCCAACTCTCACGCCGGATGCCTTTGCAAAGTTTTCGTCGAATGTTACCGCAAAAATCCGATTAAACAAAAGTACATACAAAATAAGCACAATAAGCGAGATTACGATGCTCAAAAATGCGTCCTCCGTTCCAACGGACAGAATGCTTCCGAACATATAGTTCATAATATCGGTATTCATGCCCGAAACGGCGGAAACAACAACTATCCCTACCGCCAATGCTCCGCTTGAAACCAAAGCGATTGCCGAATCCCCCTTAATGGAGCTTGATTCGCTGAGCCTCAAAAGGAAAAACGCCGCAATGATAACAACGGGAATTGCCGCCTTCAACGGAGCAAGCCCAAGCGCCGCGGCAACCGCCAAAGCACCAAAGCCCACATGGGAAAGCCCGTCCCCTATCATTGAGTATCTTTTAAGCACTAAGCTCACGCCCAAAAGTGCGGAGCACAGGGAAACCAAAACGCCCACCAAAAGAGCTCGCTGAATAAACGCATATGAAAACATATGGAAAACTTCTGTCATTTTGCGTCACCCCCAAAGTAGCTTTTTCCGATTTCGGACGAAAGGTATTCCTCTTTTGTCCCGAAAAACAGCTGCTGTTTCCCCAAATGCAAAATATGAGTAGCGTATTTTACTGCCTGGTTTATATCGTGGGAAACCATAATAACGGACATACCGCGATTGTTCAAATCCGAAATAAGAGAATACATTTCCTCAGAGGCTATCGGGTCAAGCCCCGACACGGGTTCGTCCAACACAAGCACCTTCTCTGCGCTCATGAGAGCTCTTGCAAGAAGGGTTCTTTGCATCTGTCCGCCGGAAAGCTCTTTGAAGCTTTTGTTTTTAAGCTCCGAAATCCTGACCTTTTCCATTTTTTCAATCGCCTTTCTTTTGTCCTCCGATGTATGGAAAAGCTTCATTTTGCTTACCGAACCCGACATTATAACCTCATAAACCGATGCGGGAAAATCTCTGTGATGAAGATTTTGCTGAGGAAGATACCCCACATCGTTTCTGCTAAATCCAAAATTTATTTTACCGCCTTCGGGTGATTTAAGTCGTAAAATGCCCTTCAAAAGAGTGGATTTTCCCGAACCGTTCTCCCCTACTATGCAAAGATAATCGCCGTCATTAACGATGAAATTTATGTTTGATATTACTGTTTTTCCGTCATACGCAAAGGAAACATCCCTGCAATCGAGTATCATGACAGCGCCTCCTTCAATGTTTTTTCGTTGTTTTTCATTATTTCTATATAAGTAACTCCGTTTTTAAAATCCTTTTCCGAAATATTGTGTGCGGAATGGAAAAGCAAAAGCTTCGCTCCTGTTTCTTCCTCCAAAACCTTTGCCATACGCATATCGGAAAGCTCAATATAAAGAACAGCCGGTATTTTCTCTTGTTTTATTTTATCAATCAAGAATTCAACGGTTTTCGGGTTTGCCTCAACCAAAGAGGAGCACCCCGGGAATGCCGCAAAATAATTAAGACCGTATTCTTCAACAAAATATCTTGCCGGAAATCTGTCTCCGAAAACAAGAGTATTTCTTTTTGCATTTTTTATAATTTCCCGAAAATCTTCATCCAAAGATTCAAGCTCCGCCTTGTATTCTTCGGCATTTTTCGTGTAATATTCGGAGTTTTCGGGATCTATGATGCAAAGCTCGTTCTTTATTTGCTCAACAATTTTGACGGCATTTTTAGGAGAAGTCCACACATGGTCATCAGCTTCCGTTTCTTCGTGGCCATGACTGTGCTCCGAAAATCCGCTCATCCCCTCTTTGATTTCTTCGTCAATCAGGTCAACGCAATCAACAAGCTTCAATGTTTTTACATCATTTAAGCTTTCGAGCATACCGTCAATCCATGTATCGTTTTCTCCGCCTACATATATAAATAAGTCACTCTCCGAAATATCCACTACATTTTTTGGCGAGGGCTCAAAGGAATGTGCATCCGCACCGGGAGATAAAAGCATTCTTACATTAACTTTGTCCCCTCCTATCCTACGAACAAAGTCAAATGGCGGAAAAACAGTTGTAATAACCGAAATTTTATCCTCATTTTCGGTTTCAACCCCGCCGCAGCTGCACAAGCATAAAGAAAAACACAATAACATAAGAAATAATCTTTTCAAATTAACAGCCTCCGTTGAATTTGAGAATGTTTCTCATATTATTATAGCACCGATTTTAAAAATGTCAATAGGAAAATAAAGCGTGGAGCAAAAATATTTACTGCTCCACGCAAAATTTTGAAATTTTTATTCAATTACAGGTGCTTCGGTTTCTTCCGATTCAGGTGCATCTTCCAAATCGTCAGGCTCTTCATCTGCGTGTTCTCCGACTGACATTGAAACAACGCTTACACCTTCATCAAACCTCATAAGCGTCACGCCTTGCGTGCTTCTCTTATATTTGCTTATATCCGCACAGGACATCCTTATTATGATTCCCTCTGTTGTGATAAGCATAACATCATTATCGTCACGAACGGTTTTTATGCCTGCAAGCTTACCGGTTTTTTCGGTTATTTTGTAAGTGGAAATACCGATACCGCCTCTGGTCTGATTTCTGTATTCATCGAAATCCGTTCGTTTTCCGTAGCCGTTTTCGGTGATACAAAGAAGATCTGCCCCTTCTTCGACAATAGCCATACCCACAACATAATCGCCTTGGCGAAGCTTAATTCCTCTTACGCCCCTTGCGGTTCTGCCCATAGGTCTTGCGTCCTGCTCGTTGAATTTTATTGACATACCGTCATGCGTTCCCAAAATTATCTCATCGTTTCCGCTTGTATATCTGACATCAATAAGCTCATCGCCTTCATCCAGCGTAATTGCGTTAAGACCGCCCTTTCGGAGCGAACCGTACTGAACAAGAGGAGTTTTCTTGATTACTCCTTGCTTTGTTGCCATTGTAAGATTGCCCTCATCAAATGAAGAAACGGGAATCATTGCGGTAATCTTTTCTCCTTCTTCAACCGGAATAAGATTGATTATTGCTGTCCCCTTTGCGTGTCTTCCCGCCTCGGGAATCTGATATCCCTTAAGGTGGTACATTCTACCCTTATCGGTAAAGAAAAGAATATAGTTATGGGAATATGTCACCATCAGCTTTTCAACAAAGTCCTCTTCTCGGGTTGAAAGAGCGGAAATCCCCTTTCCGCCTCTTTTCTGGCTCTTATAGGTGTCAGAGGAAAGCCTTTTTACATAACCGAAATGTGTAAGAGTGATAACACTTTCTTCATTGGGGATAAGATCTTCGTCCTCAATATCATCGACTGCTCCTTCAATAGAGGTCAATCTTTCGTCACCGTATTTTTCTTTAATCTCGGTGAGTTCTTTCTTTATCTGCTCCATAAGCCTGCCGTGGTCGGAAAGCAAAAGCTTATATTCTTCGCATCTTTCTACAAGCTCTTTATACTCATCCTCAATTTTTTCGCCGTTCAGCTTTTGGAGCTGAGCAAGACGCATATCCAAAACGCTCTGAGCCTGAATGTCCGACATTGCAAAACGCTGCATAAGCCTTTCTTTAGCGTCATCGTACGAATTTCTGATTGTTTCTATAACTTCATCAATATTTGCAAGGGCTATTCTTAAGCCTTCCAAAATGTGCATTCTTGCTTCTGCTTTTTTGAGGTCAAACTCGGTTCTTCTTGTAACAATTTCCTCCTGGAAGGAAATAAAGTTGGAAAGAATATCCTTAAGCCCCATTGTTCTCGGCTTTCCGTTATCTATTGCAAGCATATTGATCGAAAAGCTGTCCTGCAGTCTTGTAAACTTAAACAGTTTGTTAAGAACAACCTGAGGGTTTGCATCCCTTTTAACGGAGATTTCAACTCTTATGCCGACACGGTCTGATGAATGGTCGTCAATATCCGAAATTCCTTCGATTTTTTTATCTTTTGCAAGGTCGGCAATGGATTCAACAAGCATTTTTTTGTTGACCTGGTACGGAAGCTCGGTTACAATAATGGAAGAAGTTCCGTCCTTGTGTTCTTCAATTTCTGTTTTGGCACGGACAATAACCTTTCCTTTTCCGGTTTCATATGCAGCTTTTACTCCGCTTCTTCCCATAATAGAAGCCTTTGTCGGGAAATCAGGAGCCTTTATATACTGCATAAGCTCATCAACCGTAATTTCGGGATTATCAATTTGCGCGATAACTCCGTCAAGCACCTCCGTGAGATTATGAGGAGGAATGTTTGTTGCCATACCAACGGCAATACCTGAACTGCCGTTTATCAAAAGAGTAGGTATTCTTGTGGGAAGAACAACAGGCTCTACCCTCTTTTCGTCAAAGTTCGGAATAAAATCAACGGTATTTTTTTCGATATTCTCAAGCATAATGTTTGCAAGCTTGCTCATTCTCGCTTCTGTATATCGGTAAGCGGCAGCACCGTCACCGTCTACAGAGCCGAAATTTCCGTGCCCGTCAATAAGAGGGTATCTCATAGAAAAGTCCTGAGCAAGTCTTACCATTGCATCGTAAACAGAAGCATCGCCGTGCGGATGATACCTACCGATAACATTACCTACGGTTGTTGCAGACTTGAAAAACGGCTTATCATATGTAAGATGTTCTTCGTGCATAGAATATAAGATTCTTCTGTGAACAGGCTTTAAGCCGTCCCTTACATCCGGAAGCGCACGACTTACTATAACGCTCATCGCATAGTCGATAAACGCTTCTCTCATTCTCTTTTCTATATCTATGTTCAATATGGTTTGTGATTCGAGATATTCTTCAAAATGAGAATCCTCGTATTTTTTGTTTTTAGCCATCCGTTAAATCTCCTTTTGGCGTTTTATATATCAAGGTTTGTTACATACTGTGCATTTTCTTCAATAAACTGTCTTCTCGGTTCAACATCGTCACCCATAAGAATACTGAAAATACTGTCTGCCGCTTCGGCATCCTCCAGCGTAACCTTAAGCAAAATCCTGTTTTTGGGATCCATTGTTGTTTCCCAAAGTTCCTCGGGATTCATTTCACCAAGACCTTTATATCGGCTTATTTCAACCTTTGCGTTCTGATCTCCGCCCTTAAATTCTTCGCTTATCATATCTCTTTCTTCATCGGAAAACGCAACCGCCGTCTTTTTTCCTCTCGTAAGCTTATAAAGAGGCGGTTTTGCAAGATAAACATGACCTTGTTCAACCAAGGGCTTCATGAATCTGAAAAAGAATGTTAAAAGAAGCGTTTGAATATGAGCTCCGTCAACATCAGCATCCGCCATGATTACTATTTTGTCATATCTCAGTTTTTCTATATTAAATTCTTCCGCTATCCCTGTACCAAGCGCCTGAATTACCGGAGTGAGCTTTTCGTTTCCGTAAACCTTGTCCGCTCTTGCTTTTTCAACATTGAGCATTTTACCCCAAAGAGGCAGAATTGCCTGATACTTACTGTCTCGTCCGTTTTTTGCGGAACCGCCGGCAGAATCACCCTCGACTATATAAATTTCGGTTTTTGAAGGGTCCTTAACAATACAGTCCGTTAGTTTTCCGGGAAGAGTGCTTGAACCAAGTCCCGTTTTCCTTGTAGCTTCTCTTGCTTTTCTTGCGGCAATTCTTGCACGGGAAGCATTCAATGCCTTTTCAATTATCGCTCTGCCCACAGCAGGATTTTCCTCAAGATAGTCCGCAAGCTTTTCCTTGAGCATATTTTCTACAAGACCGCGGATTTCGGAATTTCCGAGCTTCGTTTTGGTCTGTCCCTCAAACTGAGGCTCCTCGAGCTTTACGGAAATGACCGCTATTAAGCCTTCTCTTACATCGTCTCCTGTTAATTCTTCGTTTTCCTTGAGCAGTTTAAACTTTTTGGCATAGTCAACCAAAACCTTTGTGAGAGCCGCTTTAAATCCTGTAACATGAGTTCCGCCTTCGGTTGTGGAAATGTTATTGGCAAAGCTTTCGTTAACCTCGTCATAGCCGCTGTACCACTGCATTGCAACCTCGGCAACACTTCCGTCCTTTTCGCCGGAAACATAGATTACTTCATCGTTTATACATTCAAGACTGTCTTTTCTTGCTTTTTTCTCATTAAAAAGATACGATACAAAGTTTTTTATACCGCCCTCATAATGAAGAATTTCCTGATTTTGTTCCTCTCCGCGGTCATCGGTAAAAATAATTTTGATACCGCCGTTAAGGAAAGCCTGCTCACGAAGTCTTTTAAGAAGTGTATCGTAGTCGTAAACAGTTTCTTCAAAAATATCCCCGTCAGCCCAGAAGGTTATTTCGGTTCCTGTTTCGTTGCAGGTTCCTATTTTGTGAACCTCCCCGTCCGGCACACCTCTTTTATAGCTTTGAAACCATACATTCTCCCCATCCTTTACCTTTACCTCAAGATGAGTTGAAAGAGCGTTTACTACAGATGCACCAACACCGTGAAGACCTCCCGATACCTTATATCCCCCACCGCCGAACTTACCGCCGGCATGAAGAACGGTGAAAATAACATCTATTGTGGAAATTCCCATTTTCGGATGAATGCCGTGAGGCATACCGCGACCGTTATCCTTTACGGTTACGGAATTATCCTTATTAAGAGTTACTTCAATTTTATCACAATATCCAGCCAATGCTTCATCAATACTGTTATCCACAATTTCATAAACCAAATGATGAAGCCCTCTTATCGAGGTTGAACCGATATACATACCCGGTCTTTTCCTTACGGCTTCAAGCCCTTCGAGCACCTGAATATCAGATTCATTATAGCTATGATTTGTTTCGGTTATTGACATAAAACCATTCCTTTCGATGTAAGAAAACGATTAAAAATCGCATATAATTTCATTATTCTTCAACTGCAAGAGATTTTTTTACAAGAGTTGAAGGAGAAAGCGATGAAAGATAAACTTGCCTTTCTTTTTTGCTTTTCTTTCCCTTATTTCTTTTTCCGCTACACACAACATAGGATTTTGGAAGCTCAAAATCCGTTTCCTCTATTTCTCCCCTGCTTTGGGCCTTTTCAAGAAAAATTCTGCTTTTTGCGGTTACGGTTGTGTTTTCCATATCAAAAACACCGATTATGTTTTTTTCTCTTATTGCCCTGTTTTTTCCGATATGAAAAAACATATTATCCACCTTTTCCACAATGATAATTTAAAAAGTTATTCACAATAGACTTTGCCGTTTTTTACATTGAAAAATCTGCAATTACTTTTATCGTTTTTAACATTCTGAGCATCTGTGCAGGTTATCATAACCTGGTGATTATCAATTTTATTAAGCAAAAATTCTCGCCTTTTTTCATCAAGCTCGGATAAAACATCATCAAGAAGCAAAACAGGATATTCTCCCGTATTCTTTTTAATTATTTCCATTTGAGATAGCTTTAATCCGAGAGCCACGGTTCTTTGCTGACCTTGGGATGCGTATTTTGAAGCGTCTTTCCCGTCTATAAAAAACAACAAATCGTCTCTGTGAGGTCCGTAAAGGCTGACACCTGCCGCTTTTTCTTTGTTAATGTTATCCTTTGTTTTTTTAAGCATTAAATCGAAAATTTTATCTTCATCTTCTTCGGAAAACGCGCTCATATACTTAATTTCAAGCTCTTCGCCGTTTGTAATTTTTTTATGAAATGCATTTATAACCGGTCTTAACAATGAAATAAACGATTTTCTGTAAAGTATTATTTTTGCTCCGTATTCACAAAGTTTTTCATTCCATAAAAGAATCATTTCATCCTTCGGATTTTCTGATTTCAATAAATTATTCTTGTTTTCAAGAATTTTTTTATAATCTGTCAAAAGCTTTAAATACTTGGGCTTAAGCGGTGAAATACACAAATCCAAAAACTTTCTTCTTTCTCCCGGAGAACCCTTTACAATACTTAAATCCTCGGGACAAAAAAGAACTGTGTTAAAAACTCCGGCAAAATCGGAATATTTTTGTTTATTCACACCGTTTTGTTTAAGCTTTTTTCTTTTTCCTTTTGAAAAAACTATCTCTGCAGTCTGCTCCCTGTCATAAGCTGAAAATTCAAGTTTTAAGGATGCGTTTTCCTTTTCAAAGCCTATAATTTCGCAATCCGCCGCACCTCTGAACGATTTAAGTCCCGAAAAGAAATTAACAGCCTCTAAAATATTTGTTTTCCCCTGAGCGTTATTTCCGTAAAAAACATTTACGCCTTCGGAAAATTCAAGCTCCTGGTATTCATAATTTCTGAATCCTGACAAAATAAGCTTTTTTGCAATCATTCTTTTACCACTTCAAAAGAAACAGGCTCGTCGGCAAAATCAATTTTTATAATATCTCCGTTTTCAAGCTGTTTGCCGCGCCTTGTTTCGACATTACCGTTAAGATAAACAACACCGTCTTGAATCATCGCCTTTGCAAGACCACCGTTTTCGGCATATCCCGAAAGCTTCAATGCTTGTCCGAGCCTTATCTCGCCTTTAAAATAAACCTTTTCCATTACTAACCTCTCATTTTAACCGGAAGAACTATGTAAATAAACTTTTCTCCTTCAACAGGCTTTATTATGCAGGGATTGAGCATTGTATTAAATTCAACCGAAACCTTTTCGCATTCGCAAGCTTTAAGTGCATCGAGCAAAAATCTGTAGTTAAAGCCTATTTCAAGGTTATCCCCTTTCGTTTCCACAAAAACGGTATCATCCATTTTTCCTATCCTTGATACACAGCTGAGGTTAATTCTATCAGTTTCTACAGAAAGCTTAACGGGATATTTGGTCGTTTCGTTTTCTATAATCAGCGCCGCTCTTTCTATTGCGTCACACAAGGGTTTTACATCAGCGATGACATAAATTTTACTTTCCTTGGGTAAAATCTGATTATAATCGAGAAATTCTCCTTCAAGAAGGCGGCTTGTTATCTTATAGCACCCTATTTCAAACTGAACCTTGTTTTCGGAAACACCGATGGTTACATCAATATCCTCATCTTTTATTATTTTATTGATTTCACCGAGGGATTTTGAAGGAATTACAAAAGAAACATCTTCGGTTTCATCTTCAAGAGTTTCTCTTCTTAGTGCAAGACGGAATCTGTCAAGTGATACGACATTTAAAACATTGTCTTTTATTTCAAAAAGAGAACCGGTGAGTATCATTTTGCTTTCGTCTGTTCCGACAGCAAAAAGTGTTTGCTTTATCATGCTTTTAAGCATTGTATCTTTCATCACGATACGATGCTCCGATTCTATATTTTCAATTTCCGGAAATTCATCACTTGGCATTCCGGTTGTTTCGATTTTCATGTTGGCACATTTTATTTTTACTCTGCATTCATCGTCCGACTCAAAATAAACCGTTTCTCCTGCGGCTTTTCTTATAATATCTCCGAAAAATCTTGCATTAACGGCAATTTTTCCTTCTTCTTCAACCTCTGCCGGAATTTCGCTTTCTATAGCTAAATCAAAATCACTTCCGGAAAGCTTTATAAAATGATTGCTTGCGCTGATTAAAATACATTCGAGAACCGGCGTATTGCTCTTTGTGCTTACTGCTTTTGACACAATAGATACAGCTTCATTGAGAATTTCCTTTGAACATGTAAAAATCATTTTTATTCCTCCGATTATGTAATACATACAAATAAATAATATATAATATATTATCAGTATTACGGTTGATAATGTTGATAAGTATGTTTTTATAGTGCTGCTTCTTGAAAAGTTATTATTTTATAATTCTTGATAAAAAATAATAAGTTTTTTAGAAAGACATTTATAAACAATTTTTAGAAGGTTATTTATCCACAATGTTGATAAGTTTGTGGATAATTACCCTTCGTTTTTAATATTATTGGTAAGATCCGTAATGGTATTTTTAAGTTCGTCGTTAAATTTCATTTCATTTGCTATTTTCTTAATATCATGCATTACCGTTGTGTGATGCCTTCCTCCAAAGAAGGAGCCTACATCTTCAAGAGTGCTTTTTACAAGACTTGAACAAAGATACATTGCAATCTGTCTTACATAAGCAATCTCTTTGGTTCTCTTTTTTGAAAGGAGCTCTTCTTTATCTATGTTAAAATACCTCGAAACGGCTTCAAGAACATTTTTGTTGGTTATTATTTCCTCGGTTTTAGGAATAATATCCTTCATTTCACGCATTACATAATCAATTGTTATAGGCTCGTTTGACATACTGCAATAAAGAGTAATTCTTTTTATTGCCCCTTCAAGCTCTCTGATATTTGATTTTATTGATTTTGCTATAATATCAAGAATTTCATCGGGAATTCCCATGTTGTTCTTTTGAGCCTTTTTACGAAGGATTGCAACCCTGGTTTCATAATCCGGAGGCTGAATATCGACAATAAGACTGCTTTCAAGCCTTGTCCTTATTCTTTCCTCAAGATTCTGAATTTCTCTCGGGTGACGGTCACTTGTTATAACAATCTGTCTGTTTGATTCAACCAGCGTATTGAATGTATGGAAAAATTCTTCCTGCATTCCTTTTTTTCCTGCAATGAACTGTATATCGTCAATAAGCAAAACATCTACCGTTCTGTAAGAATTGCGGAATTCCTCTCTTTTATCGTCCTTAATAGCGTCAATTAAGTCATTAATAAACTTTTCGCTTGTTACATATAAAACTTTCGATGAGGGATTTTCCTGCAAAATATAATGACCTATAGAATGCATAAGGTGAGTTTTTCCGAGGCCTGCATTACTGTAAAGAAAAAGAGGGTTATATGCTTTACCCGGATTTTCCGCTACCGCCAAGGACGCCGCATGGGCATGGTTGTTGTTTGTTCCCACAACAAATTCTTCAAATGTATATCTCGGATTCAAGAAACTGTTGAAAACCTTTTCCGCAGGTTTTTCGGCAGCAGTTTCTATTTCTCCGATCTGATTTTTGAAAATTATTTCAAAATCGGAATTTTCACCGAAAACTATAGAAATTGAATTTCTTAAAAGATCGCGGTGTTTCATTAAAATTGTGTTTTTCTGAATTTCGTTTGATGCAATTATGTATAGCGTGTTGTCTTCAAATTTTATGGGCTTTAGCGGTTCAAACCAGGTTTTGAAACCCACTTCCGTTATTTCTTCCTTCAAAATAGAAAGAACTGAGTCCCACGAGGAACTGAGATCCGGGAAAAAGTCGTTCATTTATTTCACATCTTTTCGTAAGTTAATAGACAGAAAAAAGAGCGCATACTTCCACTCTTTATAATTATATTTATACCATACTATTATATAATAACACATTTTTTAAAAATATTCAAGCAAAATTTTAAATTTTTTATTGACAAAACCCCATGTTATGAGTTATAATCTATCATATGCATGGTATTTGTTATAACTGTGCTGCCTGTAATTTGATTTTTATTCCTAAGGAGGTGTTTATATTGTTAAGAACATATCAGCCGAAAAAAATTCACAGAAGCAAGGAACACGGTTTCAGAAAGAGAATGAGCACCAAGAACGGCAGAAAGGTATTGGCTCGCAGAAGACAAAAGGGAAGATATAAATTGTCAGCATAAAGGCCACAAAAGTGGTCTTTTATGTTTTGAACAGGGTAGGTATATTTTGATTTTATGAAAAATACTCTTTCAATTAAGTGCAACGGTCATTTTTTAAGACTCTACAGAACGGGCGATACCGTTACAGGCAGGTATCTGGTTCTATATTACAAAAAAAACAATCTGGAAATAAACCGTCTCGGCTTAACGGTCAGCAAAAAAGTCGGAAAAGCTGTGGTCAGAAACAGGGTGCGTCGACTTATTAAAGAAAGCTACCGCTTAAGTGAAAGTTCAATAAAAAAAGGCTTTGACATTGTGGTTGTCTCAAGGGTTAAGGCCTCGTTTGCGGATTTTTTTACGGTGAATGAAGAGCTCTTAAATCATCTTAAAAAAGCAGACCTTATTTCGGAGGAGTGCTTATGATGAAAAAAATATTAATTGCCGTTATTAAGTTTTACAGAAGGTTTATTTCTCCGCTGAAAAGACCGTGCTGCAGGTTTTATCCTACCTGTTCACAGTATGCACTTACCGCAATAGAAAAGTACGGTGCGCTGCGCGGCGGTTTTATGGCCGTCAAAAGAATTTTGAGATGTAACCCCTTTTGTAAAGGGGGATACGACCCTGTAAAATAAAGGGGTCAGAATAACCAGAAAGGTTTACATAATCGGATGTGTGATTTCTTTTATATTTTAACTCCGGTTCTCGGACCGGTTCTCAGATTTATTTACAATTTGGTAAATAATTACGGTCTTGCTATTATACTTTTTTCCGTTTTTATAAAGCTTGTTCTTTTTCCGCTTTCAATAAAGCAATATAAGTCAACTGCGGCTATGAGAAAAATTCAGCCGGAGCTTAACAAGCTTCAGAAAAAGTACGGAAACGATAAGGAAAAACTGCAAAAAGAGCAGATGGCTCTTTATGAAAAATACGGTATTAATCCTATGGCAGGATGTTTGCCGACTCTTATTCAGATGCCTATTTTATTTGCCCTTTACAGAGTAATCATGATGCCTCTGACCTACATTTCCGGCATTTCCGAGGACGCTGTTTCTGCTGTGGCAAAGGCTCTTAATGTAAAAATTCAGACATTTAATCAGATTGAACTTACGGAAATGCTTAATAAAGCTACAAATCTTGAAAAGGTAAAGGATATAATTCCGTCCTTCAGTCAGATTGATTTTAGTTTTTTGGGTCTTAATTTGTCACAGACACCGCATTTCGGTATTCCGAAATCCGTAGCGGAAGCTGTGCTTTGGATAATTCCGATTCTTGCCGGTGTTACATCACTTTTGAGTTCGGTAGCAATGAACAAGATGTCCGGAGTTTCCGATTCCGATAATGCTCAGAACAGTCAGATGAAGGCTATGACTTATATGATGCCTCTCATGAGTGTTTATTTTTGCTTTATTCTTCCTGCAGGTATGGGTATTTATTGGATTATTAACAATGTTATTGCTATTGTTCAGCAGTTTGTTCTTAATAAGATTATGTTTAAAAACGATGATACTGTCGCTTAAGTTTATTTTTTTGAAAGGAAGATTCTCTTGATTAAGGAATTTGAATTTGAGGGAAAAACCATAGAGGATGCTATTAACGCAGGTGTTGAAAAGCTCGGTATAGAAAGAGAAAACGCAAATTATGATATAGTTTCAACTCCTAAATCCGGCTTTTTGGGAATTGGTTCAAAGCCTGCGGTTGTAAAGTTTAATGTTGAAGTAGAAGATGAAGCGGTTTCCGAAACTCCTAAAGTAAAGGAAGTTAAAAAGGAAACGAAAAAAGAAATAAAGAAAGAAACAAAAGAGGAAATTAAACCCTCTGTCGTGTCCGATGATACGGTTTCGGCAGCGGTTGATTTTCTTAAAAACGTTCTTGAAAAGATGTCTGTTAAAGCGGAAAGCTTTGAAACAAGAACAGAAGATAATGAAATTTTTATTGACATTAAGAGCTCCGAAAAGGGCTTCATTATCGGAAGACGCGGTGAAAATCTTGATGCACTTCAGTATCTTACAACGCTTGCGGCAAACAGAAACAGCAGTGAGCATGTTAAGATTGCTCTTGACATCGGCGGATACAGAGATGAAAGAGTAAAAACTCTCGAAAATCTCGCCTTAAGGCTTGCATCAAAGGCAAAGAAAACTCACAGAAATGTTTCTTTGGAGCCTATGAATGCTTATGAAAGAAAGGTTATTCATTCTGCCCTTCAAAACGATAAAAGCATCACAACATTCAGCGTGGGCGAAGAACCAAACAGGAAAATCGTTATCAGCTGCAAACCTAAAAAGGACGCATAATTTTGTGCCGGGCGGAATTTTTCGTCCGGCTTATTTTTGAGGTGAGCAAAATGTCGGATTATGAAATTTTAAATAATGATACAATTGCGGCGGTTTCCACTCCTTACGGTTCGGGAGCCATTGCTTTGGTGAGAATGAGCGGAAAAGACGCATTTGATATTATAAATAAGGTGTTTGTGTCTTCAAAAAGCATAAAAGATACACCCTCGCATTCTTTGATTTACGGAAAAATCGTTTCAAAGGGTAAAATCATAGATAATTGCCTTTTAGGTATTTACAAGGCTCCAAACACTTTCACGGGCGAAAATATTGTTGAAATTAATTGTCACGGTGGAATAAAGGTTACTTCTATGGTTTTGGAGGCTGTTATTTCGGCAGGTGCGAGAATTGCCGAAAGAGGGGAGTTTTCAAAGCGTGCTTTTGTCAACGGAAGAATGGATCTTTCCGAGGCAGAGGCTGTTATTGATATAATCAATGCCAAAACCGAAGGCTCGGTTTTCCAGGCGGCAAAGCAAATGGAAGGTAAAATTTCCACAAAAATTAACGAAATCAGGGATTCCATCGCCGCAATAAATGCAAAAATTTTAGCAGTAATTGATTTTCCGGACGAGGAAATTGACGAAATGCAGTCCGAAGAATTTAAAAACGAGCTCATCCGAAAAAAAAGCGAAATAAATGCGCTGATTGACAGCTTTTCCAAGGGCAAAATTTACAGAAGCGGTCTTTCCGTGCTTATTGTAGGTAAAGCAAATGCCGGAAAATCCTCACTTTTAAATCTTTTGCTGAATGAAAATAAAGCAATCGTCACTCCCGTTGCGGGAACAACACGTGATGTTATAGAGGATTATATTGACATTGACGGAATCCCCGTAAAGCTTATGGATACCGCAGGTATCAGAAAAACCGAAGATGTTGTGGAAAACATCGGTGTAAGCAAGTCGAAATCCTTAATTAACGAGGCGGATATAATAATTAATGTTATTGATTCTTCAAGACCTCTCGATGATGACGACTATGAAATATTTGATTTGGTAGAAAATAAAAATGTTATTTATGTTCTTAACAAGACTGATCTTGAATGTAAGGTAAGTTTCAATAAATCTCATATAGATATTTCCTGCGAAAAAGAAACAGGAGCACAAGAGCTTTGTGCAGAGATAAAGAAACGAGCAGGGGTTTTCGGTGCTGATGAAACTCTGATAAATAATGTAAGACATAAATGTGAGCTTGAAAAAGCCGAAAAAAACATCAGCGATGCAATTTCTGCCATAGAAGCGGGAGTTCCTGCGGATATTGTTTCTATAGATATTGAAAATGCGTGTATGAATCTCGGGAATATTTCGGGGCTTAATGTGAGCCAAAACACGGTAGAACACATATTTGCGGATTTTTGTGTAGGAAAGTAGGTAAAAACAATGGAAACATACTATGCAGGAAAATACGATGTTGCGGTAATCGGTGGAGGGCACGCAGGCTGTGAAGCTGCTTTTGCGGCGGCAAGACTTGGGTGCAGTGTAATTCTTTTTTCAATTTGTCTTGATGCGATAGCAAATCTTCCTTGCAATCCCCGTATCGGCGGAACATCAAAAGGACATCTCGTTAAGGAAATAGACGCTCTCGGCGGAGAAATGGGGAAGGTTATTGATAAAACCTTTTTGCAGTCAAGAATGCTCAACAAGGGAAAGGGGCCGGCTGTTTACTCTCTGCGTGCTCAGGCCGACAGAAGAATGTATCAGCTTGAAATGAAAAAACGGCTTGAAAATGAAGCAAATATCGACATCAAGCAATGCGAAATTACGGATATTTTGTTTGAAAACGGAAAGGTTTCGGGAGTTAAAACCCATATCGGCGCAATTTTTTCCGTAAAAGCTGCAATTATTGCAAGCGGAACTTACCTTCGAGGAAAAATAATAGTTGGGGATGTAGCCTATAACGGCGGACCGGACGGTATGTTTGCCGCAAATCATTTGACGGAATGCCTTAAAAATCAGGGCGTTAAAATGATGAGATTTAAAACCGGAACACCTGCAAGAGTTCACGGGGACAGCATTGATTATTCCGAGCTTGAAGAACAAAAGGGTGACGATAAAATAGTTCCGTTTTCCTTTGAAACCAAAGAAAAACTGGAAAATAAAATTTCCTGTTGGCTTACCTACACCAATAAAAACACTCACGATATTATAAGAAAAAACATTCACCGTTCTCCGCTTTATTCGGGGAAAATCGAAGGAATAGGACCGAGATACTGCCCTTCAATAGAGGATAAGGTTGTCAGATTTCCGGAAAAGGAAAGACATCAGATTTTTCTTGAGCCTACGGGACTTAATACAAAAGAGGTTTATGTGCAGGGAATGTCGAGCAGCCTTCCCGAGGATGTTCAGCTTGAATTTTTAAGGTCGGTCAAGGGACTTGAAAATGTAAAGGTTATGCGTACGGGATATGCCATTGAATACGATTGTGTCGATCCCACACAGCTTAAGCACACTCTGGAATTCAAGGATATTTCCGGCCTTTACGGAGCAGGTCAGTTTAACGGCTCTTCGGGGTATGAGGAAGCCGCATCCCAAGGGCTTATTGCCGGCATAAACGCGGCTCTCAAAATAAAAGAAAAGCCGGAATTTATAATAGACAGAAGCGAAGGCTATATAGGAACCCTGATTGACGATTTGGTTACGAAGGGCACCAACGAACCCTACAGAATGATGACCGCAAGAAGTGAATACAGACTTCTTTTAAGACAGGATAATGCCGATATAAGGCTTACTCCCAAGGCTCACGAAATAGGACTTGTTTCCGATGAGCGATACGAGAGATTTTGCGAAAAATTAAGACTTATTAAGGATGAAATCAAGCGTGTTGAAAACACATCCGTGTCGCCCTATTGCGGAATTAATGAAATTCTGAAAGCAAAGGGGGAGGCGGAAATCAAAACCGGGGCAAAGCTTGCGGATTTGATAAGAAGACCTTCCATAAATTATGAAGATATTGCGGAAATAGATACCGAAAGACCGGATTTACCCGAAGATGTTTGCGAACAGGTTAACATAACTATTAAATACCAGGGTTATATTGAAAAACAAATGCAGCAGGTTGAACAGTTCAAAAAAACAGAAAGCATGAAAATTCCGGATATAGATTATGATGATGTTTACGGTCTTCGCATCGAAGCAAGACAAAAGCTGAAAAACATAAAGCCGGTTTCCATAGGGCAAGCATCGAGAATATCCGGTGTTTCGTCCGCCGATATCGCGGTTTTGATGGTTTATATTAAGGAGTTTATCAAAAATGAAGGATAAAATAATAAACGCCGCAAAAGCTGTCGGCGTGGAGCTTGACGATAAAAAAGCGCAGCAACTGCTCGATTATTACCATTTGTTGATTGAGTGGAACGAAAAAATGAATTTAACGGCTATAACCGATTTTGATGAGGTTACGGAAAAGCATTTTGCAGACAGCTTAAGCTGTATCAAAACGGGTGTTTTTGAAGGACAAAATAAGACGGTAATTGATGTCGGGTGCGGAGCGGGATTTCCCTCGATTCCTTTGAAAATAGCACTTCCCGAGCTTGATTTTACTTTGGTTGATTCGCTCAATAAGCGTGTAACTTTTCTTAATTGTGTTATTGAAAGGCTTGGACTGACCGGCATTAAAACCGTGCACGCAAGGGCGGAAGACAGCGGAAGAAGCAGCCTTCGAGACAGCTTTGATGTATGTGTTGCAAGGGCTGTGGCAAGCCTTCCCACTCTTTGCGAGCTGTGCCTTCCTCATGTTAAGGCAGGGGGATATTTTGTTGCCATGAAGGGAAAAGACGCACAAGACGAAATTAAACTTTCCGACAATGCACTAAAACAGCTCGGAGGGCGACTTGAAAGCGTTACGGATTCCGGAATTCCGGGACTTTCCCACGCCAATATAGTTATTAAAAAATTGTCTGAAACAAATAAAAAATATCCCAGAAAAGCAGGAACGCCGAGCAAAAAGCCTCTATAATGTTTCACGTGAAACATTAACTTTTTGTTACGAAACATAAAAAACACTTTTCTTTTTTTCGGGATTGTGTTATAATTGTGTCACATGAAAAAAGGGGATGAAATAAATGACAAAGGTTGTATCAATAGTCAACCAGAAGGGCGGCGTGGGAAAAACAACAACATCGGTCAATTTAAGCGCCTGTCTTGCAGAGCTGAATTACAGGGTTTTGGTTGTCGACATTGATCCCCAAGGGAACACGACAAGCGGATTGGGATTTGACATAAATGAAGATACAAAAACCGTTTACAGCGTTTTAAGCGGTGATGAGCCTATGGAGGCGGTTTATAAAACAAAATTCGGTTCTCTTTATGTTTGCCCCTCCGATATACAGCTTGCCGGAAGCGAAATAGAGCTTGTTGAAGAAGAAAAAAGAGAATATAAGCTGCGTGATGCTTTGGAAAAAATTAAGTATCAGTATGATTATGTGATTATAGATTGTCCGCCGTCGCTAAATTTGTTAACTCTTAATGCATTGATCGCAAGCGACAGTGTGCTTGTGCCGGTTCAATGCGAGTATTATGCACTTGAAGGTTTGAGCAGATTGATGCAGACGGTAAAAACGGTCAAGTCAAGATTTAATCCCAAAATTGAGCTTGACGGTGTTTTGCTTACAATGTTTGATTCAAGAACAAATCTTTCAATTATGGTTGCGGACGAAGTTAAAAAGTTTTTTCCGAAGAAGGTGTACAAAACCGTAATCCCGAGGAATGTCAGATTGAGCGAGGCTCCGAGTTACGGCGAACCGATAATAGCTTATGATAAATACTCAAAGGGTGCCGAAAGTTATATGGAACTTGCAAAAGAATTTTCCGGCAAAAAATAAGAGGTGATTAAATGTCTGTTAAGAAAAAAGGCGGTTTGGGAAAGGGACTTGATGCTCTCATGGGCAGCGGAGAGTCTGTGGAAACAATTCTTAAGGACAACGATGTTGTCACAGAGCTTAAAACTACACAGATTATTCCCGATGAAAACCAGCCTCGTAAAGATTTTGATAATGACAAAATTAAAGCACTTTCCGATTCTATCGCAGAAAACGGAGTTATTCAACCCTTAATCGTTTCTGACGAGAAGAACGGTTTTTACAGGATTGTTGCGGGCGAAAGACGCTGGCGTGCCGCAAAAATGGCAGGTGTCGAAACCGTTCCCGTTGTTATAAGGGACTACAGCTTGGAACAGAGTGTTTCTGTGTCTCTTGTCGAAAATCTTCAGCGAGAGGATTTAAATGCAATTGAGGAGGCATACGGTTATAAGCGGCTTATGGATGAATTTGGGCTTACGCAAGCTCAGGTTGCCGAAAAGGTTGGAAAAAGCAGGCCGTCTGTTGCAAATTCTTTAAGGCTTCTTTCGCTTCCCGAGAACATTCGTGACATGGTTGTTTACGGTGAAATATCGAGCGGCCACGCAAGGGCGATTGCAGGTGTTTCCGATGAAGAAGTTCAAAAAGACTTGGCGCAAAAGGTTATTGCAGAGGATTTAAATGTAAGACAGCTTGAAAAAATAATTTCGGATTTGAGCAAACCGAAGAAAAAGGAAGGTAAAAACAGCGTAAAGCTGGAGCTGGACAAAAACTTAAAAGCACAGATTAAGTCTGTGGAAAAGGCTCTTATGCAGAAATTCGGAACCAAGGTCAAAATTGCAGTAGGGAACAAAAAAGGTAAAATTGAAATTGATTACTACAACAGCGAGGAGCTTGAACGCCTTATTAATATTTTGAACAAATAGATTTGTTTCACGTGAAACATATCTTTCTGAAAGGAATGATAAAATGACCGGAGAAAACAAAGCACACAAGTATTTTTGGGTATTTGTAATTATAGCCGCTGCGCTCGTTTTCGGGATGATTTATTTTACATCAATAATTCAGCAAAACGAGCAGGAAAATCTGAAAGCAAAAGAAGCTGAAACACAGCAGCTCGCAAGCGAATTGGATAAGGAAAAATCAAATTCAAAACAGCTTTCCGAACAGCTGGACAACGGAATTTCACAAGGGATTCAGACCTTGCAAACAGAAAACGAAAACTTAAAGGCAGAGCTTGAAGAAAAAAACAAGGAAATTATAGCTTTCTCTGAGGAAGCACTTGCTTACAAAAATTTCAGTTCGCTTTTAATTGCATACAACAATCAAAATTTTGATGAATGCAAGGTTTTGAAGGAGTCTGTGAACACTAAATATTTGTCAGGCGATGATCTTGAGGTGTTCAAAAAAATAAGCTCGGAAATTAACTAATGCATATATATGTGGACGGGAATATAAATCTCTGTCCACATTTTGCAGTTTTTAAGAAGGGAACGAATATATGACTAAAAAAAGAGAGTATGACAACGAAAGCATATCTTCGCTTAAGGGCGCCGACAGGGTTAGGCTTCGTCCGGGAGTAATCTTCGGTTCGGACGGAATTGAAGGCTGCTGTCATTCGTTTTTTGAGATTCTTTCCAATTCCATAGACGAGGCGAGAGAAGGGTTCGGAAAGGAGATTATCGTAACAAGGCATTTTGACCAAAGCATAACCGTGCAGGATTTCGGCCGAGGTATTCCGCTTGACTACAACACAAAGGAAGAAAGATTTAACTGGGAGCTTGTTTTTTGCGAATTATATGCAGGTGGCAAATATTCAAGAGCAGGAAGCGAAAACTACGAATACAGTCTCGGGCTTAACGGTTTGGGTTCTTGCGCTACTCAGTATTCTTCGGAGTACATGGATGTTACGGTTTGTCGTGACGGCTTTAAATACAGTCTTCATTTTGAAAAAGGTGAGAATGTCGGAGGGCTGACAAAAGAAAAATTCAGACATCGCTCGACCGGCTCGACAATTACATGGAAGCCTGACATTGACGTTTTTACCGATATAAATATTCCTCTCGAGTATTTTGTTGACACCATGAAAAAGCAGGCGGTGGTAAACGAGGGATTAAAGCTTGTATTGAAATATGAAACTGAAAAAGGCGAATTTGACGAGTATGAGTTTTGCTACCCGGAGGGGATTGTTGGATATGTCAAGGAGCTTTCGGACGGAAAAGAAATGACCTTACCTTATTACTGCGAAACGGAAAGGCGAGGCAGAGACAGAGCCGACAAGAACGAATACAAGGTTAAAATAACGGTTGCGTTTTGCTTTAATAATGAAAATAATGCTATCGAATACTATCACAATTCCAGCTGGCTTGAACATGGCGGAGCTCCCGAAAAGGCCCTTAAAAGTGCTTTCGTAAGTGCTGTTGACAAATACCTCAGGGACAACAATAAGTATAACAAGAACGAAAGCAAGATTATATTTACCGATATTGAGGACAGCCTGATTTTTGTAAGCTCCAGCTTTTCCACGGAAACAAGCTATGAAAATCAGACGAAAAAGTCGATAACCAACAAGTTTATACAAGAGGCGATGACGGATTTTCTCAAAAGTCAGCTTGAGATCTATCTGATCGAAAACAAAGCAGACGCCGAAAAGATTGCCGCACAAATCCTCATTAACAAAAGAAGTCGTGAGAACGCCGAAAAAACCAAGCTTAACCTGAAAAAGAAGCTTACCGGAACGGTTGACATTTCAAATCGTGTTGAAAAGTTTGTAAACTGCCGAACAAAGGATAAAGAGCGTCGGGAGATATATATAGTTGAGGGCGATTCTGCATTGGGCTCTGTAAAGCTGGGCAGAAACTCGGAGTTTCAGGCGATTATGCCTGTAAGAGGTAAAATTCTCAACTGCTTAAAAGCCGATTATGACAGAATTTTTGCCAGCCCGATTATTACCGATTTGATAAAGGTGCTGGGCTGCGGAGTGGAGATAAAAACAAAGCACAATAAGGATCTGAACTCTTTTTCCTTGGAAAATCTTAATTGGAGCAAAATCATTATCTGCACCGATGCCGATGTGGACGGATACCAGATAAGAACTCTTATTCTCACGATGTTTTACAGGCTCATGCCAACGCTCATAAGAGAAGGCTATGTTTACATTGCGGAGTCACCTCTTTATGAAATCAATACTAAAAAAGAAACATTTTTTGCTTATAACGAGCGGGAAAAAGAGGAGATTTTATCAAAGATAACCGAAAAGCCGAAAATAATGCGTTCAAAGGGCTTGGGTTAGAATGATCCGGAAATGATGTCAAAAACCACCATGAACCCCGAAACAAGAAGGCTAATAAAAATAATGCCCGAGGACGAGGAGAAAACATGGCTGATGTTTGAGCTTCTTTTGGGAGATAATCTTCAGGGACGAAAAGATCATATTGCGGTTAACGGATACAAGTTTGTTGACCCGACTGATCTTAATTAAAAGGAGGGAATCACATGAATTTTGAAGAACAGAGAATAACGGAAACCCTTGAAACCAATTTCATGCCCTATGCCATGAGTGTTATTATTTCCCGAGCAATCCCCGAGATTGACGGACTGAAGCCGTCTCACAGAAAGCTTCTTTATACGATGTATAAGATGAAGCTTCTGGGAGGCGAGAAAACGAAATCCTCCAATATAGTCGGGCAGACAATGAAGCTTAATCCACACGGTGACCAGGCAATTTACGCAACAATGGTGAGGCTGACAAAAGGCAATAACGCCCTTTTGCACCCTCTCGTTGATTCAAAGGGAAACTTCGGGAAGGTTTATTCAAGAGATATGGCGTGCGCCGCTCCCCGATATACAGAAGCAAGGCTTGCGGGCATTTGTGCGGAGTTTTTCAATGATATTGATAAGGATACCGTTGATTTTATAGATAATTTTGACGGAACGATGAAGGAGCCGGTGCTTCTTCCGGTAACCTTTCCTAATATTATAGTCAATCCAAACCTCGGTATTGCGGTTGGAATGGCGAGCAATATTTGCTCTTTTAACCTGCGTGAGGTTTGCGAAACCACAATAAATTATATTAAAAATCCGGATTGCGATATATCCAAAACCTTGCTTGCTCCTGATTTTCCCACGGGCGGATGCATTATATACAACGATGCCGAGATGAAAAAGATTTATGAAACCGGTCGGGGAAGCTTCAAGGTTCGTGCAAAGTACAATTACGATAAAAAGAATCATTGTATAGATATAGTTGAAATTCCATATACAACAACGGCGGAAGCTATTATTGATAAAATTGCCGAGCTTGTAAAAAGCGGAAAAATCAAGGAAATCAATGATGTTCGTGATGAAACGGACTTGAGCGGTCTTAAAATCACGATTGATATTAAGAAAAACACAGATGTGGAAAAGCTTATTTCAAAGCTTTATAAAATGACTCCCATGGAGGACAGCTTCGGTTGCAATTTCAATGTTCTTATGGGGCATAACCCCGTAGTTACGGGCATTAAGGGGATTTTGGAGGAATGGTCAGAATTTCGCAGAGAGTGCATAAGACGAGGGCTGACTTTCGATATTGAAAGAATCAAGGAAAAGCTTCATCTTTTGTACGGTCTTGCAAAAATTCTTTTGGACATTGATAAAGCCATTAAGATTATACGGGAAACCGAGGCTGAACGAGATGTTGTTCCCAATCTTATGGAAGGTTTCGGAATTGACAAAATCCAGGCGGAGTATGTAGCCGAAATAAAGCTCAGAAATCTTAACCGTGAGTATATCTTAAGAAGAACCGATGAAACTGAAGAGCTTGAGCAAAAGCTTGAGGAATACGAAGATATACTGAGCTCAAAGACAAAGATTAACAGTATTATCTGCAAACAGCTTAAGGAGGTTGCAAAAAAGTACGGAGAGGACAGAAAAACCGAAATTATAACCGATGAGGAAGTCGAAGAATACAGCGAAGAAAAGTATATTGAGGACTATGCCGTTAAGCTCTTTCTTTCCGAGCAGGGATATTTCAAGAAGATCAGCATTGCCGCACTGAGAACATCGGGAGAACAGAAGGTAAAGGATGACGATAAGATAAAAACGGTCATTGAAACCAACAACAAGGCGGATTTGCTGTTTTTCTCCGATAAGCAAAATGTGTATAAAACTCATGTTTACGATATGCCCGACGGAAAAGCAAGCCTTCTCGGTGATTATCTTCCGAACCTTCTCGGAACGGAGGCGGATGA
Source organism: uncultured Eubacteriales bacterium (assembly GCA_902492655.1). Lineage (GTDB taxonomy): Bacteria > Bacillota > Clostridia > HGM11514 > HGM11514 > CAKSKB01. The sequence continues at coordinate 40,082 of CABUMF010000002.1, read as the reverse complement.
AAAAATCATAAGCATGATAGTCACAAGCGATTACCAAGGTCATGTGCTTTTCGCTTTTGAAAACGGTAAAATGGCAAAAATTCCGCTTTCGGCATACGAAACCAAAACCAACAGAAAACGGTTGCAAAATGCCTACTCCGATGCCTCAAAGCTTGTGGATATGCGATATTTCACAGAGGACATTGAGCTTGCGGCATTTTCCAGTAACGGCAAGGTGCTGGTTTTCGACACTTCAATGGTAAGCGAAAAGGCAACGCGTTCATCGCAAGGCGTATCGGTTCTGCTGTCGAAGAAGGGAAGTCGGCTTATAGAGCTTCGTGATGTATCCGAACTTGCGTTTGCTGACCCGAAGTATTACAGAACTAAAAACATACCTGCTATGGGCTGCTTTATCAGAAAAGGCGATGCCGTGGAGGAGCAAATAAGCTTTATATAAGAGCGGAGACAAAGGATATGGGAATTATTTCCATATCCTTTGTTTATATTAAACAAAATGCTGAAGTTTCATTTGTGCAATAGGTAAAATTTTTGATTTCGTAAAAGCAGTTTGTTGACAAAACTATATTTTGTATGTTAAAATAAAATTGTAATATTTTATATTTGATAGGAGAGATTGTCATGAAAAGGGTTATTTCCTTATTGCTCTCGCTAACAATGATTTTTTCTTTCATCACAGCTGTTTCGGTTACAGCGGCCGATGAAGGCAGAGACGGAGAAGTCGTTGTTTATTTGAGAGACTTTGAAAACGGCGCAAAGCTTGCGTCGGATGTCGGCAACATTACAGATGTTAAGGAGGATTTCAGAGGAAATCATTTTGCCAATGTAATGATGAGCGCTTCGGCGATAATGAATGCGCCTACGTCAGCAGAAACCCGTATTGGTTCTGTTTACGAAAACAGAGCGAACATCAAATTTGACATTCCTTATATTTCCGGAAAGAATTATAACATTTCCTGGAAATTGGGTAAGGTTGAGGCTGACAAGGTTACGGCTTTGAGTAAATCAACTTCCGGTATTGAAGCAATGTCCGGCGGTGCTTTACTTACATACAAGAGCGTTGATGGCGTTTGGACTAAAACGCCGATAACTCAGTGGTATGATGTAAATCTTGCAAATGATGCGAAAGGAACATCTAAGCCGACGCAAACGGCAGTAAAAGAAGAAGCTGGATGGCAAAGCTTCAAATATTCAAACATTGCATATGCGCTCTGCAAATCCACTAAAGATAGTACTCTTTTAGGTGTAGGAAAAAGCGCAAATATTACAAGTTTATTCTTTTCAATGAGCGGTGTGGGGGACGGATTTAAGCAGCTCCTCCTTGAAAACCAGGCTTACTGCGGCAAAGGTCTTACCGATTTCAATAAGGTGGCGCTCACAGATACATTTACTCTTGATGCCGATCATGTTTACGGTGATGAGGCGTGCATTGCTGACGGAACTTATACGAAAGAAACTCTTGTAGGAACGACATGGACTCTCGGTCAGGACTGCCGAGGCCTTAAATCGGCAAAGAGAGAAGCGGCTTTTGCGGCAGCTTTAGCGGCAAACAACAAATTCAGCTACGCTCTTGACGATGTTAAGGTAACTGCGAATGCAAAGTTCTATGATAATACCGTAACTGCTCCTGCTAATGCAACAATCAATGTTATCGCAACAAAAAGCTTGGGCGATGCAGACAATACAACCACAGTTGTTGCCCCCGGAGAAACAAAGACAGTTGAAGTTAACGATTACTACGGAATAACTTTTGAGATAGTTCCCGAAGAAGGCTATTATGTTAAGTCTGCAAAATACGGCGAAGACGCAGTATATGTCGACAACGGACAGATAGTTGTTTCTTCTGATAAGGTTGCGAGCGGAAAGGCATTAACCTTAAAGCTTAGTAAGGCGCCGCTGTATAAGGAAAGATCCGTTAAGTATTCCTTAAAAGGCGGAACAACCGGAACATCATATACTGATCCCAAAGGCAGTAAAAGCGGCAAATATATTCAGTCCCCTGACGGCAATCTTGCAGTAGCGGTTGGGGGAACTGCCGACACAGTCGATGTATTAAATGCCGAAGAAGGCTATTTTGAATGGAATTCCGGATCTGCTTCTCAAAGTTCTAAAAAGAGAATGTATGTTTACCTTCCTAACACGAAAGTGGGTTCGGGAAGAAAAGTTCAGCTTAAGTTTGATTTTTCAAATGGCGGAACGGCAAATTACGGTGTCGGATACACTCAAATGACACCAACCAGGGTAAAATACTACGAAAACAACAAGGTTTACGCAAATACCGGCTATCAGTACGGTAAGGTTGCTGCCGGTTCGTTTATGCTTCACATAAACGGATTCGGAGGAGGTGTTTCCAACGGTACGGTTAAAGCCGGTGGTACACAAACTGCCGTTTCTCCTTTGTATAATGTAATTAAGTTCTCTAATGATAGAAATATTGCAACCACATCGTATAACGATAAGACCTACCAGGAATTTATTTGGTTTGAATTTGTGGAAAACAGCTACAGCGCAAACGCAAAACCGAGACTTCATGCGGTTGAATTTATTGAAAAAGTTCCGTGCTATGGAATTAATGCAACGCAGAACGATGCAAACGGTTCTGTAAAGCTTTCGTCTGACAGCTTAAACTTCGGTGTTGATAATGCCGATGTAGAAATAGGCGCAGGAGAAAGTGCGTATGTTGAGCACGGCATGACCGCTAATTTTGCAATTACAGCTCCTTCGGGAAAAGTAATAGATACCGTTATATATAAGGATTTTGAAGAAAACGAAACCGATCTTTCCGCTTCCGCGGTTGATCAAAAGTCGGCTTCTGTTTCGGTAGCTGTAATTGACGATTACGGTACTCTTTCCGTTACATATAAGAACGAGCCCGTTTCCGATCCTTCTGTTTCCGGAAGTGATTTCAGTGCGGTTACAAGCGATTTTTCGTATATCCCCGAGGGAAGCGATACTCCCGTTGTTGTTTCCGGAAAGAAGTCAATCGTTACCTACGGAAGAATTACGGTAGGCTCGGCAACCGTTAAGGAATGCGGTTTCTATCTTACAGAGCTTAACGCAGATGAAACTGCCGCAAGCAAGCCAATCAAGCTTCCTGCAACCGCTGTTCCCGCAGGCCTCGCATACGGCATAAGAATGTTTGGTGCGGCAATCGACGCAGGAAAATATTCTTTGCAGCCTTACATCATTACAGATGATGATACGGAAATCAAAGGCACGGCAAATATTGTTACAGTTGCATAATTTTTGGTATTTTGCGAACCGCTAAACAGCGGTTCGCATTTTTTTTATATAATCGGATATAATAATCCTCGAAAGGATTGATTATATGGAAATAAATCATGGAAAAGCAGCAATAATAGGCTGCGGTTTTGTAGGCTCGGCAACTGCGTTTGCTCTTGTGCAGAGCAGAATATTCACGGAGCTTGTCTTAATTGATGCAAACCGAGAGCGTGCCCGAGGAGAAGCCATGGATATTGCGCACGGTATTCCCTTTTCGGGTCAAATGAAAATTTATGCCGGAGATTACAGCGATGTCGGCGATTGCGCCGTTATTATAATAACCGCAGGTGCCGGTCAGAAGCCGGACGAAACAAGGCTCGATCTGGTGCACAAAAATGTAGAAATTTTCAAAAATATAATTCCTCAGATCTCAGAGCAGAATTTTAAGGGCATACTTCTTGTGGTGTCAAATCCTGTTGATATTCTGACTTATGCCGCAGTTAAGCTTTCGGGATTGCCCGAAAATCATGTGTTGGGCTCGGGAACCGTGCTTGACACCGCAAGACTGAAATATTACCTCAGCAAGCACCTCGATGTTGACAGCAGAAGCGTGCATTCTTTCATTATCGGCGAGCACGGCGACAGTGAAATTGCGGCTTGGAGCAGTGCGAACATTTCGGGAATTTCGCTTGACAGCTTTTGCAAAATGAAGGGATTTTATGATACCGAGACCGCAAAATACGAGATTGCGGACGATGTTAAAAACTGCGCTTATGAAATCATAGAGAAAAAACAGGCAACCTATTACGGTATTGCCATGAGCGTGAAAAGAATTTGTGAATGTATAATGAAGGACGAAAAATCAATTCTCCCCGTTTCCTCAATGCTCCACGGCGAGTACGGAATAGAAGGAATTTCCTTAAGTATTCCGTCGGTTATAGGAAAAAGAGGAGTGGAAAGGCGTATCCTGATTTCTCTTTCCGATGACGAGCTTGAAGCACTAAAAAAATCTGCAAATCTTCTTAAATCGGTGGCAGATAGTATAGGGATTTAGCCTTGCGGCACTTTAGTTTTGATATTGACTTTTTTGATAAAATTATGTATAATAAACCCAGGATAGGTTCAAATAAAAAATGAAAGCAAAAATCATGAGGCTTCACATGAATATTCCCGAAAACTTAAAAATTATGGGCGTTTCGCCCTACATATTCTGGGCAATTGTAGGATGTGTTTTTGCCCTTGCCGTCTTTCTTTATTATATAAAGCGAAATGGTATGACGGTTCGTCTGCCGCTGTTTTTGATGTTTTCTTCCTTCCTCGGAGTTTTCCCGGGAGCGAGAATTTTTTCCTATATTGCATCTAAAATATATTATGCAAACACAGGGAAGGAATCCTACGGGGGCTTGGTTTTTTACGGGGGATTATTAGGATTTTTGACGGTTTTTTATTTGCTTCAAAAAATATCCGTTAATTCTCAAAGCAAGGTGTTGTGGGACGGTGCGGCGCTTGCAATTCCGTTGTTTCACACTTTCGGCAGGATTGGCTGTGCCTTTTCGGGTTGCTGCTTCGGGATTGAATTTGATAAATTTTATATCGCTTATTCTGACGGCATAAAGAGGTTCCCCGTCCAGTTTTCGGAAGCTTTTTCGGAATTTCTGCTGTTTTCGGTCCTGATGATTTTTGCCTGTAAGGGGAAGCATCGCGGCTCTCTTACAAAAATTTATCTTTTTACATATTCCGTATTGAGGTTCTTCCTCGAATTTTTAAGAGGGGATGAAATTCGGGGAATGATAGGTTTTTTTTCATTTTCTCAGGTGTGCAGCATTGCTGTCTTAGCAGGCTTGATTATACATTCATTAAAACGGAGGTCAGACACATGAAAACGAAAATTTTTGCAGTCTTAATTATGCTTTGTCTTACGGTTTCGATGTTTACCGTTGTTTCGGCAGACGGAATAACCGTTACGGTAAACGGCGAAAGCCTGGTTTTTGATTCTGAACCCATTATCGAAAACAACAGACTTTTGGTTCCCATGAGGGTGATTTTTGAAGCGCTCGGTGCGGATGTTTCGTGGGACGATTCCTCAAAAACAGCCTCTGCGGTTTTGGGCAACAATTCCGTAAGAATTACAATAGGGGAAAGCGTTCTCTATAAAAACGGAACGAAGATTACGCTTGACTGCTCTGCGGTTGTTAAGAATTCCCGCACGCTTTTGCCGATTCGTGCCGTATCCGAGGGCTTAGGTGCAGATGTCGATTGGAACGAGAAAGAAAAGGCGGTTATTATTACATCCGTGGATTATGAGCAAAAAATTGGCGAGGTATCGGAGTCCGATTTTCAAAAGTTCGTAGCGGAAACAACCGCAAAAACAGCATTTGAAACTGTCGATTTGCCGATGGAGGTCGAAAAATACAGTCCGGATTTTGCGGATGACATTCAAAACAATATTGAAAATGCAAAAAAATACATATCTGATGTATGGAACCATTGCCAGACGGAAGCGCTTATCGGAATTTTGGATGACTCCTATGAGGAATACTCGGTTGATGAGAATTTTATAACCATGATTAATGAAGTTATTTCAAGGGCAAAAAAGGACGCCGAGAGTGAACTTGAGTTTTTGTCTGAAAAAAACATACTCGTTGTTTCGTATAAAACAGAGGTGCCGAATACCGCAGTTTATGTGGGAATAGCAGTAAATGACGGTGCGGCAAAGCTTTTTGAGCTGTACAGTAACGGCGAGCAAAGCGAATTGGTTGAGTATATCGGCACAGACAAAGAAACAATAAAGGAGCTTTCGGCAAGTGTTACAAAAGAAGAATTTACAAATATGCTTTTGGAGGAGCTCGGAGTATGAAAATTTATGATTTTAAGTGCGAACATTTTGTAAATCCGGTTGGTATCGGCTTATCAAAAAAGACTTTTTGCTGGAAGATTGAAAGCGACATTAAAAACACAGTTCAAACTGCGTATCGCCTCGTTATTGACGGCGTTTACGACAGCGGAAAAGTGGAATCGGACAACTCTGTATCCGTATGTGTTGACGCTTGTTTTCTTCCCGAAACCCGTTATAATTATTCCGTTACGGTGTGGGATAACCACGGAAACAGCGATTTTGAAACGGGATATTTTGAAACAGGGCTCGGCGAATGGAGTGCACGGTGGATTGAACCCAAGGCGGACTGCTCGGTTTATAAATTCACAAAAAAATTCAATGCCGATTGCAAAAATGCAAGAATTTATGCTTCCGCATTCGGTCTTTACGATATTACGCTCAACGGAAAAAGAGTGGGCGACAGGCTATTAACACCGGGTTTTACAAGCTATCTTAAAAGAGTGCAGTATCAGACATATGAGGTTTCTCTCCAGGAGGAAAACGAGATTGAAATTCATCTTGCCCGAGGCTGGTGCGCAGGGCGTTATCCGTTTCAGAATTCCGCAAAAATGTATCGTGAAACTCCATCGTTTATTTCAGAAATCCATTTTGGCGATAAAAAGATAACAACGGACGAAACATGGGAATGCACCGAATCAAAGCTGAGATTTTCAGAGCTTTATGACGGCGAAATCTACGATTCCTTGTTTTGCGGAAATAAAAGAATTGAGGTATCAACCCCCGATTACAGCAGAAACGTTCTTGTTCCTCAGGAGTCGGAGGCGGTTAAGATTGTAAATACCTTGTATCCGAAAAAATTGTTCACCGCTCCAAACGGTGATACGGTGCTTGATTTCGGACAGAACATGGCAGGATTTGTGGAATTTTCCGTTTCCGGCAAAAAGGGCGACAGGGTTGTGCTCGATCATGCCGAGATACTTGATTCCGAAGGCAATTTTTACACGAAAAATTTAAGAACCGCTAAACAGCGTGTTGAATACATATTAAGCGGAGAAGGAACCGAAACCTACAGTTGCAGATTTTCATTTCAGGGATTTCGTTATGTAAGGCTTAGTGAATATCCGGGAACGCCGAAAATCGAGAATTTCAAGGCTCATGTTATTTGCTCCGATCTTAAAAGAACAGGCGATTTTCATTGCTCTGACGAAAATATAAATCAGCTTTATTCCAATATTATTTGGGGACAAACAGGCAATTTTATAGATATTCCCACCGATTGTCCTCAGCGTGACGAAAGAGTTGGCTGGACAGGTGATGCGCAGGTTTTCTGCTCGACAGCCGTTACAAATTTCGATGCAACGCTCTTTTTCAAAAAATGGCTTCGGGACATGGCGGCAGATGCGGTCGGGGGAATGGTTCAGATTTTTGTTCCTGCCATGAAAGAGGATAAAACATCTTCTGCGTGGGGCGATGCGGCAACGGTTTGCCCGTGGCAGAACTATATGGCTTACGGCGATGTTGAACTGTTAAAAGAGCATTACCCCATGATGAAGGGCTGGGTTGAATATATTAAAAGCACAGGTAAAAATCCTTATCTTTGGGACAGCGGTTTTCATTTCGGGGATTGGCTCGGACTTGATGCAAAATACGGAAGCTACGAGGGTGCAACGGATAAATCTCTCATTGCAACCGCATATTATGCGTATTCTGCTCGCCTTACGGCTATGGCGGCAGAGGCGCTTGGATATGCGGATGACGAAAAAAAGTATAACGAATTGTTTGAAAAAATCCGCGCCGCATTCAACCGTGAATTTGTTACGCCTTCGGGAAGGCTTTTCAGTAACACGCAAACGGCATATGTTCTTGCGCTGGTGTTTGATTTGACAGATAATAAAAGCTACGCCGCACAAAAGCTTTCGGAACTGATTAAGAAAAACGGCGGAGCTCTTTCGACGGGGTTTGTCGGAACGCCGTACATTTGCTCGGTATTGGCTGATAACGGATATGAAAAGCTTGCCTACGACCTTTTGTTAAGACAGGAATTTCCTTCATGGCTTTTCTCAGTAAAGATGGGAGCTACAACCGTTTGGGAGCATTGGGACGGAATAAACGAAAAAGGCGAAATGTGGAGCGACCGCATGAATTCCTTCAACCATTACGCTTACGGTGCAATTGCGGAATTTTTGTACAGAAAATGCGGTGGCATAACACCGATTGCGGCAGGGTATAAAAGAATACTCATTAAGCCGATTATTGATGAAAGAATTCCTGAGGTTTCGGCATCTGTCGATACGCCCTACGGCATTGTATCAACAAAGAGGAACGCAGACGGCAAGCTTAAGGTGGTTGTTCCGCCGAATACCTCTGCCGAAATTGTGCTTAAAGACGGAATTTCCTACTCTGTCGGCTCGGGAGAATATGAGTTTTAAGCTATATTTACATAAAAAAGCCTTGTGTTTGGATGCCGGTCCAAACACAAGGCTTTTGGATTATTGAAATTTTTTGTCGGCAAATATCCGATATGTATATGGAAAATCAATAATTTACATTGTCGGATTTTTGCTTTTTTACTTCATCAGCTCGTCCGCCATTGCTTCAAGAGCCGCCGTTGTGTCGCTGTTCGGAGCGGATGTGATTTTAACAGTGGACTCAAGCCAGGTAATATCCTTGCTTTTTTCAAACATATTTTTCATGATTTTTGCCGCAACCGGAGCCCATGAGCCGTTTTCGATAAGTCCGACTGTGCGGTTTTTGTAGTTTCTTTCAATGAGATTATCAATAAACTGCCTCATAAACGGGAATATGTCGCCGTTATAGGTTGTGGTTGCTAAAACGAGCTTTCCGTGGCGGAACGCATCTTCAACAGCCTCTGCCATATCCTCTCTTGCAAGGTCACACACAACAACTCTTTGGCATCCCTTTGATTTGAGCATTTCTTCAAGCGTTTCAACAGCTTTTTTGGTATTGCCGTAAACCGAGGTGTATGCAATCATAATGCCTTCCGTTTCAACACCGTAGGATGACCATGTGTTGTAAAGGTCGAGATAATATCCTAAGTTTTCGGAAAGAATCGGCCCGTGCAAAGGACAGATTGTGCCGATTTCAAGTGACGACAAGGCTTTGAGAAGTGTCTGCACCTGTGCTCCGTATTTTCCGACAATTCCGAAATAATACCGCCTTGCCTCGCAAGCCCAGTCCTCGGAAACATCAAGTGCACCGAATTTTCCGAAGGCGTCTGCTGAAAAGAGCACCTTGTCGAGCTCGTCATATGTCACCATAACCTCGGGCCAGTGAACCATAGGCGCATATGTGAATTTAAGCGTATGCTTTCCGAGGTTGAGAGAGCCTCCGTTTTCGGCAGTCTGCGCCCTTGAGGAAAAATCATCATTCGGGAAAAATGCCTTCATCATCGCAAAAGCCTTATCCGTTGCAACTACCTTTGCGTTTGTGTATTTTTTCAAAAATTCGGAAATGCCTGCAGAATGGTCAGGCTCCATATGCTGAACCACAAGATAATCGGGTGATTTTCCGTTCAGCTCCTTTTCGATATTATCGAGCCACTCACCGATAAAGTTTTTGTCAACGGCATCCATAACCGCCGTTTTTTCATCTTTAATAATGTAAGAGTTATATGCCATGCCGTTAGGCACAATATACTGACCTTCAAAAAGGTCCAAATCGTGGTCGTTTACTCCGACATAAAAAATATCATTTGTTATCTTGCTCATTTTAGTGCCTCCTTAATTGCTTTTGCAAGTTGATCGGGACAAGAAGTCCCCTTCATTCCGCATTGTATGCCTTCAAGAACAGAAATAAGTTCATCGGCCCGTCTTCCTTCCGCAAGCTTTGCGACGCCCGTGGTATTCCCCATGCAGCCGCCGGCAAAACGGACATTTTTGACTACGCCATCGTCAAGGTCAAATTCTATTGCACGCGCGCATACTCCGCTTGTTTTAAATGTGTAATGCATAAAACCACCTCAAAGTATAGTATAACACATATTTTACAATAAATCTACATTATTTTAAAAAAACTATTGACAAATTTTAAAATCGTGCTAAAATATAATTAGCACTCAGGAGTTACGAGTGCTAATTATATTGTGGAAGGGTGAGCCTCATGGCTAAAAAGAAATTTAAATCGGAATCTAAAAGACTTTTGGAATTGATGATTAATTCTATCTACACACACAAGGAAATATTCCTCCGTGAGCTTATCTCGAACGCCAATGACGCTACGGACAAGCTTTATTATATCTCTTTGTCTGATGAAAACATCGCATTTAATAAGGACGATTTTTATATCAGAATTGCACCTGATAAGGATGCTCGAACACTTACAATTACGGATAAAGGCATAGGCATGAATCGTGAAGAGCTTGAAAACAACCTCGGTGTTATTGCAAAAAGCGGTTCGCTTGACTTCAAGTCCGAAAACGAGGATTCTCAGGGCGACATAATAGGTCAGTTCGGTGTCGGCTTTTATTCTGCGTTCATGGTTGCGAAAAAGGTTGTTGTGAACAGCCGCCGTTTCGGAAGCGATGAGGCATTCTCTTGGGTTTCCGAAGGTGCCGACGGATACGAAATCAAGGAATGTGAGAAGCAGGAGAACGGAACCGAAATCATTCTTTATTTGAAGGACGATACGGAAGACGAAAAATACAGCGAATTTCTGGATGAATACAAAATCCGTTCCCTTGTTAAAAAACATTCGGATTACATAAAATATCCTATAAAAATGATGTGCTCTCACTCCAAGAAAAAAGAGGATTCGGACGAATACGAAACCGTTTATGAGGACGAAACGCTCAACAGCATGGTTCCTCTTTGGAGGAAGAACAAATCCGAGCTTAAGGACGAGGATTACAATAATTTCTACAAAGAAAAGTATTATGACTTTGAGGATCCCGCAAAGGTTATTCACACAAGTGCGGACGGAGCGGTTTCATACAATGCGCTCATGTTTATCCCGAAGCACGCCCCCTTTGATTATTACACGAAGGAGTACGAAAAGGGGCTTCAGCTTTATTGTAACGGCGTACTCATAATGGATAAATGCTCCGACCTTTTGCCGGATTATTTCGGATTTGTAAAAGGTCTTGTGGATTCTCCCGATTTGTCACTTAACATTTCAAGGGAAATTCTTCAGCATGACCGTCAGCTTAAAACCATCGCTTCGCACCTTAAAAAGAAAATCAAGTCCGAGCTTATGAATATGATGCAAAACGATCGGGAAGGGTACGAAAACTTCTATAAGGCATTTTCCCGTCCGCTTAAATTCGGCGTTTACGACAAATACGGAATGGATAAGGATTTTCTTATTGACCTTATTATGTTCTATTCTTCCTCGGAAAAGAAAAATGTTACACTGTCCGAGTATGTTGACCGCATGAAGGAGGAACAGAAGGAAATTTACTATGCGTGCGGTGAATCGGTAGAACAAATTGACAGGCTGCCCCAGACGGAGCTTCTTAAGGACAAGGGCTACGAAATTCTTTATTTCACCGAAGATGTGGACGAGTTTGCAATTAAGGTTGTGGGTAAATTCAAGGACAAAGAGTTCAAGTCCGTTTCAAGTGCCGACATTGATATAAATGACGAGGAAAGCAAAAAGGCGGAAACAGAAAGCGGCGAAAAGAACAAGGGTCTGTTTGATTTCATGAAAGAAACCTTGGGAGAAAAGGTTTCCGAGGTTAAGGCAACCGCAAGGCTTAAATCACACCCTGTATGTATTTCGTCAAAGGGCGACCTTTCCGTAGAAATGGAAAAGGTATTAAATGCCGGACCGCAGGAACAAAAGGTTAAAGCGGAAACGGTGCTTGAGGTCAATATAAATCACAGCATTTTCAAAACCTTAACCGACCTTTACGAATCCGATAAAGACAAGCTTAAAAAATACACCAATGTGCTTTATAACTGCGCAAGGCTGACAGAAGGGCTTTCGATTGACGATCCGGCAGGATTTTCTGACGATACCTGCGATTTGCTTAGTTAAATAGGAAGGAAAGGACCTCCGAATGAGCTCGTTCGGAGGTCTTTTTGGCGTCCTTTTTCAAAAAAATGCTTTTTAAAAATGAAAAAACCGAAAAATATTGCCAAAAACACTTGACAAAACCTTCGGATTATGATAGTATCATATAATACAATATGTTATACGGGCGAGTGTGCGTATATACATACTATAACACAAATTTAATAAAAAATCAAGACTTTTTTGAAATTTGTGTTACAGATTTTTTTCCAAATCAGTTCTGTTTCGGCAAAACAGCACTGAAATTTTTAGAAGAGGTGACATTGCTTATGGTACATCCGGTGCAGTACGGCAAGAACGTAAGGCAGAGCTTCGGACGAATCAAAGAGGTTATCGAAATGCCTAACCTTATCGGCATTCAGAAGGATTCGTATCAGTGGTTCCTCGATGAAGGCTTATCCGAAGTTTTCCACGATATTTCGCCGATTACGGACTTTTCGGGCAACCTTATTTTGGAGTTTCTCGACTATTCAATAAAGGAAGAGGATGCCAAATTTTCGGTTGCTGAGTGCAAGGAAAGGGACGCTACATATGCGTCTACAATCAAGGTAAAAGTTCGGCTTATCAATAAAGAAACCGGCGAAATCAAAGAACAGGAAATATTCATGGGTGACTTCCCGCTTATGACTCCTCAAGGTACATTTGTTATCAACGGAGCCGAGCGTGTCATAGTCAGCCAGCTTGTGCGTTCTCCGGGCATATATTTTGATATGCAGCGTGAAATAAAATCCGGTAAGGAGCTGTTTACATCTCAGGTTATTCCAAACCGCGGTGCATGGCTTGAATACGAAGTTGATGTGAACGATATTTTCTCGGTCAGAATTGACAGGACAAGAAAGCTTCCCGTTACCGTACTTGTAAGAGCTCTCGGCTATGGGAGCAATGCCGAAATCAATGAGCTGTTCGGTTATGATACGAGAATTTCCGCCACACTGGAAAAGGATACCACCACGTCTACGGATGAAGCATTGCTTGAAATATATAAGAAGCTTCGCCCGGGTGAACCGCCTACGGTTGAATCCGCAAGAAGCCTTCTTTACGGTCTTTTGTTTGATGACAGAAGGTACAGTCTTGCCAAGGTGGGACGTTACAAGTTTAATAAAAAGCTCGCAATGGCAGCAAGAATCAAAGGCTTTAAGCTTGCGGAAAATGTTGTAAATCCCTTTACGGGCGAGCTTTTGTTTGAGAGCGGCAAGGTTCTTTCCAAGGCAGACGCCGAGTTCATCGAAAAGAGCGGCGTGAACGAGGTTTCGATAGAGCTTGAAAACGGAAGCACCATAAAGGTGTTCTCGAACAACATGGTTGAAATCGACAAGCTTATTGATGCGGACTTGCTTTCAGACAAATATGTTGAAGAAGTATATCCCAACGGCGAAAAGCTTTATAAAAAGGTATATTATCCTGCTCTTAAGGAGATTATGGATGAATACGCTGAGGACGAGGAGGGGCTTAAAAAGGCCGTTGCCGACTCTATTGATGTTCTCATTCCGATGCATATTATGATTGATGATATTATGGCATCAATTAACTATTGCAATAATCTTATTTACGGTATGGGCAAAACCGACGATATTGACCATCTCGGTAACAGACGAATCAGAGCGGTGGGAGAGCTTCTCCAAAACCAGTTCAGAATCGGTCTTACGAGAATGGAGAGAGTCGTAAGGGAAAGAATGAGCACACAGGATTTGGATATTGTCACTCCTCAGGCGCTCATAAATACAAAGCCCGTAATTTCTTCGATAAGAGAGTTTTTCGGTTCATCTCAGCTTTCACAGTTCATGGATCAGCCGAATCCTCTCGCAGAGCTTACTCATAAGAGAAGGCTTTCCGCACTCGGTCCGGGCGGTTTGAGCCGTGACAGAGCCGGATTTGAGGTGCGTGACGTTCATTATTCGCATTACGGCAGAATTTGTCCTATTGAAACTCCTGAAGGACCTAACATCGGTCTTATCAACTCCCTTTCCACATTTGCCAAAATCAACAAGTACGGCTTTGTGGAAGGCCCCTACAGAAAGGTTGACAGGGAAACCGGCAAGGTTCTGGATGAAGTTATATATATGACGGCGGATGTCGAGGACGAATTCATTGTTGCTCAGGCAAACGAGCCTCTCGACGAAGAAAACAGATTTATCAATAAAAAGATTTCCGCAAGATTCAAAGACGAAATCCTTGAGGTTGACACATCTAAGGTTGACTACATGGATGTTTCGCCGAGACAGGTTGTTTCGGTTGCTACGGCGCTTATTCCCTTCCTTGAAAACGACGATGCTCACCGTGCACTCATGGGTGCTAACATGCAGCGTCAGGCGGTTCCGCTTCTTAAGCACGATTCGCCTATTGTCGGCACCGGTATGGAATACAGAGCCGCAAAGGATTCCGGTGTTGCGGTTTGCGCAAGCAATTCCGGCGTTGTAAAATCCGTAAGTGCGGATTCCATTGTTATTACAAATGATGAAGGCGGAATTGACACATATAAGCTTTTGAAATTTGTTCGTTCCAACCAGGGTACGTGCATAAATCAGCGTCCTATCGTTAAGGTTGGCGAAAAGGTATGCAAGGGCGATGTTATTGCGGACGGCCCTTCCACCGATAACGGCGAGCTTGCCCTCGGAAGAAACATCCTCATAGGCTTCATGACATGGGAAGGCTACAACTACGAGGATGCTATGCTCATTAACGAAAACCTCGTTAAGGAAGATGTGTTCACATCAATTCATATAGAAGAATACGAGTGTGAGGCGAGAGATACAAAGCTCGGACCGGAAGAAATCACAAGAGATATTCCCAATGTCGGAGACGATTCTTTAAAAGACCTTGATGAAAACGGTATCATAAGAGTCGGCGCCGAGGTTAAGGCAGGGGATATTCTGGTTGGTAAGGTTACGCCCAAGGGTGAAACAGACCTTACAGCGGAGGAAAGACTTCTTCGTGCGATTTTCGGCGAAAAGGCAAGAGAAGTAAGAGATACCTCGCTTCGTGTTCCTCACGGCGAATACGGTATTATTGTTGATGTAAAGGTGTTCACAAAGGAAAATTCGGACGAGCTTTCTCCCGGTGTCAACAAAGTGGTTCGCTGCTATATTGCACAGAAGAGAAAGATTTCCGTCGGCGATAAAATGGCGGGCCGTCACGGTAATAAGGGTGTTATTTCAAGAATTCTTCCTCAGGAGGATATGCCGTTCCTTCCGGACGGCACACCGCTTCAGATTGTGCTCAATCCTCTCGGCGTTCCTTCCCGAATGAACATCGGTCAGGTGCTTGAGGTTCATCTCGGCTATGCCGCAAAGCTCATGGGCTGGAAGATTGCAACACCGGTATTTGACGGTGCTACGGAAGAACAGATTGCCGAGCTTCTCACGAAGGTTGGCAAGAATCCTGACGGCAAGAGCGTGCTTTATGACGGTCGTACCGGCGAACCCTTCGATAACAGGGTTACTGTTGGATATATGTATATGCTTAAGCTGATACATTTGGTTGACGATAAAATTCATGCCCGCTCAACCGGTCCTTACAGCCTCGTTACGCAGCAACCTTTGGGCGGTAAGGCTCAGTTCGGCGGACAGCGTTTCGGTGAAATGGAAGTTTGGGCGCTCGAAGCATACGGCTCGGCTTATACCCTGCAGGAAATTCTTACGGTTAAGTCGGACGATGTTGTCGGCCGTGTGAAGACATACGAATCAATCGTTAAGGGCGAAAATGTTCCTACGCCCGGAATTCCCGAGTCCTTCAAGGTTCTTATTAAGGAACTCCAGAGCCTTGCGCTGGATGTAAGCGTTCTCGATAAGAACGGCAACGAAATCCAGATTAAGGAAATGGATGACGAGGAATACGAGGATTACGATACGGTTGATCCGGAGCAGAAGAAGCTGCTCGAAAACGAAATTCCTTCCGACCTCATCGACGATGATGAAAATTCGGAGGATATGATTAAGGATATATTCGATGATGATATGGACTTCCCGGGTGAAGGAATTGACGATGATTTCCCCGAGGTTCTCGACAGCGGTCTGGACGATGATGTTTTCCTGTCAGACTCGGAAGATAATTAAGGAGGCGGTTTAATATGTCAAATTATACAAACTTTGATGCTATAAAAATAGGTCTTGCCTCCCCTGAAAAAATCAGAGAATGGTCTTACGGCGAGGTTAAGAAACCCGAAACCATCAACTACAGAACATTGAAGCCCGAAAAGGACGGCTTGTTCTGTGAGAAAATTTTCGGACCTACAAAGGACTGGGAATGTCATTGCGGAAAGTATAAAAGAGTAAGATACAAGGGCATTGTGTGCGACCGATGCGGCGTTGAGGTTACCAAGGCGAAGGTAAGACGAGAAAGAATGGGACACATAGAGCTTGCAGCTCCCGTTTCCCATATCTGGTACTTCAAGGGTGTGCCCAGCCGTATGGGGCTTATACTTGATATGTCCCCGAGGCTTCTTGAAAAGGTGCTCTATTTTGCGTCTTATGTTGTAATTGAACCCGGCAGAACGGCGTTTTTGGAAAGACAGGTTATTTCCGAAAAGGAATACCGTGATGCAAGGGATAAATACGGCGACAAGTTCCGTGCCGGAATGGGTGCGGAGGCTATTAAGGAGCTTCTTGATATGCTTGACCTTGAGCAGCTTTCAAAAGAGCTCAGGGCGGAGCTTGAGGAAGCTTCAGGTCAGAAAAAAATCCGAATTATTAAAAGACTTGAGGTTGTTGAAGCCTTCAGGCTTTCGGGCAATAAGCCTTCATGGATGATTATGGATGTTATTCCCGTAATTCCTCCGGAAATCAGACCTATGGTTCAGCTTGACGGCGGACGCTTTGCAACAAGCGATCTCAATGACCTTTACAGAAGAATTATAAACAGAAACAACCGTCTTAAAAAGCTTCTTGAGCTCGGCGCTCCCGATATTATCGTGAGAAACGAAAAGAGAATGCTTCAGGAAGCGGTTGACGCCCTCATTGATAACGGCAGACGAGGCCGTTCCGTAACAGGCCCCGGAAACCGTGCGCTTAAATCCCTTTCCGATATGCTTAAGGGTAAGCAGGGAAGATTCAGACAGAATCTTCTCGGTAAGCGTGTTGACTATTCCGGCCGTTCGGTTATCGTTGTCGGTCCTGACCTTAAGCTGTTCCAGTGCGGTGTTCCGAAGGATATGGCACTTGAGCTGTTCAAGCCGTTTGTAATGAAGCGTCTTGTTAAGGACGGCAAGGCACATAATATAAAGAGTGCAAAGAGAATGGTTGAAAGGGTAAGAGATGAGGTTTGGGATGTGCTTGAGGATGTTATCAAAGAGCATCCGGTGCTTCTGAACCGTGCTCCTACGCTTCACAGACTCGGTATTCAGGCGTTTGAACCGATTCTTGTAAGCGGTAAGGCGCTTAAGCTTCATCCTCTTGTTTGTACCGCATATAATGCCGATTTCGACGGTGACCAGATGGCTATTCACGTTCCGCTGTCGGCAGAGGCTCAGGCGGAGGCTCGTTTCCTCATGCTTTCGGCAAACAACCTTTTGAAGCCCCAGGACGGACATCCCGTAACCGTTCCTACACAGGATATGGTTTTGGGAAGCTATTATCTTACGCTTCTTAAGGAACACGAGCTTACAGAAAGAGTTAACCGTGAATTTGGAGATATTGACGAAGCAACTCTTAAAAATGTAGTTGTTAACCTCACAAATGACATAACCTTCCTTCGCGAAACATCCGTTGTTGTTAAAAACGAAATGGATAAATCGAAGGATCGCAAAAAATCAATTACTGCGGTTATTAATGATATTGAAGCGCTCAACTATGCAACTAAAAAAGACATAAACGATATGCTTAAGCTCGATGCTGAAAAAGCGGTTTATGACAAGATTGTAAAGAAGATGAAAAAGGATAAGGCTGAACCCGAAAAGCTCGGTGAGTATTTGAGAGAATATCGCCTTGAGCTCAGAAGAGGAAGAACGGAAGAAAACGCAGCCGAAACCGATGCCGAAATCATTGCGGCACTTCATGTTGAGTTCCCCGGCTTTAATGACAAGACTTTTGAAATATACAATAAGTTTGAAAACGAGCTTGTTGAGGTTCAGAAAAAGCTGGATGCCGATAATGAGGCATACGAGGAATTGCAGGAGCTCCTTAAAACTGCAGAGAGCATGACAGCTGATGAAAAGGCTGCAAAGACGGCTGAAATCATCAAGGTAACCGAGGACGAAAAGAGCACAAACAAGTATCTTTCCGAGATTTTCTCAAGCGAATCCCTTTCGGATATGTTCAGGTTTGCAAAGAGATTTCTTGCGATTAAGAAGTTTGAATCTCCTCAGGAGGCTATTCATGCATATCAGCTTGGTGTAATTTCCCTTCATGAACCCATGATGGTAAGGGTTTCCAAGGTAATCGGCGGAGAAAGCTTCACCGGCATTGTTACAACAACCGTAGGAAGAATTATATTTAATGAAAATATTCCTCAGGATCTCGGCTTTGTTGACAGAAACGATGAAAGCAAACGCCTCGTTTACGAGATTGATTTCCTTGTTGGCAAAAAGCAGCTCGGTAAAATTATCGACAGATGCATTAGAGTTCACGGAACAAGCGAAACCGCAAAGGTTCTTGATGACATCAAGTCCCTCGGATATTCCTATTCCACAAAGGGCGCAATCACGGTGTCTGTTGACGATGTTAAGGTGCCCGAAGAAAAAACCTTCCTTCTTAAGCAGGCGGAAGATATTGTTGAAAAGGTTACAAGGCTTTACAGACGCGGTATGCTTTCCGAGGACGAAAGATATAAGAGAGTTATCACAACCTGGGCGGATACAAGTAAGTGCGTAACGGATGTGCTTATGTACAGTCTTGATTGGCTCAATCCTATTTATATGATGGCTGACTCCGGTGCCCGTGGTTCGGTTAACCAGATTCGTCAGCTTGCCGCAATGCGTGGTCTTATGGCAGATACCCAGGGACGAACGGTTGAAGTTCCGGTTAAGGCTAACTTCCGTGAAGGTCTTAACATTTTGGAATTTTTCGTATCATCCCACGGTGCGAGAAAAGGTCTTGCCGATACCGCACTTCGTACCGCCGACTCGGGCTACCTCACAAGGCGTCTTGTTGATGTCAGCCAGGATGTTATCATCCGTGAGCTCGACTGCGGAACGGAAGCAGGTACTTGGGTTCAGGATATTCGTGACGGAAACGAAATTATCGAGCCCTTGGTTGAAAGACTTATCGGCAGATACCCGGCACAGGATATTGTTCATCCCGAAACCGGAGAAATCCTTGCAAGAAAGAATGTTGACCTTATTGACGATGTTCTTGCAAAGAAAATCGTTGATGCCGGCGTAAAACGCGCGTATGTGCGTTCGGTTCTTAACTGCAGAGCTAAGGTCGGCGTTTGCGCTAAGTGCTACGGCGAAAACCTTGCGACAAGCCGTGAGGTTAATATAGGTGAAGCGGTTGGTATTATTGCCGCTCAGTCAATCGGTGAACCTGGTACACAGCTTACCATGAGAACATTCCATACCGGCGGTGTTGCCGGCGACGATATAACACAGGGTCTTCCCCGTGTCGAGGAATTGTTTGAAGCAAGAAAGCCTAAGGGACTTGCAACAATTTCCGAAATCGGAGGCCGTGTTTCCTTCAATGAAACGCAGAAGCGCCGCGAAGTCATTGTTACAAACGATGAGCTTGCGGAAGCAAAAACATATGTTATTCCGTTTGCCGCAAGGCTTAAGGTTAAGGAGGGCGATGTAATCGAGCCCGGTGACCTTATTACGGACGGTCCTTGCAATCCTCATGAAATCCTTAAAATTAAGGGACTTGAGGCAGTTCAGGAATATCTTACACAGGAAGTTCAGAGAACATACAAGCTCCAGGGTGTTGACATCAACGATAAGCATATCGAGGTTATTGTGCGTCAGATGATAAACAAGGTTAAAATCGAAGACGCCGGTGAAACAAATATGCTTATGGGCTCGCTTGTTGACCTCTATGAGTTTAACAACCAGAACGAAAAGGCTTTGGCAGAGGGCAAGAACCCGGCAATCGGGTCGAGAATTCTTCTCGGTATCACAAAGGCTTCTTTGGCAACAGATTCGTTCCTGTCAGCCGCTTCCTTCCAGGAAACAACAAGAGTTCTTACGGATGCGGCAATTAAGGGCAAGGTTGATCCACTTGTAGGTCTTAAGGAAAATGTTATTCTCGGTAAGCTTATCCCGGCAGGTACGGGTATGCACCAGTATTCGGATGTTGAGATTGATGAGGATCAGATTCCCGACGATGAACCGATTTCTGAAACTGAAGTACAGTAAATAAAACAAAAATACAGTTACTCATTTTGGGTAACTGTATTTTTATTGCAAAAAAAACAGTCCCTGAACTTTATCAGAGACTGTTTTGGTTTAACAATTATTTTGAAGTCTGCTTTTTAGTCACCGCTTTGATTGCAAACAATGTTACAAGCATAAGCACAATGCCTATCGGCAGGCATATGTACCAGGACTTTACAAAGCCCGAAATGATATAGGAAACAAACGAAACTGCCGCAACCGTCAAGGCATATGGAAGCTGTGTTGAAACATGGTTCAGGTGGTTACACTGCGCACCTGCGGAGGACATAATTGTTGTATCCGAGATAGGTGAACAATGGTCACCGCAAACAGCACCTGCAAGGCAAGCAGACATTCCGATAACCTGCATGGGATCCGTTGCAGGGAATATTGCCGTAACAATCGGAATAAGAATACCGAATGTTCCCCAGGATGTTCCTGTTGCGAACGAAAGACCTACAGCAACCAGGAAAATAATTGCGGGAAGGAAGCTTGTAAATCCGGAAGCGGCACCGCTTACGATGTTGGCAACAAAAACCTTAGCGCCCAAAAGGCCGGTCATATTTTTAAGAGCAGTAGCAAAGGTAAGAATGAGAATTGCCGGAACCATTGCGATAAAGCCCTTGGGAATACATTCCATTGTTTCCTTGAAGGTCATGCTCCGTCTTATTATGAAGTAAATAATTGTTATTACAAGAGCAATTATGCCGCCCCACGGAAGACCGACTGTCGCATCTGTGTTGGCGAAAGCGTCAATAAAGGTTTCGCCGTCAAAGAATCCGCCGACATAAATCAGCGCAAGAACGCAAACAACGATAAGCACTACAATCGGGAATACGAGGTCAAGCACGATACCCTTTGAGGATGTCGAATTATCGTTTTCGGGAGCGTCTACACGGTCGCCCGATGTAAACAGATCGCCTTTTTCCGACGCATTGAATTCGTGAACCTTCATCGGGCCGTAATCAAACTTCATAGCTGTGAGGGCTATGATAAACACGAATGTCAGCAATGAATAGAAGTTAAAGGGAATTGCTTTAATGAACAGCGAAAGTCCCTGTCCCTCGGGAGCGTAGCTTGATACCGCAGCCGCCCATGACGAAATGGGAGCAATCATGCAAACGGGAGCTGCCGTTGCATCAATAATGTATGCAAGCTTTGCACGGGAAATCTTATGCCTGTCCGTAAGAGGCTTCATAACCGAGCCTACTGTAAGGCAGTTAAAATAGTCGTCAATAAAAATCAAGACACCGAGTATGAATGTTGAAATCATTGCACCGGAACGAGACTTGATATTTTTCTGTGCCCAAGCACCGAATGCGGCACTTCCTCCCGCCTTGTTAACAAGTGCAACAAGCACACCGAGAACAACAAGGAATATGAATATGCCCGCAGTGCCGGAAACTGCCGAAATAAGACCTTCATTTAAAAGGTTGTCCATTGCCGGAACAACTTTGAATCCGGTTGAAAAGAGTGCGCCTACAGCGATACCGATAAACAGCGAGGAATAAACCTCTTTTGTGATAAGCGCAAGAATGATTGCAATAAGCGGAGGAACGATTGCCCAGAATGTTGCAAAGAAGGGTATGCTTTCCTGCTTTGTTTTCTTGGCTGTTTCGCTTCTTGCTTTGAAGTTGCCGTCTTCATCGGCAATATCGTCATTATAGTGGCCGTCCGCAAAATATGTATCTGCGTCGCCCTCATCTGTGAGGTCAAGAGATTCCACACCTTCGTCTCCCTCAAAAACATAGGTGTCGGCGGTGGAGGCAGGTGCATCTTCCGCAAAGCTGAGCGTTGGCAGCATCAGGGCAAAGATAAACACCAGACATCCGACAAACGCCGCAAGTCTTTTTGTTCCTTTCATTGGATACATCCTTTCGTATATATACTCAATTAATTATAATATTATTTTTATCTTTTGTCAATGATATTTGGTTAATTTCTGAAAATAATGGCATCTTCATAGCAAAGCCCCGGCTGAAACGCCATGTTAAGTCCTGCGGAGATTATTCCGGATATGTCGGAAATCATAGCGTCCGTGTTTTTTGGGGAAACAATCAGGTTTTTGTAGTATGGCGGCAAAAGCTCATCTGCAAGCTTTTCCCTGTCGGAATCATCCATGTACGCCTCCAGCGCATCGACAGCAATGGTTGCGGCATCCACAACGGTGGGAACTCCGACGGCAATTACCGGAACGCCGAGGGTTTTTCGGCTCAGCTCAAATCTTTTGTTTCCGACTCCCGCACCGGGGGATATTCCGGTATCTGAAATCTGAATGGTAGTGTTAACTCTTTCAACCCTTCTTGCGGCAAGAGCGTCAATCGCAACAACAACATCAGGTTTTATCCGCATACAAATGCTTTTGATTATTTCACCCGTTTCGATACCCGTTGTTCCCAAAACGCCGGGGGATATTGCACAAACTCCTCTTAGGTTATCGCCGAAGCTGTGAGGCATATATTCCTTGAGGTGTCTTGTTACGAGAAGTCCCGAAACAACCTTCGGCCCAAGCGAGTCCGATGTTATACTGCGGTTTCCGAGCCCTGCGGCAAGTATGCATCCGCTGCCGAATTCCTTAAGCATTTTTGAAATTTCGTCACAAAACTTTATTGCAACGCATTTTGTGAAATCGGGATTTCTATCCGTTATTTTCGGCATTTCAAGCGTGACATAACTTCCGATTTTTTTACCCAGCTTTTTTGCGCCCTGCTTGTTTACTATTCTTACCCTATTTATTTCAATATCATCGGTTTTTTCGCTTTCAGATAAAATTCCGTCCTCGTCCGCAGAGGAGCCGCCGTAAATTTCTTTTGCTTCAAGAGCAAGGTCTGTTCGTATCTGAATCATAAAAAAATCACCCCGCACTATTTTTAGCACGGAGCGAATTTTTATTCAACAATAACAGATTTGCCGAAAACATCCGAAATTACCATCATAAGGGTATCGTCACAATACTCTTTGTTGCGGATTATTATTTTCTCGGGTGACATTTTGGCAAGCAAGCCTATAAAATAATCCTTTTCCGTAATATTGTGCCCTCGGGAAGAACAATCTATTTCCAAGCCTTCAAGGTCTGTAATTTTGCAGTCTGTGGGCGAGAAGTCCAGTATAATTCCGCTGTTTCTTACGCTGTTTGCCAAAATGTATTTCAACATTCCCACAAGCTCGTCATATTCCCGTTTCGCAATAATGTCCTCGGCGATTACATCAGTCCTCCTGTAAAGCACCTCTTTAAGCCATTTAAGTCGGAAATTTGAAAAGCCTTCAACATCAAGCATACGGCTTTCCTTTATGAAGGATGATACAACATCCGTAAGCCGAGGTTTAACATTTTCAATAAACTTTTCCGAAATAACCGCATCAACTATCATTTGTTTTTCGGCTTCCGTAAAAAAATTGTACGCCCTGTCAATATAATGCCCAACCGAGGATTTTTCATGGGTTTTAAGTATAAATTCGGATATACTGCCGAATAATTTTTCTTCATCGCAAGTGAATATATCAAGATAAATTCTGTTTCCGACCGCTCGAAGCCCGTATTCGTTCAAGCTTGCGAGATCTAAAAATTCATCGGTGTTTTTTTCGGATGAAAAACCAATCGTCAAAACATCAACCAATAAATCACCTCATTACAAAAAAATCAAAGTCCCGTAATCGCACAAGCTTCCGGGAAGACAAATATATTCGGTTTCGGTTTCCCTAAGGAAATTTTCAATTCTTAAAAAATCGGGATGATTTGTTATATCTCCGGCAAAAATCAGCCTTCCGTCAAAGCCCGATGCACCCCCGATAAAGCCGTATTCACAGCCGGGGAGCGATATATTGCCGGGGGAAATAAGAAGCGAAGGAATTTTACCTTCCGCCGCATTATATATTCCTTTGTCCGATGTTATTATTCCGTCGCCCGTTATGCATACAGAGCATTTGGAATAACCTTGCTTTACATTAATAATCTGCTTACCGAGGGATTTTAGCTTTTCGATTATCACCTTATCCGCAATATCCTCGTTGCAAATCGCATAATTTTTTACCACAGCTACATTATATGCCGCAGAATTCGGGTAGTGCCCGAAGGGATTTAACAATCCTTTTAAAACATTTTTGTTTTTTAAGTGAGTTTTGTAATAATTGAAAAAGCAAGGTGGAACAATAACAGCGTCATCAATCACGCAAACCTGCATATCTGCGTGAAAACGCTCGTAGGTAAGTATGTGCGTATTCTCGCAAGTATATACGATGTTATAATTCTCAAAGGATTTCAGCCCGGATTCGGGAGAAACAATAAGAGTGTCCATTTTATAAGAACCTCTTCCGGAAGATTGACATATAATGAGTTTGTTGAATTCAACCTTCCCTTTTTTACGGCAAATACTGCCGATAATATATATGTCAGCCGTGCCGATTGCAGTTCGGCACGGTGCTTTTTTTGATAGCTTAATTATAGCACAGTGTGTGCCAAATGTCAACAAAAATCACCGAAATTCTCCAAATTTGGCTATAGTTTCCTGTAAATCGCCTGTGGGGGGACGGCTGCCTTTAAAATCAAATCCCTATTGTATTTTCGGCATTTTTATAGTATAATACTATTTGTAAACATTTGACTTACGAAAGGACTGTTGATGCATGAAAAGGATAGCGGTTATCGGCGGCGGTGCGGCGGGCATTACGGCGGCAATCACTGCGGCAGAAAACGGCTCGGAGGTTACGGTGTATGAAAAGAATGACAGAGTCGGCAGAAAGCTCCTTTCAACCGGTAACGGAAGATGCAATCTTTCAAATGTTGACCGTGATTTATCGCATTTTCACGGGGACAAGGCGTTTATTTCCGAAATACTCGGGAAAGCCGATGTTGATGAGTTTATTTCATCTTGCGGCATTGTCACAAGAGTGGAAAACGGAAGAATATACCCCTATTCAAATCACGCTTCAAGCGTTCTTGACGCTTTGCGATTTCGGGCAGAAGAGCTTGGAGTGAAATTCGTGACTGACTGTACGATTTTAAGCGTAGGGCGAAGAATGGGAAGATTTTCATTTCAAGATGAAAGCAAGTCGGGCTTCAGCTCCGATAAGCTTATAATAACCGCAGGCGGAAAGGCGGCTCCCACGCTTGGGGCGGACGGGGGAGGCTATAAACTGCTTTCATCGTTTGGGCATAGCATTACACCGCTTTATCCTTCGCTCGTTCAGCTTAAGTGCAAAAAGGGGCAAATGAAGGGACTTAAGGGAATACGAGCATTCGCAAATGCTAAGCTTTTATGCGACGGAAAGCTTATAAAGGAAGAATACGGCGAAATACAATTTGCGGATTACGGACTTTCCGGAATACCTATTTTTAATTTGTCTACGGAAATAGGAAAGCTTTCGGGGGAAATAACGGTTTCGCTTGATCTTTTGCCTCAGTTTGATAATGTGATGCCTCATCTGAGAAACCGAAACCCCAAGCATTTGTTTACCGGGATTTTTCACAGCCGTCTTGCCGAAGCTGTTTGTGCCCGTGCAAAAAAGCCTTCTTTAGATGCTTTGGCGGCGGTTATAAAGGATTTCAGGTTCGATTTTTTGGGACTTAACGGTTGGGATAACGCTCAGGTTACATCGGGCGGTGCGGTGACGGATGAATTTGATTTCAACCTTGAATCAAAGCTTGTGCCCGGGCTTTTTGCCGCAGGCGAGGTGCTTAATGTAGACGGTGATTGCGGCGGTTATAATCTTCATTGGGCGTGGGCAAGCGGAATTGTTGCCGGAAGGAGTGCCGCCGATGATTAGAATTTCAAACATCAAGCTGTCTGTTCACGACGAAAACATAAGAGCGGCGGCTGCTAAAAAAATAGGAGCAAGCGAAAAGGATATACTGTCCTTAAAAATTGCAAAAAAATCAATAGATGCCCGTAAAAAAACAGATATAAAATATGTGTATTCTGTGGATGCAGAAGTTAAAAATGAGAATAAATACGTAAGATTAAAGGATGTTTCGGCGGCTTCCGAGTTTCATTATGAGTATATGACTGCGGATTTTAAAAGCCGTCCCGTTGTAATAGGCTTTGGCC
Organism: uncultured Eubacteriales bacterium; assembly: GCA_902492655.1. Classification (GTDB taxonomy): domain Bacteria; phylum Bacillota; class Clostridia; order HGM11514; family HGM11514; genus CAKSKB01. The sequence continues at coordinate 13,657 of CABUMF010000002.1, read as the reverse complement.
CTGCCGGAATGTTTGCCGCTCTGATTTTGGCGGAAAGCGGTGCAAGACCTATTGTCTTGGAGCGGGGAAAATGTGTTGATGAACGCATACACGATGTTGAAAACCTCAAACAATTCGGAATACTGAATACCGAGTCGAATATTCAGTTCGGCGAGGGCGGCGCAGGTACATTTTCTGACGGAAAGCTGACAACCGGAATTAAGGACAAGGCGTCAAGATTTGTGCTCGAAACCTTTGTCCGGTGCGGTGCGCCCGAGGAAATACTTTATATTGCAAAGCCGCATATCGGGACCGACAACCTAAAACGGGTGGTAAGGAACATCAGAAATCGCATAATTTCGCTCGGCGGCGAGGTCAGATTTCAAACCAAGGTTACGGGCTTCGACATTGAAAAAGGCAGACTGAAGGGTGTTTTTTCTTCCGGCGGTTATGTAAAAACCGAAGCTGCCGTCCTGGCTGTGGGACATAGCGCAAGAGATACATTTAAGACACTGTTTGACACGGGTTTTCCCATGGAGCAAAAGCCGTTTGCTGTCGGTGTTCGTATTGAGCATCTTCAAAAGGATATAGGTTTTGCGTGTTTCGGAGATGAGTATAAAAGCCTTCCGGCGGCGTCGTATAAGCTTGTTTCGCATTCGGCAGGCAGAGGAGTTTATACCTTTTGTATGTGCCCGGGAGGAGAGGTTGTTCCGGCGGCATCGGAAGAAGGAATGGTTGTTACAAACGGTATGAGTGAGTTCGCAAGAGATTGCGAAAACGCAAACAGCGCATTGCTTGTGGGTATCCCGCCGGATTCAAGCGAAAATCCGCTTCGGGGAATGGAGCTTCAAAGAAGAATGGAGGAAGCGGCGTATAAGCTTGGCGGAGGCGGATATAAGGCGCCCGCACAGCTTGTTGGTGATTTCTTAAACGATAGGGAAAGCCGAAGCCTCGGAGAAATCAAGCCTTCGTACAGCCCCGGGGTTACACTTTGCGATTTGAGGGAATGTCTTCCGAAGGAGGTTGCGGAGTCGCTTAAAATTGCTATTCCCGATTTGGGAAGACAACTTCGTGGGTTTGATCGCCCAGACGCTGTGATGACAGGCGTTGAATCCCGAAGCTCCTCGCCTGTAAGAATATTGAGGGATGAGAACAAATGCTCTCCGTTTTGCAGGGGGCTTTATCCTTGCGGAGAGGGCGCCGGATATGCCGGGGGAATTGTTTCTGCCGCAGTTGACGGAATACATATTGCGGAGGAAGTAATCAGAAAATTTGGACTTAAATTAACAGAATGAATAAAAACGGATTTTCCAAAAGGGCCGCCGATTGCGGCTCTTTTTTCGTTTCTCACAATATCCGCATATTCCGAATATAATAAAAACGAAAAACAAATGCAGGAGGAAAGACAAATGCAGGATGAAAGACAAATGTGCGAAATGATAAATCTTTCGTTTCCGCTCAGTTACGGAAATGTATTTATACCGATTCAGAACATGAATGAGGTATTTGATCCCGAAACAGGCCTTGCTTACGGGACGATTTTCCCTGAAATGGTCGATGAATATACAAAATATCTTATCTAAAAGGAGCTATTATGGAAAACTGTGTTATGAGCCGCGATAATATGCTTACAGATATTGCGGCTTTGGATTTTATGTTGATTGATTTGTCACTTTATCTCGACACACACCCTACGGATGTTTGTGCAATCAATCTTTTTAATTCAATACAATCTCAGGCGAATATGGAAAAAACCAACTATACCACTAATTTCGGACCTTTGACGGTAGGCTCGACATCGCAGACAACATGGAATTGGCTGTGTAATCCGTGGCCTTGGGACAAAACAGGAGGTGGATGCTGATGTGGGCATATGAAAAAAAGCTTGAATATCCGGTAAAAATATGCAATCCTAACCCCAAGCTTGCAAAGCTTATTATAACGCAATACGGCGGACCGGACGGCGAATTGGGCGCATCACTTCGGTATTTGAGCCAGAGGTTTGCTATGCCGTGCCCGCACACAAAGGGACTTCTTAATGATATAGGTACGGAAGAACTTGCGCATCTTGAGATAGTGGGTTCGATTTGTCACCAGCTCCTTCGCGGAAGCTCGGATTGCGAGCTTCGTGAGCAATATGCTCCCGGGTTTGTTGAGCATGGGCTCGGCGTATATCCTCAGGATGCTACGGGCAATCCCTTTAATGCCGCCGCTTTGCAAAGCAAAGGCGACCCGATAGTCGATTTAACTGAGGATCTTGCAGCTGAGCAAAAGGCAAGAAAAACATATGAATACTTGATTTCTATGTGCGATGACCCCGATGTTATTGATCCTCTGAGATTTTTGAGAGAGAGGGAAATTATCCACTTCCAGCGTTTTGGCGAAGCACTGAACCGTGTTCAGGAAACAATTTACAAAAAATCAATCGCTGTTCCCGGATACGGGGATAAAAAATAAAATTCGTCTGAGCCAAGCGATGCGTAGCAGATCAAAGTTAAACAGCGTAGCAGTTTTACGACCGCTACGCTGTTTGTTGCCTATCTATTATATTTCTTTTATCAAAACACTGCTGTGTATGCACAAATCAAAGGTGAGGTCTGAGGTTGTGCCTACAAGCTCTCCATCCTTTTCGGAGTCAAGAGCATAAATTTCATAATTTCCGCATCTGCCAAAATCGAGTTTAACCGATTTGTTTGGAGCATTGTCATCATCGCTGTAATAGGTTACAATAGCCATAGTCTTACCGTTTTCGTCAATGCCGCACAGCGTGTATATATTGTCAAGCTTATTATCCGCAGGTATCCACGCCTTCATATCATAAAACATACCGTACCAATACATAGAGTAATAGCCCTTGAGAGGCTTATACGTGTAAAAATCAAATATGCCATTAAAACATGAAGGGCGGGTGTCATAATACATGAGCATATCTATAGATGATGCCTGAGCTTCGCATATGCACGACATAATAAATGCCGCATTCTTCAGAGAATGAATTGACTCTATAGAATACAAATACTCATCCTCCCAGCCTTTTACATAATTCCACTCATTGAGTATGCTTTCGGCATTTTCATAACCGTATTTGGTAAGCAAATTCTTTATACGTTTGGATTTTTCTATAAGTGCTTCCGGAGTAACACAATAGATATGCCATGAAAAAAAGTCAATCTCTACTCCCCTCTTTTGCATCTCATACAAAAAATCATCAGCCCAATCTTCACGAAACGCAAGAGCAGGACCGCCGATTTTGAGATTGGGAAAGCACTTTTTAAGATGCTTTGCCGTAATTTCATAAAGGTCAAAAAACTCTTTCTTGGTTCCGCCCCATGTACGCTTGTTAGTGCTTTCGTCAGGGTCAAGATCGGGTTCATTCCATATTTCCCAATACTCGATATTAAGGTTAAAGCCATCTGCCCAGCCCTCATTATAGTGACGGATGATATGTTCGCATATAACTGCCCATTTATTAAAATCAGCGGGTGGAATGGTACCGTGTTTCTTCACTTGATGCTCTATAGTCTGTCCAAGACGAAAAAATGTTTCGGTACCGGCATCCAACGAAACAAGAATGGCTTCATCGGTGCAGGCGAAGTCATAGGAAGAAGGGTCTGTCGGATCTGCATTAAAATCCGGAAAAATACAGGTTATATCGTGGCTGTAGGGACCGCCGTATATCGTGAGTACCGCTGAATCATGATTGCGTGAATAAGGTATTCTTGCAGCCTTATATTCGGCAAGATTACTTCTCCATTGGTCGTTTGCATGACGCTTGTGCCACGGACCACCGTTGGTTGCATTAAGTTTTTTGAAAATTCCACATTCTTTTGTCAAATCAAATTTCACTGTGTTCATTGTCAACACTCCGTTTTAAATTTTTTTATCTAATAGGAAATTTCTCGATTTTCTATTATATAACAGTATATCACATAAGCTATTTTGTATCAAGGTAATTAATTGCGAAAATTTTTCGGAAAATTCTATTAAATCCCTTTTTTCTGTTTATTAATAACTTAATTAAAATGCTTTTATTATGATCAGGGATACAACTCCGATTGTAATACCCAATATACTGCGCAATGTCAGTTTTTCATGGAAGCAGATTGCAGCGACAATTGCTGCAATTATAGTGCTGCCCCCATTTATAAATGCAAATAAAATTGCAGGCGAAACAAGCGCTGTTGACAGGGTTGCAAGCTGGTTAATTATAAAAACCGAAACAGCAGAGAGTGCTCCCAATATCAAAAGCTTATTCGACAGCCTATATTGAATTTTTGTATTTACTTTTGTCGGAATAAAAGTTAAAAGCAGCATAAAAACACCGACAATGCCAAAGGATAAAAATGAAAATACAGATACATCTCCGCCGGGCACAAAGAAGGTAAACATTTGCTGTGAGAGCATGGTAAGACCGTTTGCAAGCATGGCGCCTATAAGAAAGAGAAATGTTTTTAAAGAAAATCCGCTGTATATTTTCGCGGAGCTTCCAATCAGCAAATATGCGGCAACAAAAAACAGTGCGATTCCAATCCACTGCCCGTAGGACATGGGTTGGTTAAATATGAAAATTCCCGCAATACACGGAACCAAAATTCCGGCAGTGCTAAAGAGCGATGAAAGCGCAACCGTTCCACTTTTCATTGCGGCTAAGATAAATCCCGATGATGCAGCAAGCATAATTCCCGAAAAACAAGATATTAATAATGTAATAAGGCTAAAATTAAAGCCGTTTTGTGCAATTAAAATAAGAAAAAGTCCGAGTATGCTGCTTAATATGTTACTGTAAGAGCAATATTGAATAAAGCAAGAAATATCTTTTATAGAGTTGCTTGTATTTTTGCCGCATATATGCTGAACAATACGGCACATCAGAATAATAGATATGTATAAAGTTCCCATGTGCTTTTAAATCCTTTCGATATAACAATTTTTTGGTGCTTTGCCGACTGATTTCCGTTCAATTAGTCGATGCCCAATTGAAATATGCTGTGTTATATCTGAGTTTTCGTAAATTTTATCGTATAATAAATTAACGGCAAGTGCTCCTTGCTCTTCTTGAAAAATACGAATGGTGGTCAACGGAATCGGAGCATAAGAGGACATGGGAATGTCATTTATGCCTATGATGCTCACTTGTTCCGGTATTTTAATACCACATTGGCAAAAATCATCAATCATTTTCAAAGCAATTTCGTCATATGCACATATAATAGCTGTAGGAATCTTCCTTTTTTGCATAATCTGCAATGCCGCCTGATGCCCGATTTCTTCAAATCTCGCATTTATGATATATTCATTTTCCGAAGTATATGGAATTCCCAATGTATTCATAGCTTTTCTATATGCCGCTAATTTTGACATTGTGTTGGGTTCGCCTACAAACGCTATATCAGTATGTCCTAAATCCTTTAAATAACGGATCATATCTGACATATAAACATTCGTATCGCAGAATACCGTGTCATATGGAATATTTTCCGAAGAAGACAGGCAAACCATGGGAATAGAATAATTTGACCTATTAAAATATTCCTCAAACAAAATAATACCGTCTGCACTGTTGCGTACCGTTATTTGTTCTAAAATTCTATCTAATTTTTTATCATCAAAATCATATACATATACTGCACAAAGACCGCCTAATTCCTCAATTTTATTTTTAATGGCAGTTATTTCTCCGGCATAGAAAAGAGAAATTACTTCCGGACAAATAACGGCAATAGTTATAGCATCTGATTTAGAGTATTCAATTTTCCGTTTTCTTTTTCCCTCAAAATAGCCCATTTCCTTGGCAATTTGAATAATGTTTTGTCTCAATTCATCACTAATTTCCTTGCTCCCTGACAGAGCCTTGGAAACAGTTGAAAGCGACACATTCGCTGATTGCGCAATTTTTTTATATGTCATAACGGCTCTCCTGATTAAATTAATTCATTTTTTATTATATATTACTTTACTATGTAAATCAAGTAGATTTGAAACGAAATATTTTCGGAAATACAGTGATTGAATTTCGTAGTAATGTAGTTATTGGTGAACGACATTGATTTTAGTGTATTTTATCTATGATTGTCATTGTGGTTCCTATTGTACAACCTTTACCCGCATGGACATCGGGCATAATGCGAATTTCCGACTCTTTAAATGCCGGCTCATTACACACCGTTTCAATCTGTGTGTACGCAGTATCTTCAATGGTAATCGGAAATATTTCTCCGTTGCATAGTTGAGCCTTGTGACGGTAAATAATAATTAATGGAAACATGGCAGAGGTTTGCAAAAAGATCGGATTTTATGCCCAAACAAACACCAAAAGCTTTGCGATTGTGTAATATATACAAATAAATATGGCGCATTTTGTGCAAATGGCACAAAATGATATTTTTTGACCGAAAATGACGGAAAACTATTGACAAACAGGGTGAAAGGTGGTAATATTATATTAGAAAAAGCCAAAAACAGTCAAAATCATTCAAAAAAGGGCAGGTGATATGATGCTTTCGGAAGAAAGACATTCAATAATAGTTGAAATTGTCAACAACAGAGGAAGTGTTAAGGTTGGCGAGCTGTGCGAGGAACTTAATGCGTCCGAATCTACTGTCCGAAGGGATTTGAGTGTTCTTTCCAAGCGTGGAATACTAACGAAGGTTCACGGAGGCGCAATTTCAAACAATGACAGCTTTTTCAGCTACGAGAATGATGTTGAGAAAAAATCAATTCTTTATGTTGAAGAGAAAGAAATGATTGCACGATATGCCGCTTGCTTGGTAGAGGACGGAGATCTGGTATTTATTGATGCCGGAACCACTACGGAAAAAATGATTGCCAATTTGCCTAAAAAGAATATCACTTTTGTTACAAACGGATTTGTAAATGCAAAGAAGCTTTCTCAGCTCGGATTCAAAGTTTTGATTCCCGGGGGAGAAATAAAAAATACAACGGAAGCGATTGTCGGTGCCGAATGTGTATTGTCACTTCAGCAATACAATTTTAACAAGTGTTTTATCGGTACAAACGGTGTTTCAAGGTCGGGAGGCTTGTCTACTCCCGATAAGAATGAGGCTATCGTAAAGAGCACGGCAATAAAAAACAGCAGAGAGGTGTATATTCTTGCAGACCACTCAAAGTTCGGCAAAATATCGGGTGCGAGATTTGCGTCTTTGGACTGCGGAGAGATAATTACCGACAAATTGATTAATAAAAAATATTTGTCGGAAGCGCGCATAAAGGAGGTAATGTAATTGATTTATACGGTTACTTTTAATCCTGCCATTGATTATGTGATTCATATTGACCAGTTGCAGGTGGGCTACGTGAACAGATCGCAGTCGGAGGAAGTGTATTTCGGAGGCAAGGGAATTAATGTTTCAATGGTTTTGAGCGAACTCGGTATAAAATCAAAGGCACTGGGCTTTGTTGCGGGTTTCACGGGGAATGCTGTTGAAAGAGGAGTGCAAGACAAGGGTGTAGAAACGGATTTTATACATCTTTCCGACGGGTTTTCGAGAATAAATGTGAAGATTAAGTCGGCGAAAGAAACCGAGCTTAACGGGCAAGGTCCGAAAATCAGCGGTGAGGCAATAGAATTGCTTTATGAGAAGCTGGACGAGCTTAAAGACGGGGACACCTTAGTGCTTGCAGGAAGTATCCCGAACACTCTGCCGGCTGATATATATGAGAAAATTCTTGCCGGGCTTTCCGGAAAGAAAATTAAGGCAGTTGTGGACGCAACAAATCAACTTCTTATGAATGTTCTGAAATATAAGCCGTTCCTTGTTAAGCCCAACAATTTCGAGCTTGGAGAAATGTTCGGAGTTGAGCTGAAAACAACGGATGAAATCATCGAATATGCTAAGAAGCTTAAGGATATGGGTGCGGTAAACGTGCTTATATCAATGGCAGGTGACGGCGCGGTGCTTGTTGACGAGTATGGCAATGTCCATGCTTGCGAGGCGTGCAAGGGACGGGTTGTAAATTCTGTCGGAGCAGGCGATTCCATGGTTGCCGGATTTATTGCAGGTGCGGAATCGGGAGATTATGAATATGCGCTGAAGCTTGGTACTGCCGCCGGCGGGGCAACGGCGTTTTCAAAAGGTCTTGCAGAAAAAGAAGAAATACAAAAGCTGCTTATGCAGATGTAAAATAAAAAGAACGGAGGACAACAATAATGCGTATTACAGATTTGTTAAACTTGGAGAGCATTAAGCTTAATGCTGCACCAAAGAACAAGCAGGAGGCTATTGATGAGCTTATTGATCTGCAGGTTAAGGGTGGAAAGATTGCAGACAGAGAAGCTTACAAAGAGGGTATTCTTGCAAGAGAGGCAATGAGTACAACGGCGGTCGGAGACGGAATTGCCATTCCCCATGCAAAGAGCGATGCCGTAAAGGCTCCGTCTTTGGCGGCTATCACAGTGCCCGACGGTGTTGATTACGAGGCTATGGACGATGAGCCGTCGACACTTCTGTTTATGATTGCCGCTCCCAACGGCGGTGACGTTCATCTTGAAGTTCTTTCAAGATTGATGACAATGCTTATGGATGAGGACTTCAAGGCAAAACTGCTTTCGGCAAAGGACAAGAATGAGTTCTTGAAAATTATTGATGATGCGGAAAAGGCAAAGTACCCCGATGATGAAAAGGCTGTTGCAAAAGAAAACGACGGAAGAATAAGAGTTCTTGCCGTTACAGCTTGCCCGACGGGAATTGCACACACATATATGGCGGCCGAGGCACTTGAAAATGCGGGCAAAAAACTCGGAATAACCGTTAAGGCAGAAACAAACGGTTCGGGCGGAGCCAAGAATGTATTGACGAAAGAGGAAATAGAGGCTTGTGACGGAATTATCATTGCGGCTGACAAGACGGTGGATATGGCAAGGTTTGACGGGAAAAAGGTAATTCGCACAAAGGTTTCGGACGGTATAAAAATTCCTAAGGAATTGATAGAAAGAATAGAAAACGGCGATGTTCCAGTTTATCACCATACAGGAGCAAAAGCTGCCGATGAATCGACAGACGGAGAGAGCTTCGGCAGAAAGATATACAAGCACTTGATGAACGGCGTATCAAATATGCTTCCGTTCACGGTTGCGGGCGGTATATTTATCGCGCTTGCGTTCTTGATAGATACTATCTCGGGAGCTCCGCAGGATTCAAACTTTGGTACTTATACAGCGTTGGCGGCGTTCTTTAAGAATATCGGCGGATATGCATTCAGCTTTATGATTCCTGTTCTTGCAGGATATATCGGTAAATCTATTGCAGACAGACCCGGATTTTTGGTAGGCTTGGTTGGCGGCTTCTTGGCAACCACAGGCTCAACATTCACAAATCTTGCCGGCGAGGTTCCGTCAGGCTTCTTGGGTGCACTTCTTGCAGGCTTTGCCGGAGGTTACCTGATGCTCGGTATCGAAAAGCTTTGTGATCATATGCCCAAATCGCTTAACGGTATCAAGCCCGTACTGATTTATCCCCTTGTCGGGCTTGGAATGATTGCTGTTTTGATGTGTGCCGTAAACCCGTTTATGGGAATGATTAACACAGGTTTGTCAAACTTCCTTAACAACATGGGCAACACAAGCAAGATAGTTCTTGGCTGTATCCTTGGCGGCATGATGTCTATTGACATGGGCGGACCGTTCAATAAGGCGGCATATGTTTTCGGTACGGCAGCTATAGCATCGGGCGGTTACGACATAATGGCGGCGGTTATGGTTGGCGGTATGGTGCCTCCTATTGCTATTGCGCTTTCGACAACCTTCTTTAAGAACAGATGGTCAGACGAGGAAAGAAAGAACGGTGCCGTAAACTACATTATGGGACTCAGCTTTATAACAGAGGGTGCAATTCCTTATGCCGCATCCGATCCGCTCAGAGTTATCCCTTCGTGTATAGTCGGCTCTGCTGTGGCAGGCGGTTTGTCAATGGCATTTAACTGTACGCTTATGGCACCTCACGGCGGTATATTTGTATTCGCAGTTGTAGGTAACTGGCCTATGTATATATTGTCGCTTGCAATCGGTTCTGTTGTAAGCATGATTATGTTGACGCTTCTCAGGAAAAAGCGAGCAAACGCTTAAGAAATTCAAAAATACATCATTTGCTGTTAAAAGGAGAAATTAATCATGGTAACAAAAAAGGTAACAGTTGTAAACGAACAGGGTGTTCATATGCGTCCTGCGGGCGTAATCGCAAAGGTTGTAAAGGAACATCCCGAATGTGAAGTAACCTTGATTGCAAACGGTAAGGAAGTTAAGGCAAAGGCTCCCATGCAGATAATGGCTGCATGTATGAAGCAGGGCTGTGAAGTCGAAATTGTTTGCAACGGTGCAGACGAACAGGCTGTAGTTGACGAAATTGCGGCATTGTTTGAAAGCGGATTCGGCGAGTAACGGTTGAAAATGTGCAGGATGCGGATATTTGTTCGCATCCTGCAATCAGCGTACAGGGTAAGATTAAGATTCGTGGATTTGACGGGAAACAAATCTCACAGGGAGATGAGAATATGACAGTATTTAAAGGAAAAGGCGTTTACGGCGCTGTTGCATCAGGCAAAATCTCCGTTTTTAAGAAACAGAATATTGCAATAAAGCGTGTTCATTGCACAGATACCGCAAGCGAAATAGCTCGGGTTGAATCGGCAAAGGCAAAGACTTTGGAGCAGCTGCAGGCAATTTATGAAAAAGCACTTAAAGAAGTCGGCGAAACAAATGCGCAAATTTTTGAAATTCACATGATGATGCTTGAGGACGATGACTATAACGACAGCATCACTAATATAATCGAAAATCAAAAAGTAAATGCGGAATATGCCGTGGCAGTTACGGCTGATAACTTTGCGGATATGTTTTCTTCGATGGACGATTCATATATGCAGGCAAGAGCCGCTGATGTTCGGGATATTTCCGACAGAATTATCGCAAATCTGACGGGGGTTGGATCGGACAATGTGGAATTGTATGACAAAATGATTGTCTGTGCAGAAGATCTTGCACCGAGTGAAACGGTATCTTTGGATAAGGATAAGGTTGTTGCATTCGTTACGGTTCACGGCTCGTCCAATTCTCATACGGCGATCCTTGCAAGAAATATGAACATACCTGCCGTTATCGGTGTAGGCGATGAATTTCTCGAAAAAGTCAATGACGGCGACGAAGCCTTTGTTGACGGATTTACGGGCGAAATATTTGTAAATCCCGATGCCGAAACGAGAGAAAAGCTGGTTACAAGACAACAGTCCGAAGACGAAAAGAAACGGCTTTTGCAGGAACTTAAGGGTAAGGAAAATATAACCGAGGACGGCAAAAGAATCAATATTTTTGCAAATATCGGCAGTGTTGACAATATCGGAGCGGTTTTGCTTAATGATGCAGGCGGTATAGGCTTGTTCAGAAGCGAGTTTCTTTATCTTGAAAACAGCGATTATCCGACAGAGGAACAGCAGTTTCTGGCATATAAAAGAGTTCTTGAAAGCATGGCGGGGAAAAAGGTTATAATCAGGACGCTTGACATCGGTGCGGATAAGCAAGTCGACTATTTCGGGATGAACAAGGAAGAAAACCCCGCTTTGGGTTATCGTGCAATCAGAATATGCCTGACTCGCCCCGAAATATTCAAGGTGCAGTTGAGGGCTCTTTACAGAGCGTCTGTTTTCGGAAATCTCGGTATAATGTTCCCGATGATTACAAGTGTTCGTGAGGTTGAACAAATTCTTGCCATATGCGATGAGGTTAAGAAGGAGTTAAGCGAGCAGGGCATAACATATTCAAAAACGATTGAGGTCGGCATTATGATAGAAACTCCTGCGGCGGCAATTATCAGCGATAAGCTTGCGCCCTTGGTGGATTTCTTCAGCGTTGGAACGAATGACTTAACGCAATATACGCTTGCGTGCGACAGGCAGAATCCGGATATTGAAGCTTTCTGCGACACTCATCACGAGGCGATTTTAAGGCTGATTGAGATGGCTGCGGAAAACGCACACAAAAACGGTATATGGATAGGCATATGCGGTGAGCTTGCAGCTGACACAAGCCTGACCGAAACATTCCTTCGTATGGGTATTGACGAATTATCCGTTTCTCCCTCGTTTGTATTGAAGGTAAGAGATACGGTGCGTCATTGCAACCTTTCAAAATAATTTATGTTTTAGGTTAAGCGTAAACCCGTATCCGGGGCGCTAATTTCGGAAAATATAACTCGGTGCAGCAAAATGATTCTTTGAAATCGTTTTGCTGCACCTTTGTTTGTTTTCGGTTACCGTAAAAACGGAAGGCAATATATTATTTTTCTCCGATGCCCGTCAAATCTTTTATGATTACTTATTGGATTCGCCGTCGCTTTCATCCTCAGAGCTTATATGGGATTTTCGGTAACTGTTGGGCGTGATTCCGGATTTCTTTATAAAGGTTCTCTGAAAATATGACAAGGAATTAAAACCGCTGAAAAAGGCAATATCCGTTATTTTCAGCGATGTGCGAGCAATAAGCTGTTTGGCGTATTCAAGTCTTATATCTATAAGATATTCCTTAAACCCCATATTCAGATAATCATTCAATTTTCTGTTGAGCGTGGAAACAGATAAATTACAGTTTTCTGCAACATTTTGAAGTGTTATCGCTTCTTTGAAGTGGGAACGAATAAAGCAAACGGCTTTTTGCACAGGGGAATATGTATGGTCGATAAATATATCATTCAACCTGTAAAGATCAATAATCAAACACGAAAGCAGAGAAGAAATATATCTTTTTGAAAGTGTAAGCGATTTTTTGTTCGATGTTTTTGTTTCAAGAATCATTTTATCTATATAGAAGGAAAAATCCGCAAGCTTGCTTTCGTCAAGAGATGAATAAATATACTTAAGCGGATACAAAAGCTCAAAACACGAGGAGTATTCCATAACATCCGGGATAAAAGTAAGATTAAGTATTGTGGTTTTTTGTACATTCTTATAGCAATGTATATCTGTCGGCGTAAGAAGTACAATGCTGCCCCGTTCCATAAAAAAAGTATTGTTATTGATAACGGTTTCGCATTTACCGTCCAATACGATTTCAAGCTCATAAAAGTCATGCCCGTGAAAGCCTATGTTTTCCGTTATAGTTCTGGTAATGCAGTTTATATTGTATGTTTCCAGCAAATTACTTTTAATATCAAACCTATTATCCATCCTGAAACAAAACTCCTTTTTACACATTCATGTAAATACCGATAACCAATAAGCCTATGTAGAAACAAATTATGTAAACAAAAAATGAGTATGTTATCTGTATTATATCACATCCTCTGAAAATTTCAAGTATTTTGACAAAAAAGTTCAACTTTTTGAGAATTAGTGCAAGTATTTTTTTATAGCATCCTATACAATTATAACAACATAATGTATTTTCACAGGAGAGTTATTGTCACGAAAAAAGCAAAAGAAGGAGATGAAATCGGAAAAGGCAAGGCTAAACTGCCCTCAGGGGACAAACGAGGAAAATCTAAAAAATTATTATGCTATAAAAATAAAAACGGAGGAAACATTATGTACAAGAAACTTAAAAAACTAATGGCAATTGCAGTTATAGCTACACTTGCGATAGTTGAAGGCTTACTGCCGATTGCGGCAGAAGCAACAGTTTTCAGCGGCGGTGCCGGAACGGCGGAGAATCCGTATCTTATCTCAACTGCGGAAG
>CABUMF010000001.1 GCA_902492655.1 uncultured Eubacteriales bacterium | reverse complement strand
TTAGTCCAAAAAATCCAATACCTAAAAACACCAATAAAACATTGATTTTTAACGATACAATCGTAATATGCGACAAAAACACCCGTCCAAAATATAAAGAACGGGTGTAATCTGTCACTCAATAACAGATGCAGCCTGAGCCTCAAGCTCGGCGTGATACTTTTCTATAACGGTACTTTCAATCATTTCTCTTGTTTCCGCATTTATGGGATGAGCTATGTCTTTAAACTCTCCGTCAGGCATCTTACGGCTCGGCATAGCCACAAAAAGCTTATCCTGCCCCTCAATAATTTTAATGTCCCTTACGACAAAAGCGTCGTCAAAGGTGACGGAAACAACGGCCTTCATCTTGCTGTCAGATGTTACGGGTTTAACTCTAACGTCCGTTATTTTCATAAATCATTCCTCCTTTTATTTTTTTCTGATTGGATGTAATAAGTTGTCTATATATATAATTATACACATTTTTTCAAAAAAGTAAAGCTTTTTTCGTAAATTCTTCTAAAATAAAGTTTAGAAAAATTGTTGATTTTTTTGGTGAAATTGTATAAAATATATATTGGTGTGATTTTTTAATGATATAAGGTGATTTAATAATGTATAAAGATTTGATAAAACCCGGCAGTCATATCCATTTTATAGGTATCGGAGGAGTCAGCATGAGCGGTCTTGCAAAGATACTTAATACAAAGGGTATAACGGTTACGGGGTCGGACATAAACCATTCTTCCTACACGGATTCTCTCGAAGCCGAAGGAATAAAAATAGACTATCCCCACACGGCAAATCTTATGCGGGGTGCAAATCTCGTGGTTTTCACAGCGGCGGTTAAAGAGGATAATCCGGAAATGATTTATGCGGAGCAAAACAACATCCCCAAAATCGAACGGGCAAAGCTTCTGGGGCTTATTATGGGGCATTATAAGCAGTCCGTTGCGGTTTCGGGCACCCACGGAAAAACCACCGTTACAAGTATGCTTGCCAAAATTATGATTGACGCAGGCTTTGACCCTACGGTTACAGTAGGCGGAACGCTTGACGCAATAGGGGGAAATCTTCGCATCGGAAAAAGCGAAAGCTTTCTTACCGAGGCTTGCGAGTATGTTGACAGCTTTTTGAACTTTTTCCCGTCAATAAGCCTTATTCTTAATATTGAGGAGGATCATCTCGATTATTTCTCTGGAATTGAGCAGATAAAGGCTTCGTTCAGGCAGTTTGCGTCACAGACATCGGATAAGCTTATCGTCTGCGGAGATGATGAAAACATCAGGTCTGCGCTCGAAGGATTTGAAAAAATCACATTCGGCTTTTCCCAAAACTGCGACTTTCGTGCAGAGGAAATATCCGAAAACGGCTTTTATTCGGAATATGAGCTTATGAAAAACGGCGAAAGCGTTTGCAGGGTTACGCTATCTCTGAAAGGAAGGCACAACATCAAAAATTCCCTTGCGGCACTTGCGTGTGCGGACGCTTTGGGAATTGATGTTTCATCCGCCGCAAAGTCCCTCGGGGATTTCAAGGGTGCAAGGAGAAGGCTTGAATACAAAGGAAGCAGGTGCGGCTTTATGATTTATGATGACTACGCCCATCACCCTACCGAAATCAAGGCTACACTCCAGGCGGCTTCAACAATTCCGCATAATGAGATTTGGTGCATCTTCCAGCCCCACACATACACAAGGACAAAGGCACTCCTCGATAAATTTGCAGAGGCACTCACAACCCGGGCAAACATAATTGTTACCGACATATATGCCGCCCGTGAAAAGGACACGGGAGAGGTTCATGCAAAGGACCTTGCCGATAGAATAGACGGCTCAGTGTACATTAAAGACTTTGAGGACATTAAGTCTTTCATACTTAAAAACGCAAAGCCGGACG
Source organism: uncultured Eubacteriales bacterium (assembly GCA_902492655.1). Classification (GTDB taxonomy): domain Bacteria; phylum Bacillota; class Clostridia; order HGM11514; family HGM11514; genus CAKSKB01. The sequence goes on along the minus strand of CABUMF010000001.1, from coordinate 123,567 downwards.
ATATTGTTATTACAATGGGCGCAGGCACGGTATCAAAAATCAGCGACGAGCTTTTAAAATAGCAAAGAAAAGGCTGCGGCAAACGGTTTTTTAACCGTTTTGCTGCAGCCCTTTTTTAAGTGCGTATTTTCCTTCGTTGGTTATCGGCTTAATCCACTTATCGGAAAAGAAATACCTAAGGCACATTATTGCCTTGGGGTAATCGTCAAATACATACATACTCGCAACAACTGCCGCAAACGGAAGCTTGAGCAGGTATGCCGCAAGCAAGGTCATAGGCATTGAAAAGCACCATGTTCCTATCAAATCGTATTTTATACCCTTTACGGTTTCCCCTCCCGGTCTGAAAACACCGCAGATTTGAAGATACGGAATATTTCTCACCGGCAGCTCGGCGGCATAAAGTATCAGAATGTAGGTTGCCGTCCTGAAGGTTACATCGCTTATGTTGTTGCTCATGTTGAAAAGGCTTACAAGGCTTCCCCTGAATATAATAACAAGAGAGCCCAGAAGTACACCCAAAATTGGGACAACCACCGTAAAACGCTTTGCGTTTAGCTTTGCCTCGTCAAACTTGCCCGAGCCTACGCTTTTTCCAACCATTATTGCGCTTGCGTTACCAAGCCCCGCAAAGAACACAAACATCAGATTTTCAAAGGTTTTGCAAATGGTGACGGCGGCATATTCTTCATACCCTATGTTTGCGAAAATAATATTGAATATAATCATCGCACAGCCCCATGTTGTTTCATTGAACACAACCGGCAGGGATTTTTTTAAAAAGCTCAGAACAAATTCCCTCGAAAAGCATAAATATTCTTTAGGCTTGCCCCACAGAATGTTCTTGGTGGCAAAAGCCGAAACGAAAATCACAACCGGAGCTGTCCAGGATGCAATAACGGTTGCCCAAGCACCGCCTTCAACCCCCATTTTCGGAAATCCGAGCTTACCGAAAATCATGGTATAATCAAGAAATATGTTCGTGGCGGTTGTTATAAGCGCTGTTGCAAGCGGAACCCTTACCCTTTCAACCGCACGAAGTGCGGAACAGAGCACAAAATTCAAAACAACCGCAGGATAAGAAAGCGCAACTACCCGAAGATATTTCGCGCCGGTCGAAACAACGGTCGGGTCACTGTTGAAAACGCTTATTATCCTTTCGGGAAACAATACGGCAAGAAAGACAAAAAGCGATGATACCAAAATTGCGCTCACCGTGGAAAGACCAACCGTTTTTTTGATTCCTTTTATATCATATACTCCCCAATACTGAGAAATGAACAGCGAAGCCCCCGAGCAGACTCCGAAAAGAATCATATTGAGAAGCCAGCTAAACTGTCCTGCCATGCCGACAGATGACAGGGCAACATCACCCAGCTGCCCTATCATAACAGTGTCTATTAAAGTAAACGAGCTTGTCAGCAAATTCTGCATTGCTATAGGAAGCGCAAGCGACAGCGCAATCCTCCAAAAGATCTTGTCATTAAGTTTCAGCATTATTACCTCTATTTTTCAAAAATTATATTGTGCGAAGTTTTGAAATTCTTATTGGGCTCAAGCGTTAGTATTCCCTCTTTTTCGGTGAAATCAAACGAAGAATCCACTATATCCTGAATTCCCGACCAGGGCTCTATGCAAATGTAGTTCCCGTTCGGCTTTGTCCAGAACAAAAGATAGTCCGCTTCGGGAAATTCCACATTAATTTTTGTCGAACCGTCACGCCTTACAAGGGACACCTTTTTGGAATTGAAGGACTTAAACACGAGCGCGTCAACCGCAAAGTATTCATACAAAAGGTCGAGCTTATTGCTGTCTTTCGTGATTGTTATGAAGTTGTTTTCAAGAAGATTTCCGTCAAGAATATAAGCCTTAAGCGTTTCGGGCTTTTCAAATTCTATCGTGTAATTCTCGATTCCGCCGCTGCACGCATACGCCTCATGTGAGCCCACAGAAAAATACATCGTCTTATCCGTTTTGTTATCAACCGAATATGTGGTTCTGAGCATTTTGCCTTCAAGCTCAAAAATCACCCTGAATTCAAAGTTAAATGGGTACTGCCTGAGTGTTTCTTCGGTCTGACAGGTTTTAAGGGTAACGGACGATTCTGCTATATCCTCAACAAAAAACTCGGCATATTTTATGAAGCCGTGCTTATTCATGTGATATTCCTTGCCGAAAAGCTCATACCTGTCCTCCTTCAGTCCTCCGCAGATAGGAAACAGAATGGGCGAACAGTTTGCCCAGACATTTTTGTCCGCCTCCCACATAAATTCCTTTCCGTCCTTGTTTTTTACGGACATGAGTTCAGCTCCCGTAAGACTGATTTTTGCCGTAAGCTCATCGTTTTTGATTTCAACAAATTTTGCCATGGTTATTTCTCCATTCTTTTTAATACTTCAATAAAATATTTCCACGCCTTATGAAGGGATTTCAGCTCCATATGTTCCCTCGGCGTATGAATTTCCTTAATATCGGGGCAAACCGAAACGCAGTCAAGCCCCTTTATTTTTCCGCAGAAAATACCGCACTCAAGCCCTGCATGAATAGCTTCGACTTTTGGCATATATCCGAACATATCAAAAAATGTGTTTTCCATAAGCCATCTTAGCTCGGAATTTCTGTTATACTCCCATGCGGGATATTCGCCGCCGAATGTGATTTTTCCTCCAAAAAGCCTTACAATTACCGACAGCCTGTTTTTTAAATACTCTTTTTCCGATTCTAAGGAGCTGCGGATAAAAAATTCGGTTTTCAGCAAATCGCTCTCCGTTTTTATCGTTGCAAGGTTAAGAGAGGTTCTTACAAGCCCTGAAATATCGGGGCTCATTGAAATAACGCCGTTTGGCACAGCCATAAGAAAATCTGCGGTTTTGCTTTCGTAATCGTTGTAAGCTCCTTCAGTTTCGGTGCAGGCAATATTTATCCCACTATCGCATGACTCAAGCTCCTTTTTTATGACTGTCGCTTGCCTTTCGATAATATCGAAGGGAACAAAATCACACTTTATCACAGCGTAAGCCGATGTTGGAATACAGTTATGCTTATCCCCTCCCTGTATCCTGCAAAGCGAGCAGTCGCCCAAAGCATTAAGAAGCCTGCCGATAATCAAAATCGCATTGGCAAAGCCTTTGTCAATATCTGTTCCGGAATGTCCTCCTACGAGGCCGTCAACCGAAATTTTATAGTATTTCCCTTCTCCTACCGTCTTTTTAAGCGGAAGAACGCACTCTGCCAAAACCCCTCCGGCACAGCTTACGGTTAGGGTATCCTCGGTTTCCGAATCAAGATTTATAAGCCTTTTTGCCTTCAGCTTTGACAAATCTATTCCCAAAGCACCGTCCATGCCGGTTTCCTCGTCCGTTGTAAACACAGCCTCAATTTCGGGATGCAAAATCGTGTCGGAATCAAGAACCGCCAAAATCATCGCAACGCCTATGCCGTCATCCGCTCCGAGTGTTGTGCCGTTTGCTTTTAATATTCCGTCCTGCTCGATAAGCTCTATGGGGTCTGTAAGAAAATTAATTTCCTTACCCATCTCCGCTTCGCAAACCATATCAAGATGCGCCTGCAGCATGACGGGCTCTGCCCCCTCATAGCCCTTTGACGCAGGCTTTCTGATTATTACATTGTTAAACTTATCCCTATAAGCATTAAGTCCCCGTTTTTTCGCAAAGCTCACGCAATATTCGGAGATTTTATCCGTATTCCCCGAACCTCTCGGTATTTTTGATATTTCTCTGAAAAATCTTAATACACGCTCCATTTTTACACTCCAAAATCAATAGATTTCATACAAAACCTTAGCACATTCCGCTCTTGTGATGTTATTTGACGGTCTTACCGTACCGTCGGGATAGCCCGAAATTACGCCGTAACAGGTCAGCACATTGAAGCCGTCTACCGCCCAGTCGGGTATATCGGAAGAATCCTTAAAGGATGTACTTCCCGATTTTATTCCGTAAGGAAGGCTTCTTCCCACAATCGCCGCAACCTCCGCTCTTGTAATTGTATCAAAAGGCGCAAAGTAGTTTCCGCTATCCGTACCTTTTCCGCTCACTATTCCGTTTGCAACAAGCGCATTTATATAGGGCTTTGCGCTTTCGGGAATATCATCGGCATCTGCAAGACCGCTGTTGTACCCGACATATTCCGACGCATCATAGCCCAAGGTCTTGCAAGTCATAACCGCAAAATCCAGCCTTGTCATGTTTTCGTTGGGTCTAAAATGGGCTGAATCAAGCTCAAAGCTGTAATCGGTTAAACCACGTCCGTACATATAAGCTATGAAATCCTCGCACCAATGGGATGAAATATCATTAAATGAGGTTTCCCACGCTTCGCCCACCGCAGTATAATATGCAAGGGTTTTACCGCCCACGACAGTATCGCCCAAAACCTTGATTTTATGCATATTCGAGTCTTTAAGGTCAAATACAATGCTCCCGTTTTCCATAAACGCATACTTTTCGCCGTCAACATAAGCAGTCGCCCACTGCATCGGAACATCGGATTCATTCTTGAATTGAATCGTTACGGTGTTTTTGTTTTGAGTGATAATCGCATCGGATATATTTCCGCCGTTTTGTATGGGGGTTGAATTCGTTACGGTTATCGGAAGCTTCTTTGAAAAATTGCCGAATGTCACCAAAACATTTCCCGAGCCTGCATTTGTGCCGGCAACTATTGTTCCGTCACCGTCAATATAAGCGATTTTTTCCGCACCGTCGGTCAGCTTCCAGTCAAAAAGCTCATCCTTTGCAAAATGCTCGGTATGCTTATAATACGGCACAACGCTTAGCTCTGCCTTCTCGCCTCGGCTGAGTGTAAGAGATGAAATGTTCTTCCAACCGTTTTCGTTCTGAAAAACCATATTATCGGGGCTGTCCACCACATTGACCTTAACGCTCGATTCTATATCCCCAACCCTTGCTTTTACCGTGCACACGCCGTTTCCAATAAATGTCGCCTTACCTAAGCTGTCTATTGTGCAGCCTTCCATATCTACAGAAAACTCGGCATTTCCCGTTAAGCTTGCCGGATAATACCCGGAATCCACGCCCTTTACGCTGAAATTTTCGGTTTCTCCCGTAAGATAATATCCGTTATACGGATAAATGTAAAGCTTATCAAGCTTTGAGGTCTGCTTTGACTTGTTCAGAAGCACAAAAAAGTTTGTGCAGGCTCTCTGGGAGCCGTCCGAGGGAGAATTAAGAAGCGTACTGTGCCAATCCCCCGGAAACATACCGTTAAGTGTTGTTGAACCGCCTCCGTCAAAGTTTATAGCTTCAACGCACCCGAGCTCCTTAAGCCTTTGCGCAAGTGTTTTCAGCCTTACTCCGTAGCTTGAGGACTGCCTTCCGTCAATAGTATAAAAAACAACGGAGCCGTCCGCCTTTATGCCGACAGCCGTTCTCGGGCTTGCCGCTTCGTCAATATCCTGAATTACACCGTTTTTTATGAGCCTGCCGCCCACCGAGCCTGCCGCATAGGAAACACTGTTCCATACATCGGGGTTTGCCACGGTGTTTGTTATGGAAATACTGTCTCCCTCATTTAACGATTCAAGCATCTCATACCATTCCCGATACCCGTTTGTTATCGACTCGTCGGCTATGGTAAGAACCATTTTCCCTTCAGGTATTGAAATTGCGGAAGAATGCTTTCCCTTTGATTCGACAACACCGGTTACCGTCTCGCCGAGCCTCAATTCACCGCTCACCGAGCCTATAACCACATCAATTCCCTCGTCCGATATCCTCGTGTCGCTGTAAAACCTGTCGTTCAGCAGATAAAGTCCGTAGGGCTGGCGGTACTTGTTAATATTATGAAGCTCAAGCGTTTTGCCGCCTACGGTTATAAAAGAATTGATTTTAAGCCAGTCCGCAACAGCCTTTCCGCCTTCGTAAAAGCCGATTGCATCCGAGCCTTCTCTTTCCTTTGCGATAATTATACCGTTTTCGATTACATCCGCCATCGGAACGCCCGTCTGAAACGAAAAAAAGCCCGCATTCATCCCCATAAGAGGTATAAGCCCCTCGTTTCGCATTGCGTCCGTTGCAGATGAAAGAGTTTGCCTGCCGTACATATACCTGCCGTTATAAAGCGCAGGAACGATATTTTCATTGGGCTTATATGTATAATAATGCTCGTTTTGCCTTCCGACACCGCTTTGCGTGCTGTAAAATGTGTTGTCGGTATAGGTTGTGTCGGTTCCCACAACAAGCCCCTCATCGTTGGTTATAAGATTGCCGAGTACGGAATCCGCGGCAAAAACACTCTCGCAAAATATTAATGTGAAAATTATTAAAGCTGCTATTCTTTTCATATTGACTCCTTAATGCTTTACCAAAAAATCTGTATGTATCAATTATATCACATTTTCCTCCGTAATACAAACACAAAAATATTACAATACAGTAACGGGCATACCAAAAAGCAGTATGCCCGTAAATGAGTTATCTGTTGCAGCAGCCGAAGCCGAAACCGTCATTGGTAAGACAAAGGATTACGATAATTGCAATAATAATCCATATCCAAGTATCACTGCCGCCGTTTGTGTTGTCACATCCGCAGCCGCAGCCGAAATTGCCTGTTGTTATGTCGGACATATTTGGCACCTCCACTTATCAGTTATCAGTTGTCACAGCAACCGTTTCCCGATCCCCAGAACAGAAGAAGGAAAAGAATGATGAACCAGAGTACAGAGTCGTCTCCGTTACAACAACCGTTAAAATTTCTTCCTAAAAAGCTCATATAATTCACCTCGTTATTATTTGTCAACAACACTCGTTGCCGTTATTGCAGCAGAAGATAAGAAGGAATACAATTATAAAAAAGAGAATCTCGCTGTTTTCTCCAAAGAAACCGCAATTGCCGTTCACAAATATTCACCTCCTGAAATCATCTTCAAAAATATTGTATGTAACCTTATTATTTTTTGTTACACCATTGACTTTACAAATTCATAATGGTATAATAAAGAAAAAATATGTAAGGATGATTATTTTGCGCGTTAATATTAAAAAGCTCGATAAAAATGCAATTATTCCGAAATACGGCTCCGAATTTGCCGCAGGTGCGGATCTTTATGCTTGTATCACGGAAAAAATAACAATAAACCCGGGCGAAACCTGTCTTGTCCCGACAGGAATTTCCGTTGAAATCCCCGAGGGCTATGCAGGGCTTATTTATGCAAGAAGCGGACTTGCTTCAAAAAAAGGGCTTGCGCCGGCAAATAAAGTCGGTGTGGTTGACGCCGATTACAGAGGTCAGGTTTTTGTGGCACTTTTTAACCATTCAAAGAAGTCGCAGGAAATAGAAAACGGCGAAAGAATCGCTCAGCTCGTTATCGCACCGTTTTTGAAGGCTGATTTCAATGAGGTTGACGAACTTTCCGATACCGTAAGGGGCGAAGGCGGCTTCGGCTCGACAGGCAAATAAAAACAAATCTCCCGCAGCATAAACAAAAATTTATGTTACGGGAGATTTTTATGATTAAAAATTCAATTCGGGATAAAACTATTTAAGAGAGTTTTCGTATGCCTGAATCATCTTTTTAACCATCTGGCCGCCTACAGAACCTGCCTGACGGGCTGTGATGTCACCGTTGTAGCCCTGCTTGAGGTTTACGCCGACTTCGTTTGCAGCTTCCATTTTGAATCTTTCAAGTGCTTCCTTTGCTTCGGGAACAATAACCTTGCTCTTAGACATATTGTCCACTCCTTTTCAAAAAATATTTTTTTAACTTACATCGCTATTTTGCGTAATAAATCGAATTATATTCCGGTTTGTTTTTGGAAACACACTCAATTTTTAACAATAAAAAAAGCCCTGCCAAATATAGCAAGGCTTTTTGTGCTCAGAATGTACTCACGAATTTAGTCAGATATACCAAGCTCATCATGAAAATATTTAAGCGTTGTATATTTATATTTCTTTGCCTGATATTTGTTAGCTTTTCCCGATACATAAGTATGATAACCTTTTACGTATGTACGAAACTTGCTTATGATAAAAGCAATTCTGTCATTTAACTCCACATATTCCTTATTATCAATTTCAGCCGTCTCGCCAATATAGCTCAAATCATTTACTATGACCGCTTTTGAAAAATCAATACCTGTAATACTATCTGTCGGTCTTGATGAATACTGAAATTTATAACAACTGCTATGCTTGATATTGGTTCTTAGCGGCAATGCAAATGTATTATTATCCACTTTAATTAAAAGTACAATATAAGGTCGATGGTTTTTGTGTTCAATTTCGGGATATTCCGATGTGTTGTACTTATTATAAAACTCTACCGATAAATAATGTAATTCGTAAAACTTTTTACTATTCATAATTACCTCATGTAAAAAACAAAGCCCTTGCACCAAAGCACAAGGGCATACCTTCCGTTGGGATTTCTTTATAAAGGTGTTACCCTCACACCTAATCTTGAATCGGAATTTCTTTATGAAGGTGTTATCCTCGCACCTAATCTTCAGTTATATTGTAGCATATAAATTTGAATTTGTCAATACAAATTCTCCAAATAACTGATTTTCGGAAGATATTATATTTTATGCAATTTGCAAAAAATAATTCTTTTGTAGCGTACAACTTGCGGAAAATAAATATACCTAATACATTATATCACTAAAAGATTATTTTACAATGCATTTTGTAATTTTTCAGAATTTTACCGATAAAATTCGTAAATAAAAAGACGTCTGCTCAAGAGCAAACGCCTTTTTGATATTGTTATCGTATTATTTTTTGTACATGGGGCCGAAGTTCTTACAAGCTCTGTAGTCAGCACCCTCTTTGTCCATACCGAAAGCGTTCCATGCGGAAGGACGGAAAATGTCCTTTTCGGGAACATTGTGCATAGCAACAGGGATTCTGAGCATTGAGCACATCGTGATAAGGTCGGCACCGATATGACCGTAAGAAATTGCGCCGTGGTTTGCACCCCAGTTATTCATTACATGGTATGCATCCTTAAACGGGCCTTCTTTACCGTCGCATCTCGGAGCGAACCATGTGCAAGGCCATGTGTAGTCGGTTCTCTTCCAGAGAGCATCGTTAACATCTTCGGGAAGATTTATCGTCCAGCCTTCGGCAATCTGAAGCATCGGGCCAAGACCGTCAACAAGGTTAAGTCTGATCATTGTTGCAGGCATTTCCGCTTTTGTAACAAATCTGGAGGAATATCCGCCTCCTCTGAAGTAACCTCTGTCGGCAGCGTTCCAGGTTGTAGCGTTCATTATAGCTTCCTGATCTGCTTCCGTAACATTCCACCATTCCTTAATGGTTCCGTTACCGTTTTCATCCTTTGCTTCGCCGCAAGCGTCAAGGCAAGCAGCACCGGAGTTGATAAGGTGAATGAAGCCGTCCGCATCCTTTGCGTGACCTTCAATTTCATAACCGGTAACTCTCTTAACCGCATCACCGCTCCAATAAGTACGAACATCGGCAAAAATCTGAGCTCTATTTGTAAGAAGCTTCATGAACATCATGCCAAGGCCGTTAAGTACATCGTTTTCGGTTGCGAGAATATAGGGTTCTCTTGCGCCGTTCCAGTCAAACGATGTATTGAGGAGAGCTTCGGGATAATCGCAGTTGGGATAGAAGTCTGTCCACTGTCTTTGTCCCTGGAAGCCTGCGGCAAGGGCATTGTGACCAACGCTTTCCTCCTCGCAGCCTGCGGGGAGCTTATCGTTACCGTTCATAAGATCCTTGATAATGCACATCATCTTAACGATAAATTCCCATTCTTCTTCCTTCTGCTCGGGAGTTTTCTGAATAAATTCGGGGTTCTTGTCGAAGCCGACTTTGCACTTTTCCTTTGTCCACTTAAGTGCCTTCTTGTATTCCTCCTCGTCATAGATACCCTCTGTAATTCGACGGATGATTTCAACCTCGTCAACAGATTCAACTCTCATGCCGAGATATTCTTCTATGAATTTGGAATCAATGATAGAGCCGCCGATACCCATACAGATTGAACCGATCTGAAGATAGGATTTGCCTCTCATTGTAGCGCAGGCAACTGCCGCACGGCCGAATCTCAAAAGCTTTTCACGAACGTCTGCGGGGATTGAAGAATCGTCTGCATCCTGAACCTCATGTCCGTAAATGCCGAATGCCGGAAGGCCTTTCTGAGCGTGTGTTGCAAGAACCGATGCAAGATATACCGCACCAGGTCTTTCAGTTCCGTTAAAGCCCCAAACACCTTTGATTGTGTTTCTGTCCATATCCATTGTTTCGGAGCCGTAGCACCAACAAGGAGTAACGGTAAGCGTAATATCAACGCCTGCCTTCTTGAATTTTTCGGCACAAGCCGCGGACTCGGCAACACGGCCGATTGTTGTGTCGGCAATGATAACCTTTACGGGTTCACCGTTTGAGTACCTCAAATTTTCCTCAAATAATTTTGCTGCCGCCTTTGCCATGCCCATGGTCTGTTCTTCCAAAGACTCACGAACCTTAAGCGGGCCTCTGCGGCCGTCGATTGTAGGACGAATACCGATAACCGGATAATCGCCGATAAGTCTGTTCTTAGCCATTTCTATACCTCCATAAATTATAAATATATTTTTAGCCGATTTTACGACTATCAAGACAAAATAAAGTGTTATTTTCTACCGAAAAAATCCCGATCGAATTTTTCAATCCGCTTTTCCAAAGCTTCGATTACATCCTTAAGCTCCGTTGCGCCGTCATTGAAATACGAAAGCATTACATCTCCGGAAGCCGCACAAAGCCCGTCCCGCACCGGATAATAATTTCTAAGCAAAAACCATGCGTACTTAACCAATCTTAAGGGGCCGTAAACCTTTTCGTTTTGCCCGGGAATACATTCAATAGCCACGCTGTATAAATCCTTTACCGCCCCGGGTATGTCCTTTGCCTCGGGAGCGAATGTAAGCGTTGCGGCAACCGCAAAATATCCGCAACCCCTATGGTTAACCGAATGGCAATCACCCGAACCTACAACAGGAATTTTACAGCCTTCGGCACGCATTTGGTAATAAAGTGCCGCCTGCATATCATTCTCATACGGCTTGTTTCCACCCATAACCTCAAATGCGTCAAAATATCCGCGTCTCAGTACTTCCTCTGCCACATCGGTAGGACAGTTATAGCAATTTCTTGCATACCAAAAGGGATGGGCAAAAATAGAAATGCCTCCGCTCTTTCTGATTTCATCGGTAACCCATTTGTACCAAGAAAGCAATTTAGCCCGTCTTTCGTCAAATCCGAGATTTTTGCTTTCCTCCACCACAGCTTCCCGAATACCTTTGACATCGGACAGTATAATATCGTTTACGCTGTAGCTTCCTCCGAAATTGACAACATGAATTATCCCCTCGATGTCGTTATGTACCTCCTCGCCCAAAAAAACGGTCATTCCGCTGTTAAATTCCTCAAACCGTTTTTTAGCGTGCTGAGAGGTTTTTAAAACATGGTGATCGGTGATTGCAAGGTAGTCATAGCCTTCCTTTCTGTAGGCGGCACAAACCACCTCGGGAGGCTCCTTACCGTCAGAACCCGAAGAATGGACGTGCATATCGCCCTTAAAGACCTTTCTGTTGTACAAATCGTCCTTTAACGAATATACATGAAACACCTTGCCTCTTTCCATTTCGGTAAGATCCCAGATTCCTTCATAAGCAAGCCTTATATCGTTAAGATGCTTCTTTTGCTCGGGTGAAGCCTTAACAATTACATCCCATTCCTGCTCGTTTGAAAAAAAGTATTCAAATTCGATTACGCCGTTTTTTGGATACGCCTTAATAGGAGTTCTGTTATATTTTTGCAAATGAAAGCCCTCGTCAAGCTCGCTATCGGGATACTCCCTCGGGCAAAGCGTCACGGAATACAGAACATCATCATAAAACCTATAATAGTCGCCCTTGCCCCAAATCGAAACCTTGCTGATTTTATCCGCAGGCACAACGGAGGGGACAACGCTGAAATTCAAAAGCTCGCTATCCATAAAAAACACCATCCGAATTTATCTACCTATATTTTATCAAATTTAACGCAAATAGTCAACAGTTTATTGATAATTTTTAATAAAATTCATAAAAAGCCTTATATGCCTTGTATGCCATATAAATATCGGCTTTTGCCGCAATCTCGAAGGGTGCGTGCATTGAAAGAAGCGGAACGCCGCAGTCGATTGTTTCCACATCGAGCTGTGCGACATATTGCGCAACAGTACCGCCGCCGCCGGCATCCACCTTGCCAAGCTCCGCCGCCTGCCAGATTACATTGTTTTCCGAAAACAGCTTTCTCAGCTTTGCTATAAATTCTGCGGACGCATCCGATGTTCCGGACTTGCCTCTTGCGCCGGTGTACTTTATAAGCCCCACTCCGCAATTAAGATACGCCGCATTATTTCTCTCCGAAACCGACTGATACTGCGGGTCAACCGCATTGCAGACATCGGCTGAAAGGCAGTTGCTGTTTGATATAACTCGTCTTCCGTCAGCACCGCAGGCTTCTGCAATATCGTATATAAAATTCTCGTAGAACCTCGACTTCATGCCGGTGTTTCCGGTGCTTCCGATTTCCTCCTTATCGGCAAGTATGAGGACAGCCGTTCTCTTTACCTTTTTTGCGTCCAGCATTGCACGAAGCCCCGTATAGGCGCAAACTCTGTCATCATGACCGTAGGAGCCGATTAAGCCTCTGTCAAAGCCTATATCCCTTGCCCTGCCTGCCGGAACGGCTTCAAGCTCGGCGGAGAGGAAATCCTCCTCGCAAATACCGTATTTTTCGTTGAGAAGCTTGAGAATTGCAAGCTTAACCCTTTCCTTTTCTTCCTTATCGGAATCGGGAACAGAGCCTGCAAGAAGATTTAAATTTTCACCGTCAATTCCGTCGGAAAGCTTTTTGCCCATTTGTTCGCCTGCCAGGTGAATAAGAAGGTCGGACACGCAAAAACAAGGCTCATTTTCATCCTCGCCCAATGAAATATCAACTCTTTCGCCGTTTTCCTTATACACAACCCCGTGGATTGCCATGGGCACGGTTGTCCACTGATACTTTTTTATTCCGCCGTAATAGTGCGTTTTTAACAGTGCCACCGAAATATCCTCATATAAAGGATTGGGCTTTAAGTCAAGACGGGGGGAATCTATATGTGCGGCAACAATGTTGACGCCATCAGCTATTTCCTCTCCCACAATCGCCGCCGCAAGACCTTTTCCTCGGTTTACGGAATAGATTTTATCTCCCGGTGCCGCATTTTTGCCGTCAAATTCTTTAAATCCTTTGCTTTCAAGAAGCTCAACCGCTTTTTCAACCGTCAATCTTTCAGTTTTGGCTGCGGACAAAAACTCCTTGTAATCGTCACCGAAAACAAAAATATCCTCTTTTGACACATCCGCATCATACACATTCTGCGACTTGCGGAACAATTTTTCCGATAATTCACTCACAATAATCACCTCAATAAAGTTTGTTATATATTTTATATGATGACATCACATTTTTGACATATTTTTCGGTTTCGCCGAAGGGAATCACCGAAAGGCTTTTTCCGTCAAAGCTGTATCTGCCGTCATTCAGCCATTTTTTAACATTGCCCTCACCGGCATTATATGCCGCAACCGCTGTTTCAACCGACCCGAAGGTTTTACAAAGATAGCTTATATACCAGCACGAAAACCTTATATTCACATCAGGATCGGAAAGGCAATAATCGGTTTCATTGATTTTCTCCGAAATCCACTCTGCGGTGGAGGGCGTAATCTGCATAAGCCCTACCGCATTTTTATCCGAAACGGCTTTTTCGGAAAAACCGCTTTCGTTTTTCATAATGGAATATATAAGACCCGACTCAACATCAAATTCGGACGCATACCTTTCCACAATGCCTTTGTATCTCATAGGATATGCGGCTTGCAAAAAAGCATAAAGCATCGCCCACAAAATAAGAAATTGAGCCGCAACCAAAGCAAAAATTCTAAATACCGTCCTTGCTTTTTGCAAAAGCCCTGCTCCTTTCCAATATATCGTCGGCTAACCTTGAAACGGGAACGCTTCCGTCATTGTTTACACAATAGTCTGTGGCGGAAATATAGAAATCGTCAGGATTTTGCGCCGAAATTCTGAGCTCGGCTTCCTTTTCCGAAATGCCGTCACGAAGCATTATCCGCTCTTTTCTCAGTTCGTCGGGCGCAACAACCGAAACCGTAAAATCAGCCAAATCCGCCATGCCTGCCTCGATAAGAAGTGCGGCATCCACTGTTATAATATCAAAATCTTTGGATTTTACGCTTATTTCGTTTACAATTTTTCTTTTTATTTCGGGATGAGTTATTCCGTTTAATGCTTTAAGCTCATTTTCATCCGAAAAAACTCTTTCCGCCAAGCGTCTTCTCAAAAGCTCGCCGTTTGAAAAGCAATCGGGAAAACGCTTTTTTATCTTTTCCAAAACATCTCCGCACATGATTTCCCTGCCGATTTTGTCGGCATCTATAACATATGCGCCCCTGTCTTTAAGAGCTGCCGAAACGGCACTTTTGCCGCTTCCGCTTCTGCCGCACAATGCAATTACCAAAAAACCACCCTATTTCGTTTCGTAAAGACTTGCTCCGCTGTGAATATCCACCGTAAGAGGAACTGAAAAATCAACCACATTTTCCATTTCGCTCCGCAAAATTTCCGTAACGGACGAAAGCTCGCAAAGCGGAACCTCCAAAACAAGCTCATCGTGAATCTGCATTATAAGCTTTGACTTTTTATCTTTCAGCCTGTTATACACATTTATCATTGCAAACTTGATTATATCCGCCGCCGTACCCTGAACCGGTGCGTTCATTGCGGCACGCTCGCCGAACGAACGGGTTACAAAATTGGATGCCGAAAGCTCCGGAATATATCTTCTTCTCTTGAACCATGTTTCAACATAACCATTTTTCTTGGCGTTTTCAACGGTTTTTTCCATAAATTCGCCAATCTTCGGGTATCTTTCCTTATAGCTTTCCATATATCTTTTTGCCTCGGCGCGCGTAACACCGAGGTTTTTTGACAGCGTGAAATCCCCGATACCGTACACAATGCCGAAATTAACGGCTTTGGCACGGCTCCTCATTTCGGGAGTTACATCTTCTTTATCGACTCCGAACATATATGCTGCGGTTTCGGTATGAATATCTTCCCCCGACAAAAACGCCGAAATCATATTCTCGTCCCCCGACATATGCGCCAAAACTCGAAGCTCAATCTGGGAATAATCGGCATCTAAAAAGGCGCAGCCTTCCCTCGGGGTAAACATTTTCCTTATGCGTTTGCCCTCCTCGGTTCTGACGGGGATATTCTGAAGATTGGGCTCGGTGCTTGACAGTCTCCCCGTCTGAGTTGCACACTGATTATAGTTTGTATGAAGCCTTCCGTCATCCCTTATAAGAGGCTTTACACCCTCGATATATGTGGATTTCAGCTTTGAAAACTGCCTGTAATCAAGAATTTTTCGGATAATCGGGCTGTAGGGTTCAAGCTTTTCCAAGGTTTCGGCATCGGTTGACGCCCCTCTTTTATTCTTTTTGTACATGGGGAGCATAAGCTTATTGTAAAGCACATCACCCAACTGCTTTGTGGAATTTATGTTAAACTCGCATCCTGCAATTTCGTAAATTTCTCTTTCAAGCCCCGTTATTACGCCGTTATACTCCTCCGAAAGTGACGAAAGTACATCCTTATCGACATGAACCCCCGTAAGCTGCATATCCGCAAGCACATACGCCAAAGGAAATTCCATATCATAATAAAGCTCGCTGAGCCCGAGCTCGGAAATCAATGCGCTGAGCTCTTTATAAGCGTTATAAAGCCTGTCTGCAGGATTTTCAAAAAGCCCTCCGTACCTTGTAAACACCTTTTCCGCAGTGACGGGCGCAACAGACTGGTCGCAAACATACGCACCCAGGGACACATCGAAAATCACATTGTTTATTTTATGACCGCTTACAATGTCGTGCTTTACATCAAATGTGATTTTGGGGATGTTTTCATCCTCCAAAAATTTCGGTATCTCCGTGATTTCGTACAAGCCTTCCCCGTTTGAGGCGAAAAGCTTATCCCCTTCAAAATAATATGCGCAGGGCTTACCGTAAATTAAAGAAATGTCGGAAATATGCGAAATTTCCTTTTCCAAAGTGCTTTCCTTAAGCTCAAGCTTTGCTATAAAGCTGTTAAGCTCAAGCTCCTTTAAGTATTCAATCAGGCCTTCACTGTCACGCTTGGGGCTTAAAATACCGTCCAAATCAAATTCTATGGGAACATTTCTGTTGATTTCGGAAAGAAATCTGCTGTCAAACGCAGACTGCCTCCCTTCAATAAGCTTATTTCTTACGCCGGGCTTAATTTTGTCGCTGTCGATATTTTCGTAAATTGCGTCAAGAGAGCCAAACTCATGCATAAGTTCCGCCGCACCTTTTTCGCCGATTCCCGGAACACCCGGAATATTATCCGATTTATCACCCATAACAGCCTTCAGGTCAATAAACTGCAACGGTGTAAGACCGTACTCGTCAAAAACCCTTTGCTCGTCAAAAAGCTCATCCTGAGTTTTGCCGCCCACGGTTCTTATGAGCCTTATACTCGTATTTTTGCCGGCAAGCTGCAAATCGTCCTTGTCGCCGGTCAGAATTACGCACTCATTATCCGTTTTTTCGCAAAGCTGTGAAAATGTACCGATTACATCGTCAGCCTCAAACCCTTCGATTTCATATATCGGTATGCCCAGAAGGCGAAGTATTTTCTTTGTGGGCTCAAGCTGAGATGCAAGGTCATCAGGCATACCCTTCCTCTGCGCCTTATATTCGCTGTAGAACTTATGCCTGAAGGTTTTGCCCTTAAGGTCAAACGAAACGCACACACCGTCAGGCTTTTCTGACTCGGTGTACTTATTCATAATATTCAAAAAGCCGTAAATCGCATTTGTCGGCTGTCCGCTTTTTGCCGAAAGAGAACGGATTGCGTAGTATGCACGATTGAGCATACTGTTACCGTCGATAATCATAAATTTACTCATAAAAAATTCTCCATTTTGCCGCATCGGAAATAACTTTTCATATAAGCATAGCCTTATACTTATTATACATCAAATCTCCAAAAAAATAAAGTGTTTTTTACGAAATAAGCATATTTTTTTAAGCATTTGCAAAAAATCATGTCAGGTGATAACATGATTGTATCTTTCATAAGAACGGTTTTTTTCTATATCATACTGATTGTTTTTCTGAGAATAATGGGAAAACGCCAGCTCGGGGAGCTTCAAACCTCCGAATTTGTCGTAACTCTGCTTCTTGCAAACCTTGCGGCTATACCTATGCAGGCTTCCTCAATACCGCTTATAAGCGGTCTTATACCGATTGCGACGCTTCTTGTTCTTGAAATGATAATATCTTATATTACCCTTAAATCAAGAAAGCTGCGCATGATAATAAGCGGAAGGCCCATTGTGGTTATCGAAAACGGCAAAATAAAGCAGAATGTATTAAAAGAGCTGAGAATAAGCACCGATGATTTATGCCAGGGGCTAAGGCTTGCGGGTGCCGGCGACATAAGCGACATAAACTGCGCCTGCATAGAGCCTAACGGTCAATTAAGCGTATTTAAAGGCGATGACAAGGGGATGTTCTATACGGTCATTTCGGACGGGAAAGCGGATTTTTCCGCAATGGAGGCTGTCGGGATTTCAATGGAAAGGCTTAAAAGCATGATTGAAAAAAACGGTTTTTCAGACATATCCGAAGTGTTTTTGATGTGCATAAGCCAGGGCGGAGATTTATTTTTGGAGGGTAAAAAAAATGATTAGATACATCGCAACTGCGGTTATTTCCGCTTTTGTTGCCGCTACGCTTGTGTTCGGGCAGATGTTCACCGAAAATTCCTGCGACCGACTTACAAGCCTCATAGAAAGCGCATACGAAAGCATCGAAAACGGCGACCCCGACCTTGCCGAAAAAAGCATAGAGGACGCCGTTTCGTTGCTTTCAAAAACAGAAAATATACATTTTATTCTCTCTGACCACGAAAGCTATGATGAGCTGAACGCAAATCTAAAGGTTTCAAAGCACCTAATATCCCATAACGAAGAATCCCTTGCGGGAGCGTATCTTATGCTTGCAAGGGACACCGCCGAAAAGCTAAAGGACGCCCAAAGCTACGGAATAGGAAATGTTTTATAGCTTTTCCAAAGCGGACTTTATAAGCCCAGACACAATTTCAGGATTCCCCCTGCCGCCGGTTTTCCTCATAACCGCTCCCATAAGGGAATTTGCGGCTGAGGGCTTTCCTTTTTTGTAATCCTCTATGATTTTGGGGTTTTCGTAAATAGCATCCCTAATCAATCCGCTTAAAACAGCCTCGTCGCAAAGCTGGGAAAGTCCATTCTCCGTGACATATAAGCCGACATCAAAATCCTGCTCCCACAGCATTAAAATCAGCTTTTTCGCAACGCCTGAATTTATCCTTCCGCTGCCGAAAAGCTCCGCAACTTCCGCAAGCTTCTGAGGCTTAATCGGAATATGCGTTTCGTTTGAACGCAGGCACGCAAAGCAATCGGTAATAATTAGATTTGCAAGCTTTTTGACATATTTTGTATGCCTTAATGCTTCTTCAAAATAATCGGAGATTTCCTTTTCCTCCGTAAGCATATCCGCATCATGACGGGAAAGCTTATAACCTCCCGTATAACGCCTTTTTCTCTTTACCGGAAGCTCGGGAATATCATTTTTGAGCTTTTTTATCAAGCTGTCATCAATTCTGAAGGGAACAATATCCGGCTCGGGGAAATATCTGTAATCGTCAGCATTTTCCTTTTCTCGCATGGGGACGGTTTTCTCCCCGTCAAACCTCATTGTTTTCTGAATGATTATGCCGCCGTTTTCAAGTATTTCCGTCTGCCGCTTTATTTCATATTCAATCGCCTTTTTCACAAAGCGGAAGGAATTAAGATTTTTAATTTCGCACCTTGTGCCAAAAGGCTCGCCTACCTTGTGAAGGGATATATTTATATCGCATCTTAAAGAGCCTTCGTTCATTTTGCAATCCGATACACCGATATACATAAGAGTCGATCTTAAATTTCTGAGGTATTCCACGGCCTCGTCACCGCTTCTTATATCAGGTTCGGACACGATTTCAATAAGCGGCACTCCCGAGCGGTTAAAGTCCGCAAGAGTGGTTTCGCCCTCATGAATGAGCTTGCCGGCGTCCTCCTCGATATGGATTCTTGTGATGCCGATTTTCTTGTCGGCTATTTCAACGCAACCGTTTTTGCAAACGGGATATTTGAGCTGTGAAATCTGATAGCCCTTTGGAAGGTCGGGATAAAAATAGTTCTTTCTGTCCATTCTGCACGCACTTGAAATATCACATTCAAGCGCAATTCCTGCCTTTACCGCAAGACTTACAGCCTCGGCATTCAATGTAGGCATTGCCCCCGGAAGCCCCATGCAAACAGGGCAACAGCAGGTGTTTTGCGGTGCGCCGAAGATGTTTTTACAGGAACAGAATATTTTGGTTTTTGTTTTCAGCTCACAATGAACCTCAAGCCCTATAACGGGTTCAAACGCTTCATTCATTCCCCGACACCTCCAAAGCATAACCTGCCTTCAAAACGGTTTTTTCATCAAATGCGTTACCGATTATCTGAACCGAAAAGGGCATACCGTTCTCATTTTTAAAAATCGGAACAGTAATTGACGGAAGCCCCGCAAGGCTTGAAGGAACATTTATCAAATCCTCATTGTAGCAAAGGGTCGGATTTTCTTTATATTCTCCGAATCTATAAGCACCCGAAACCGAGGAAGGCGCAATAATGCAATCGTACTTTTTTAGAATCCCCGATAATTCGGAGGAAACCGCACGCCTTACGCTTAGGGCTTTTTCGTAATACTTATCATAATATCCGCGGCTCAGCACAAATGTTCCAAGCATAATTCTTCTCTTGACCTCATCGCCAAACCCCTCGCTTCTGCTTTTTTTGTACATTTCCTCAAGGTTTTCATACCTTTGGCATCGGTGACCGAACCTCACGCCGTCAAACCTTGCAAGGTTGCTCGATGCCTCGGCGGAGGAAATGATATAATATGCAAAAAGTGCGTAATCAAGATGCCTAAAAGATACCGTTTCAACAAAAGCACCGTTCTCCGACAAGGTATTTACCGCCATATTTACAGCCTCTCGGGAATCCTTTGAAACGCTTTCAAAAAGCTCACTTATAACAGCAAATTTCATGCCGGCTACAGAAGCATCAATTCCTTGCGCAAAATCGGGAACGGGCATTTTTGACGATGTCATATCCTTTTTATCGAGCCCCGAGATTTGGTTCATGACAAGTGCCAGATCCGAAACGCCTCTTGCTATAACGCCGACCTGGTCCATACTGCTTGCAAACGGGATAAGCCCGAACCGTGAAACCCTGCCGTAGGTCGGTCTTATAGAAAAAGCTCCGCAAAATGCCGCAGGAAGCCTCACCGAGCCGCCCGTATCGGAACCGAGCGCAAAGGGAAACTCCAAGGCTGCAACGCCTGCCGCACTGCCGCCGGAGCTTCCGCCCGGGACAAATTCCGGATTATTGGGATTATATGTTTTTTTGAAATACGAATTTTCGCACCCCGAGCCCATTGCGAACTCATCCATATTCGTCTTGCCCAAAATAACGCAATCGGAAAGCCTGTTTATCACCTCGGCATCAAATGGCGGAACATAGCCTTCAAGCATTTTTGAGGCGCAGGTGGTTTTTATGCCCTTTGTGGAAATATTGTCCTTTACGCCGTAGGGTATGCCTGCAAGGGGCGAAAGCTTTTCGCCTTTTATCCGCATTTTATCCACTTCTTCTGCCTTCCTGAGCGCACTTTCAAAGCATTCCGTAATATATGCTCCGACCTTTTTATCAATTCTTTCGGCTTCTTTTATGTAATGCTCCGTAAGCTCCTTTGACGAAAGCTCTCTTTTACAAAGCGCGCGGCTCAATGAAACGAGATTCATTTTATTCACGCAATCACCCCTTAAAGCTTTTCGGCACCGAAATGTATCCGTTCTCTGCCTTGTGTGAATTAGAAAGTATAAGCTCTCGGGCAATTCCTTCTTTTGGTAAATCCTCTCTCAATTCCTCCGAGCTCACGGCAAAAGTAAAGCTTTCATCACATTCTTCGGTTTGAAAGGATGAAATTCTGTCGGCAAATGCGACAATTTTTCTCATATCACGCTCGGCTTTTTCCTTTTCGTCTTCCGAAATATAAAGCATAGCAAGGTCTGCAAGCTTATCAAAAGCAGTCATAAAAGAATCCCCCTAAAATAGAGACAGGCAAAAAGCCTGCCTCAAAGTGTTTATTTTACAATCGGCTTCATGGTGAACGAAAAATCAAGCCTGCCGCCATGAACTCCGTACTCTTCGGGAAGAGCAGGACCGCAGCTTGCCGAGCCTACACCCGAAACGGCGGCATCTATCCTTATATATGTTCTGTCCTCAGCTAAAAGCTCATATTCATGCTTTGCTTCTTCAATCGCATCATCCGAATAATGCGAAGCTCTGAAATTAAAGCCGTCACCGCAAAACTCGATACCGCAGCCTGTATCGTCCGACACAAGCGCATAGCGAGTATTCATATGATTGCCGTGCTCCTGGGGCATGATATACGGCTCGTATTCATCCTCGACGGTTGACGAAAACATATCAACCTTGACATGAGAGCACATATCGGGATAATTTTCGTAAGGCCCCATGCCGTAATACAAAATATTATCAAAGCCCTCGGGCATAACCAAATTAAAGCCCACCCTCTGATAATAGGGCTTAATATCTCTCAGTTCGCCCGATACGCTGACCTCTATTTTACCGTCGGGATAAACCTTATACACAATGCTTCCCTTAAAAAGAGGAGTTCTGCCGACAGCGCAAGCCGTACAATCAACGGTAATCCTAACATAGCCGTCCGAAAGCTCGGCAGTAGCTTTGCGCACAAAGGTCTGAACCTTGTTTATAAACTGGCTCGAATGAATTTGCCCCGTATATATTAATTTATCTTTTATGTTTAATTCGTTATCGGTTGTGGGGCGGTAGAACGAAAGCTCGGGAACGGCGTCTATCATTTCGGTGCCGTTTTTGACAATGCTTACAAATCCGCCCTCGACCGTATCAAAAACATAGCAAAAGCCGTTTCCTTCGGTGAACACGAGCCCGTCCTCCTCGGAAAGCAAAACCGATGAGCCGTATTCCTCTTCTACGGTTTCCTCCGCACAATCAAGAGGAATCTGCGTGAACGCAACCTCATAGCCGTCCTCTGCCCAGGGAGAATCGAGCTTTGTAACGACAGAAAGCTCAATAAAACAGCCAAGCGTGCAAACCTCGGGAACATCCGGCTTGATATTAAGCACCCCGGAGGAATGTGGCTTAACCTTCGGAGCGGAAATTCTGCCCTGAGAGAATGTAACACCGTCACTCTTTACCTTCCAGATAATGTCATAGCAATCCGATGTAATAAAATCGTGGAGGTTTATAATACGGATTTTTCCGCCGTCAAGCTCAAACTTAATATTCTGATAAGCGTATTTAAGGTTGATAAGACCTGTATAAGGCGTTCTGTCGGGGTAGTTAAGCCCGTCAACGCAGAAATTATTATCATGAGGAAATTCTCCGCTGTCTCCGCCGTAAAGATACCCTTCTTCTCCGCAAACCGCATGGTCAGCCCATTCCCAAACGCAGCCGCCGATGCACCTCGGGTACTTATAAAACACCTTCATATAGTCCTCAACGCCGCCCGGGCCGAGCCCCATTGCATGGACATATTCGCAAAGGAATATCGGACGCTTTTCGTTGCGCTTTCTCGCCATTTTCTCAACCCACTCAACGGGAGGATACATATGGCTTATCATGTCAACCTCTTTGGGATAATTTCCGTCCTCGCCATCGCTCACGCAATTTGCGCCTTCATAGTGAACAAGGCGTGAGGAATCCCTGTTTTTAATCCACCTTGACATTTCAACAAAATTGTCGCCAAAGCCTGCCTCGTTACCCATTGACCACATAATAACCGACGGGTGATTTTTATGAAGCTCAACCATTCTTTCGGCACGGTCAATAAACGAGGACTTATATTCGGGCATCTGGCACGGCCAGTCCTCATGATACGCCTGATAAGCATAAGATCCGCCGTCCCTTACGGTGTAGCCGTGGATTTCAATATCATCCTCGCAAACAACATAAAAACCAAGCTCGTCGCAAAGGTCGTAAAACACGGGCGGTGCCGGATAATGCGATGTGCGAACGGTATTTATATTATTGCGCTTCATCAAAATAAGGTCATTGAGAATATGCTCATAGGGGGTATAATATCCGTACTTCGGGTGGGTATCATGATGATTTGCTCCCTTAAGCTTAACCGCCGTTCCGTTTATGAGCAGAGCACCGTTTTCGGCAATACTTATGCTCCTGAAGCCGAATCTTTGAGCAATCACCTCGTTTTCGGTTTCAAAGACCATAGTATAAAGATAGGGCGTTTCGGCAGTCCATTTATTAATGCCTTCAAGCTTGAACCCGACCGATTTTTCAGCCTTTTTACTTGCAATCTTATTGCCTTTCGCATCGAAAATGCTGACATTTACATCGCAGGAGGCATCAAGCTCAACCCGAACATTACCGCAATCATCCGCATGAATGAAGGCATCGTTAAGCCGTTTTTTGCTTCGCTCAACGGTATATACATCCCTGAAAATACCCGAAAATCTGAAAAAATCCTGATCCTCAAGATAAGTACCGTCGCACCATTTCAAAACCTTGACCGTAAGGCGGTTATCCCCCGGCTCAACAAATTCCGTAATATCAAACTCGCTTTGCAAATGGGAGCCCTTGGAGTAGCCGACTTCTTTTCCGTTTACATAAACAAAGAAACAGGAGGACACGCCTTCAAACACAATATGAAGCTCCCTGTCGCTATCCTCAACATAAAAATCGGTTGCATATACTCCGCACGGGTTCTTTTTGGGAACTCTCGGTGCGTCAACGGGTATCGTATATGTAATATTTGAATACTGAATCGTGTCATATCCGAGCGTTTGCCAGCAGGAAGGAACGGGGACGGTGTCCCAGCAATCGGTATCGCAATCCGCCGATAAAAGCCCGTCATCGACATCCGTTACAGAATCAAAATACAAAAACGCCCAGTCGCCGTTTAGCAGATGATAAAACTCCGATTTATTCCTGTCATATAAAAGAGCGTCCTCAATTTTAGAAAAAGGCACATAGGAACAATGCGTTTTAAGCCTGTTAATGCCCGTTATTTCGGGTGTTTCCCAAGTATTCATGTTTTTCCCTCCAAAATAAATCAAAGTCCCAGAGTTTTAAGGTATTCCCTACTCTTTCTTACAGCCTCCATGGGCGGCATTTCGGTCGAAGCGTCCATCTCTACTATAAGATATTCGCTTCCTGCCTTTTCAGCAGCTTCGATTATGGACGGGAAATCCTGACATCCCATTCCGACAGGCTTAAACATAAAGCCGGAATCATCACGGTCGTTTGCACGGTTTTCCATTTTGGAAACATTACCCTTGCCGTCGATAAGCGCATAAACCGGCGCAACCGGCTTTTTGGTGCAAACAAAATCCTTAAGATGAACAAGCGGTGCGCGGCCGCTGTATTTCAAAATATATTCGCATGGGTCAAAGCCTGCGTATCTTACCCAGCAGGTGTCAATCTCGGTTTTAAGAAGGTCAGCCGGAATTGTTTCGTATACCCAGTCCAATATAAACTTTCCGTCAACTCTTGTAAACTCAAAGTCATGATTATGATAAAGCATTTGGATACCGTTATCCTTAAGGAACTGCGCAACCTTTTTAATCGTATCATAAGCGTACTTTTCGCCGCCCTTGTGATAATCCAAGCCGAGCCACGGAATTGCGGAATACTTTGCACCGATTGTCTTTATGTAATTTACCATATCCTCTCCGTCCGAAAGGAAGGGCTCATAGGTCTGATGTACGGATATTGCTTCAAGTCCGTACTTATCAAGCATTCCCTTAACCTCCTCGGCACTATGGTCAAAATAGCCCGCAAACTCAACGCTGTCATAGCCCATTTCGGCTATTTCCTTAAGCGTTGCGTCCATGTCCTTTGCCATGTCGTCCCTTACAGAGTAAAGCTGTACACCGATTTTGAATCTCTTCATAGTTATTGCTCCTTTTTGTTGATTTGTATTATCTTATATTCCGCCACAGTGCCGTCTTTATACACTATGGCAAGAACATTGTGACCGTTTTTATCAAAGCCCATTTCATAGCCTTCGTCAAGCTCGGGCTCGCCCAAAATCTTCTCAACATCCTCTTTTTTCATGCCGTGCAGATCGTTGCTTTTTTCAAAATCCTCGAACATATCTATGCGCTTACTGGGGTATTTCTCCCACTTTTCGGGAGAATATGTGCTTACATACTCCAAAAACTCATCCTCGTACGGCTTTGCCATGTTCCACAAAAGAAGGTCGCCGATAGCCAAAAAGCAAAGTATAACCGTGCATATAACAAAGCGTTTTACGGAAATTTTGCTGATATTCTTTATGCTTTGCCTTGACAGCATAAACCTCATAAAAACAAGGAAAAAGAAGGTCGACACCATGTTTACAACCATCATTATGTCAAAAATAAAATAAAAGTTCGACTCGTAATCGGCAAAAAATCCGTCATCATTAAATGTATTCACAATTCCGAAAACCGTAATGATTTTATAAATGCCGAAAACAATAAGCACGGACATCATAAAAAGCTTAAAGCATTCCCTCGGCGATGCACGCCTTACAAGAATTATGTTGAAAATATCGTATGCGGCAATAAGAAGAAACGGAATGTATGATGATGTGACATCCATTTTTTCGGAAAACACCGCAATAATGACAACAAAAATCACCGATGCAATCGCCGAATACAAATAATTAAGCTTTGAAACCTTTACAACATCATTCATTCTCATTCCTCCACTTTTCAAACAAATCCGGACGCTTAAGCCTCGTCCTTTCCAAGGACTGTTCCCTTCTCCATTCGGTTATGTTCGCATGATGCCCCGAAAGCAAAACCCCCGGAACCGCCTTGCCTTCAAAAACCTCCGGTCTTGTGTACTGGGGATATTCCAAAAGTCCGTTATAAATAGACTCGTCGCTGTAGGAAGCCTCGCCCGAAAGCACTCCCGGCACCATCCTCGAAACAGCGTCAATCACCGCCATTGCCGGTATTTCGCCGCCTGTCAGAACATAATCGCCTATCGAAAGCTCCATATCAACTATTTCCTCGATAACCCTCTCGTCCACCCCTTCATAGTGGCCGCAAAGAAAAACAATATGCTCAAAATCGCTCGCAAGCCTTTTTGCCGTTTCCTGATTGAAAATCCTGCCCTGGGGCGACATATATATGCAAAGAGGCTTATAATCGAGATCCTTTGTAATATCACGCCAAGCCCTTATTATCGGCTCAACCTGCATGACCATGCCGCAACCGCCGCCGTAGGGATAATCGTCCACACGGCGGTGCTTGTCGAGAGAATAGTCCCTTATATCAATAAAATTCATATCAAGTATTCCGCTTGCCGCAGCTCTGCCCGTGATGCTTTCATTGAGAACCGTACTGCACATCTGCGGAAACAGCGTTAAAACATCAAACCTCAAATTTCCTCAAGTCCTTCGGGGATACGCATTTTAACATATCCTTCATTAATATTTGTTTCTATAATCGTTGTTTCGTTAGCCGGTATAAGCAATTCCTGCTTACCCTTTCTCGACACGGCATATACGCCGGTGCTCCCTGTGGGAATAACCTCTTTTATTTCGCCGATTTTTTCACCGTCGCAAAAAACCGAAAGCCCGATTAAATCCGCAATAAAATACCTGTCCTCGGGCAAATCGAAATATTCCCTGTCGGCGAAAGCGACCGAGTTTTTAAGCTCCTCCGCCGCATCTATAGAATCCACTCCGGAAAGCTTTAGAATAACGCTGTCCTTGTGGTATTTTACATAATCAACATCATATTTTTTGCCATTAACCGAAATATCGGGAAAGCAATCAAACATCTCGGGGAAATCACACCACGATACGAGCTTTATCTCCCCCTTAAGCCCATGCGTATTTACAATTTTACCAACTTCAATATTCATAAACATCTCTCCGAAAAAGGCAACAAGGGAGGAACAGCCTCCGTCCGATAAAAGCTTTTTCCTATCGTACAAAGACTAAAGTCCTCCCTGTAAATCATTCCTTTATGTCAACCGTTACCTTCTTATGCTCCTTGTTTGCAGCAGATTTCATAACGGTTCTGATAGCTTTGGCAATTCTGCCCTGTCTTCCGATAACCTTACCCATATCGCTTTCGGCAACGCGGATTTCAAAAAGCACGCTGTCCTCCGATTCTTCGATTTCGGTAATGTCAACCCTGTCAGGCTCATCAACCAAAGATCTGACAATGAACAAAAGCAAATCTTTCATACCAAGTCCGCTTCCTTTCACATATTAGCCGATGATACCTTTCTTCTTAAGCAAGGATTTAACCGTATCGGTAGGCTGTGCACCCTTGCCGATCCATTCCTTTGCCTTTTCTCCGTCAACCTTGATTTCAGCAGGATTTACGCAAGGATTATAAGTACCGATTTCTTCGATAAATCTGCCATCACGGGGATAACGGGAATCAGCAACAACGATTCTGTAAAAAGGAGCCTTCTTTGCACCTAATCTTTTGAGTCTGATTTTTACCATATTTTTCACCTCCTTAAAAGGATTATATATAAACTTTCGTTCAGAACGGAAGTTTAAGCCCTCTTCCGAAGCGTTTCATCTTTTTGGGATTTGAAAACTGCTTCATCATTTTACGCATCTGGTCAAATTGCTTGAGCAGTGCATTTACATCGTTTACCTTCATTCCGCAGCCGTTTGCTATTCTTTGCTTTCGGCTTGCGTTTATTATATCGGGATTTGTTCTTTCCGCAGGCGTCATGGATTTAATTATCGCACCCACACGGTAGAACTTTTTTTCGTCTATATTTATATCGCCCATCTTCGCCTTGTTAAATCCGGGGAGCATTTCCATAATCCCCGAAAGCGGGCCCATTTTTTTGAGCTGCTCCATTTGATCCAAAAAGTCATCAAGGGTGAAGGTCTGTGTACGCATTTTTCTTTCAAGCTCTGCCGCCTGCTTTTCGTCAAACGCCTGCTCCGCCTTCTCGATAAGCGTAAGCACATCGCCCATTCCGAGAATTCTCGAAGCCATGCGATCGGGATAAAACGGCTCAAGATCGCTGAGCTTTTCGCCCATGCCGGCAAACTTTATCGGCCGCCCCGTAACCGCACGAACGGAGATTGCGGCACCGCCTCTTGTATCACCGTCAAGCTTTGTGAGTATCACTCCGTCAATGCTTAGCTTATTGTGAAAGCTTTCCGCAACGTTTACCGCATCCTGACCTGTCATCGCATCAACGGTGAGCAGGATTTCCTGCGGTTTTACGGCATTTTTTATATTCTCGAGCTCGTCCATCAAGACCTCATCCACATGAAGCCTTCCGGCGGTATCAATGATAACGACATCATTGAGGTTTGAAACCGCATGGCGAAGCGCCGCCTTTGATATTTCAACCGGGTCTTTACTTCCCTCGATTGTGAAAACCGGAATATTAAGCTGTGCCCCCACAACCTGAAGCTGCTTTATTGCGGCAGGTCTGTACACATCGCAGGCAACGAGGAGAGGCTTTTTCCCGTCCTTCCTCAAAACGCCCGCAAGCTTTGCGCAGGTCGTTGTTTTACCTGCTCCCTGAAGCCCCACAAGCATATAAACACTCGGAGGATTTGAGTTGAATGTGAGCTTTACGGGCTTTTCGCCCATGAGCTTTATAAGCTCCTCATTAACGATTTTTATTACCTGCTGACCGGGCGTAAGGCTTTCCAGAACATCCGCCCCGACAGAACGCTCCGACACATTCTTTATGAAATCCTTAACGATTTTGAAGTTTACATCAGCCTCGAGAAGTGCCATTTTGACCTCTCGCATTGCTGTCTTAATATCGTCCTCCGTAAGCCTTCCCTTACCGCGAAGCTTCTTAAAAGCCGCCTCAAGCTTACCTGCAAGACTTTCAAATGCCATAGGTCAATCCTCCATTTCCCGTAGCTGTAATTCTATTTTTTGCGCCGTTTCGGGCTCAAGCCCCAAAAGAAGCTTTCTGATTTCCTCCGCCGCCGCACGATGCTTATTTATAAGCTTCACAAGCCCGAGCTTGCTTTCAAACCGTTCAAGCTGCTTTTCCGAACGCTTTATGTTATCCAAAACCGCTTGCCTTGTTATGCCGTAATGCTCCTTAATTTCGGAAAGACTTAAATCCTCCTCGTAATACAGGCTCATAATATCCGCCTGCTTATCGGTAAGAAGCCGCCTGTAAGCGTCAAGCAACTGAGCCGCATAAAAATTCTTTTCCATAAAGCCTCCCACGCAAAAAGGTGTAAAGCATTTAACCTTTACACCTATATGATACACTATTTTTGCATATTTGTCAAGCATTTTCAGCGAAAAATTTAAACTATTTGCTTTTCACATCGACGATATACTCTTTATCATCCCATAAAACGGAGCATTCAAGTGCCTCCGAAACGGCTCTAAGCGGAACGAACGCCCTGTCCGACAATATTTCGGAGGAAACATCAAGCTTTACTGTTTCGCCGTTTACAAAAATGGAATCCGAGCCTATTTTGTGGGCAACAAGGTCATTTCCCCTCACTGCATACACATAATTCCCGTCAAATTCCTCCTTATACGAAACATCACAGGAAAGTGCCTCAAATATAGCACGCATGGGAACCAGAACCCTGTCGTTTTTTATAATCGGCTCTGCATCGCAAAAAAGCGGGTTTCCGTCAACCATGACCGTTATGTCCCGAGAATATACCGTTACCGAGCAAAGCACCGTAATAAGGCACACAAGTGCAAAAAACCTCTTAATCATCCGAAGCTTCCTTTCTCTCCGAAATAAGCTTTTCTATAAGCTGTGTAAAGTTTTTTTCAAATATTTCGTCATTTTCTTTGGTTCTTTTGTGAAAGCCGCAAAGCCTTCCGCCGCTTCTCCTGATTTTTGCGGAAATGTGGCGTTCAAAGAGCATTCTGTCAATATTATCATCGGAAATAACAACACCGAAATTATTTATGGGATATGCTCCCTTCCCAAGCGCCATAGCCGCAACGCCGTAATCCTGGGTGACAACAACATCCCCCCGCTCGGCTCGGTTTATAAGAGCAATGTCAACGGCGTCCTTTCCCTGCCCGACTGTTACGATTTCTGAATAGTCCGAATAAAGAACATGGGATGAATCTATAAACATAACTACCGGAATTTCATGTTTTTTTGCTACACGCTCAATTATTTCCTTAACCGGACAGGCATCCGCATCCACAAGAATTTTCAAGCTTATCCCTCCGACACAAAATTATCTGCCTACAATATATGCAGGCAGATTGCATTTGTTATTTTATATGCTTGCTCGCAAAATTCCATGCGTCCTTGCACATCTCGTCAATACCGTACTTCGCCTTCCAGCCGAGCTCACGGTACGCCTTATCGGGGTTTGCATAGCACTGGGCAATGTCGCCCGGTCTTCTGTCAACGATTTTATAATTAACCTTTTTGCCGCTTGCACTTTCAAATGCCTTTACCACCTGCAGAACGCTGTAGCCGTTGCCTGTTCCCAAGTTGTAAATATTTACGCCGTTTTCGCCCAAAATCTTTTCAACCGCCTTCACGTGTCCCAGCGCAAGGTCAACAACATGAATATAGTCACGCACACCCGTACCGTCGGGAGTGTCGTAATCATCCCCGAACACGCTCAAAACCTCAAGCTCACCCGTCGCAACCTTTGCAACATAAGGCAAAAGATTGTTTGGAATACCGTTCGGATCTTCTCCCAAAAGTCCGCTCTTATGAGCACCTATGGGATTGAAATATCTCAACAGAACAATGCCCCAATCCTTGTCCGACACGAAAATATCCTGCAAAATCCTTTCAATCATGAGCTTTGTGCTGCCGTAGGGATTTGTAGTATGAAGCGGAAAATCCTCCGTAATCGGTACGGACGCAGGATCGCCGTAAACCGTCGCCGAGGAGCTGAACACTATCTTTTTGCAATTATGCTTTGCCATAACATCGCAAAGAACAAGCGTGCTTTCGATATTGTTATGATAATATCTTATCGGCTGAGAAACGGATTCGCCGACCGCCTTAAGTCCCGCAAAATGAATGACAACATCTATATCATTCTCTTCAAAAATTTTCTCAACCGCACATCTGTCAATAAGGTCAGCCTCGTAAAACTTAAAATCCTTACCCGAAATCTTCCTGATATTTTCAACCGCTTCGGGCTTTGAATTAACAAAATTGTCAACAACCACTATATCGTAGCCTGCCGACAAAAGCTCAACGCAAGTGTGGCTTCCTATGTAGCCAGCTCCGCCTGTAACCAAAATACTCATAATGACCTCCGAATTTATAGAATACTTTAATTATACTATAGTTTTCCGAAAAAATCAAGCAAAATCTGAATAAAGCGGCCGCAAATTGCGACCGCCCCGTTCATCTCATCTTGCAGCACAATCCGTCTGCCGCATCCTCCATTTTGTGAAACACCCGTCTTGCGCTTCTTTTCATGGCACGAATATCCTTTTTTTCCGGCGGATTTACCGCAAGAAGAATTCCTGTGCCCACCACAATACCGATTACCATTCCTTTACAGAACTTGCACATTATAAATCACCTCGGTTTTATTATCCCACACCTATTCGGAAATAAGTGTAGAAAATTCTTCCTCATTTATAATTTTTATGCCTAATTTTTCTGCCTTGTCGAGCTTGCTTCCTGCCTCATCGCCTGCCAGAACAACGCTTGTCTTTTTTGAAACGGATGAGGAAACCTTGCCGCCCAGGCTTTCGATGATTTTGGAAGCCTCTGACCTTGTATAATTTTCAAGAGTTCCGGTCAGAACAAAGGTCATCCCCTCAAATTTTGTTCCTGCCGCCTCGACCTCGTATGTCATATTAACGCCGGCGTCTTTAAGCCGATTTATCGTGTGCCTTGTTTGCTCCTGAGAGAGAAAATCGACAATGCTTTGCGCCATTATTTCGCCGACATCCGAGATTTCCGCAATCTCGTCACGGGATGCCAAAATAAGCGCGTCCATCGACCCAAAGCGTGATGCGATAAGCTTTGCCGAATTTGCGCCGACGTGCCTTATTCCGAGAGCCGTTATCAGCCTTGACAAATCGTTTTTCTTACTCTTTTCGATTGCCGAAATTAGATTTTGCGCCGATTTTTTGCCCATTCTTTCAAGCTTTGCAACATCTTCCTCTGAAAGATAATATAAATCCGCCTCGGATTTTATCAGTTTCGAGTCGATAAGGGATTCAACGAGAGCAGGCCCGAGCCCGTCAATATCCATTGCGCCCTTTGACGCAAAATGAATAATATTTCTCACAAGCTGAGCCGGACATTCTATTCCCGTACACCGATAAGCCGCCTCACCCTCGTCTCTGACAACGGGTGCGCCGCAAACAGGACAGCTTTCGGGCATATTAAATACGGTTTCAGTGCCGTCCCTTAAAAGCTTGTCCACCGACAAAACCTCGGGAATTATCTCCCCTGCCTTCTGAACAACAACGGTATCGCCTATTCTTATATCTCTTTCCCTTATAAAATCAATGTTATGAAGGGTGGCCTTGCAAACCGTTGTGCCGGCAAGCCTTACAGGTTGAAGAACCGCATTTGGCGTGAGAACGCCCGTCCTCCCCACATTTATAACAATATCCGTAAGCTTCGTTTTCTTTTTTTCGGGAGGGAATTTGTAAGCCGCCGCCCACCTCGGAGCCTTTGCGGTGCTCCCGAGCTTTGCACGCTGAGCAAAGGAATTTACCTTGATTACAACGCCGTCAATATCAAATCCAAGCTCGCCCCGTCTTTCGGAAATGCTGTTTATTTCGGAAATGACACCTTCGATGTCGGAAAACTTCTTAAAATCGGGAATAACCTTAAATCCAAGCTCCTTAAGGTACAGGAGCGAATCGTAATGGTTATCGAATTTATCGTCGGAAATCCTCTGAACATTAAACACAAATATGTCAAGCTTTCTCTTTGCGGCAATTTTCGGGTCAAGCTGACGAAGCGACCCCGCCGCCGCATTTCTCGGATTTGCAAACAAAGGCTCGCCGCTAATCTCTCGCATATTGTTTACCGCAATGAAACTTTTGTGAGGCATATAAACCTCGCCTCTTACCTCCAAAAGCTCGGGTGCGTTTTCCACCGACAAGGGAATACTCATGATTGTTTTTATGTTCTCGGTAACATTTTCGCCTATTCTTCCGTTCCCTCTTGTTGAGCCGATTTCCAAAAGACCGTTCCTGTATTCAAGCGAAACCGACAGCCCGTCTATCTTGTATTCAACGACATATTCGATTTTTTCATCGGGCAAAAGTCCCTTTACCCTTTCGTCAAACTCCGAAAGCTCACCGAACGAAAAAACATCGTTTATGCTTTCCATGGGAACCGTATGCTCAACCTGCTCAAAGCTTTCAAGAGCATAGCCTCCCACCCTTTTTGTGGGAGAATCGGGGAGAGCAAACTCGGGGTACTTATTTTCCAGGTTTTCAAGCTCCCGAAGCATTGCATCGTATTCAAAATCCGAAATCGTGGGGTTATCCATTACATAATAATTGTAATTATGCTCATTTAAGATTTTTGTAAGTTCTTCAATTCTTTCCTTCATTTTTCACCAATCCGTTTATATCAGCATAAGCCTTCGGCACTTGCCCGGCAATGATTGTTTCGGCAATCGGTATTTCCTTTTCCACCTTGAGAGTATTTCCGCCGAACGGCAGAATTATCGCAATACTCGCCGATGCAACAAGGCTGATTTTATGCACCGTCCGATTAATTTCCACTCCCTCAAAGGAGCTTTTAAAGTCGGCATACGCAGTACCGTACGGCTCGCTCTTAAAAGGAATCCTCACGCCCATACCCGAAAAAAGCTTTGAACCCAAAAACATTCCGAGAGGCACATAAACCTCGGTTTCGTTAAGCCTGTTCATACTCTCGTTCATGGAGCGGGATAGAGCCGACCTTATTTTATTAAGCTTAACCTCGTTTGCAAAAACCGAGGTAACCTGTCCCTGATTATCGTACGATACGCTTATTATATCCTCATATTTTAGGTTTTCAAGCTCCTTGCAAGAATAAACCGCATCGTCGATAAGCAAAACCACATCGGTTTCGGCATTGTCCTGCGCCATATCTATAATCTGCGGAATGACGCCCTTGACAAAAAGCCTCGAAAACAAAACAACCGCGGCGCAAACAAGCAAAGGCACAATAAATGTGTTTATTCTTTTTCTCCCGATACTGTAACCGGCATGAGCTTTCCAGCGCCTTAAAATGACTTTCATATCATCACCGATTAAAGTATATGCCCGTCTTTGCTATTCCATGTTATACACTTTTACATCAAGATTTACCGGACGCAAATCACCGTAAACGATTTTCAGCTTATATGCGTCCTTAACCGTTTCAAATCTGCAAATTGCATTGCGGTCGGGCTTTGTGCCTTCAAAAATTTTGTAGTATTCCTGCCCGTCAAAAGCCATAATCTCATAATTCCAAATTCCGTCCCCGTTAAATGTTACGGTATTGAAGGGATAAATTCCGCCAAGGTCGATTACCGTCTCGGTTTCGCCCGTTTCCACAGATGACGAAGGGTTTTCAAGAAGATTTTTATTTTTTGAAACCGCATATATATCGGCAAAAACATCAAACGGCATTTTATAAATTCCGAATTCCGAAATTGCCGGAACGCAGGCGGCATCCGTAATTTCAAGCCTGATTTTGGATGCCGTAACGGGTTCAAAATGCCTTGCAAACCTGTTTCCTATACATTCGGACCTTAAAAGCTCCGTCCATTTTCCGCCTGAATAAGCAGAAATTACAAAGCCTCGAACCCTATGCCCGAGCTCAATTACCTCGGAAACCGAAACACAGTCAAATTCCGTTTCTTTGCCCAAATCAAACTCCATTGTCGGGCAAAAATTCCCGTCCTCGGGAGCGTAAAATCCGCCCTTACCTGTAACAAGTGCGGCGCTGCAGCCCTCCCTTGCCTTATCAGCCGTAATTTTCGAGCCGCAAAGAAGGTTGAAAGCAAAGGTCTGCTTAAGAATTTTTTCGGCTTCAAGAAGGCTTTGACTGTCCTCACTGTCTAAAAGACCTTCCTTATTCGGAGGGATGTTCAAAAGCAAATTGCAGTTACTCCCCACAGAATCAAACCAAAGCTGCACAAGATTTGAGGGCTTTCTTACATCGCTCCTTTGGTTTTCGTGATAAAACCAGCCGGGGCGAATGGATACATCAACCTCGGCAGGCATGAAAATTTCGCCGTCACGCACACCGTGGTTAAGAATGTGCTTGACGCTCGCCTTATCGGCAGTAAGGTTGATTGTAGCGTAGCACGGCTCTCCGGCAAAGCCTGCCTCGTTGCCTACCCACCTTGTGTCGATATAATCGGGGTGACAAAGAGTGTAAGGCCCGAAAACCACGCAGTTCGGCTGAAGTCTTTTTACGGTATAAGCCCAAAGTCCCCAATCGTAAACCGCCTTGTCGCTTCCTGCGCCGTCCCACCAGCATTCGTGAATCTCGCCGTAGTTGCCAAACAGCTCCTCAAGCTGAAGCTTATAATACTCGTTATATTTTTCCGTTCCCCAGTCGGGATAATTCCTGTCCCACGGGGAAAGATATATACCTGCCTTTACTCCGTATTCCCGACAGGCGTCCGTAAATTCCCGCACAATATCGCCCTTACCGCCTTTATACGGAGAATTTTTAACGCTGTGCTCGGTATATTTGCTCTGCCAAAGACAAAATCCGTCATGATGCTTTGCGGTAATAACAGCAGTGGTAAATCCTGCCTCTTTAACGGTTCTTATCCACGAGCGACAGTCAAGCTTTGTGGGGTTGAAAACGGACGGATCCTCCGTACCGTCACCCCACTCCCGGTCGGTATATGTATTCACACCGAAGTGGAAAAATGCCATTTTTTCACGCTTGTACCATTCTGCCTGATTTTCAGATGGAACTGCACCGTAAGGCTTCAGCCCATGATAATTCATATTTTTTCTCCCCTTATTTTCTCTATAATATACCCTTCCTTGACACCGCTGTCCAAAGCGATGATTTCCGAGGGCTTTGTAATCAGTTCAAGTACCATGGCAGGAGCAAGCCCTGCGGTTATGGTGTCCGATCTGCGGCTTTTTATTCCGAATTCCTCACGCTCGACAACGGTCATCGAAAGCATTTTTTCGGCAAATGCTCCGAGAGAATATTCGTCCTTATAATCATACCAGTTCCGAAGCGAACCTCCGAGAAGGCACATAGGGATTCCACTTTCCGAAAAAACCCAGTCAAACGAGGCTAAGCCGTCCGAAATATGCGCAATTACATTTTTAAATTCGTCCGCTGTGAGGGTTTTCCCGGAGGAAAACATTTCCGTAAGAACAACCGACCCCCATGGCACGGAAACGGAGTTAATAACTTCGCCGCCCTTAACAAGCGCAATTTCAGTGCTTCCGCCGCCGGTATCAATCATAAAAAAGTCGGAAAATCCCGTCACTCTCATGATTGCAAGGCAGTCGTAATACGCCTCGTCCTCGCCGGAGATTACATCAATGTCAAATCCGACGCTTTCCTTAACAAGGCTCAAAAACCATTCGCGGTTATCGGCACGCCTCACCGCTTCGGTGGCGATAATGCTTATATCCTCGCATGAAAGCTCCCTGCTTTTTTTGATAAGCTCGGAAAGAGCAAGCACCGCCTTGAGCGACGGCTCGGGCTTTAGTGTATTGCTTTCCCTCGTAAGTCCCTCGGCAAGCCTTACAAAAATGTTTTCCCTTCCGACAATCTCAAAGTCGCTCCCGAAAACCTCCGCAACGGTCAGCCTTGCGGAATTTGAACCCAAATCAATTACACCTATTCTTTTCATAACAAGCACCACATATAAAACAGCACCCGAATTAAATCGGGCGCCGCAAATTATCTCTGTACTCTGCCTGAACCGTCACCGCTCATAAGCTTTTTAACCTCGTCAAGCGTAGCTTCGTTAAAGTCACCCTCGATAGTGTGCTTAAGGCACGAAGCGGCAACCGCAAACTCTATTGTGTCCTGTGCGGAATATCCGTTCAGTGTCGCATAAATAAGTCCGGCTCCGAAGGAATCTCCGCCGCCGACACGGTCTACGATATGGATAAGATAGTTCTTTGCGAAATAGCATTCGCCGTTATCGTAAAGCATTGCGGACCAGTTATTGTCATTTGCCGAAATGCTTCCTCTCAATGTGATTGCAACCTTGGGAATGTTAAATCTTTCCGAAAGCGTCTTTGCAACCTGCTTGTAGCCGTCCTTGGAAAGAGTTCCGCCGGTGATGTCGGTATTTTCGGAGACTGCTCTTTCGTCATCACTGATGGTAATGCTTTAATTCCGAACACCTTTTCGCAGTCCTCCTCGTTTGCGATGGCAACATCAACATACTCCATAAGCTCCGCCATAACCTGTCCTGCCTTTTCGGAGGTCCAGAGATTTTTTCTGAAGTTAAGGTCACAGCTTACCGTAAGTCCCATAGCCTTTGCCATTTTTACCGAATCAAGGCAAATTTCGGCGCAACTGTCCGAAAGCGCAGGCGTGATACCTGTAAAGTGGAACCAATCCGCACCGTCAAAAATCTGTTCCCAATTAAAATCGGAACGATCGGCTGTGGAAATCGAAGAATACTTCCTGTCATATATAACCTTCGATGCTCTCTGGGATGCACCCTTTTCGCAGAAATAAATTCCGAGCCTGTCGCCGCCGAAAACAATATCGGATGTATCAACATCGTGAGCCTTAAGAGTTCTCAGGGCTCCTTTTGCAATATCGTTATCGGGCATTTTTGTTACAAACGAAGACTCCATACCGTAATTTGCGAGGGAAACGGCTACATTCGCCTCTCCGCCGCCGTATGTAATTTCAAGCTTGTTTGCCTGAACAAACCTTCCGTACCCTTCCGGGCTGAGCCTTGCCATAATTTCACCAAAGCATACTACTCTCATAAAACACTTCTCCTTAAATTGTTTTTAATAGTATTTTACATCAAAAAAATCAAGATGTCAAGTTTTGAAACGGAATAAACAAAAAATAGTTGAAAACGCAAATTCTTTCGGGAAAACCGCCGATAAATCGGCAAGCAGTCACCGCCTCGGCTTTTATTTGAACAAATTGCCGCCGATGTAAACATCCGTTAAATTGAAATCCTTATCCACCGTCAAAAAGTCGGCATCGTAACCGGGCTTAATCAAGCCCTTATTTTTTATCCCGAGGGATTTTGCAGGGTTGAAGCTTGCCATTTTAACGGCATCAAAGTCCGCAATTCCCCACGAAATAAGGTTTTTGACGCAATCCATTATCGGAGCTGTTCCGCCGGTAATCGTGCCGTCGTGCTGACGGGCAATGCCGTCTTTAACTATAACCTCCGCTCCACATTCATTGTAAACACCGTCCGGCATACCTGCCGCCATTACGGTATCGTTAACCACAATCAGCTTATCGCTTCCGAACATCTTATACGCCGCACGAACAACGGAAGGAGCAACATGAAGCCCGTCGCAAATAAGCTCCGCCATTGCGCCGTAATCCAGTGCCGCCGAAATAAGACTCAGATTCCTGTGGTGAAGTGAGGGCATTGCGTTGAAAAGATGCGTCACCTGAACCGCTCCGGCACAAAACGCCTTCATACAGGTATCATAATCGGCACCCGTATGACCGAGCGAGATTTTAACCTTATCGGAATGTGTTCTTATAAACTCGATTGCGCCGTCCGTTTCGGGGGCAACTGTTGTAACAAGAATAGTTCCCTTCGCACATTCGTTTACGGCGTCAAAATCAAACTCCCGAACAGACCTGAGCCAATCCTCACGATGCGCTCCCTTATATTTTGCCGAAAGGAAGGGCCCTTCCATGTTTGCACCCAAAAGGTTCGCCCCTTCCGACCTTCCCACGCACTCCCCTATGAGAGCCACATACTTTTTCATATCCTCGAAAAGATATGTCGCCGGTGCCATTAAATAAGAGGTTGTGCCCGTTGACGCAAGATACCTTCCGATTTTATCGTAGGAGCTTTTATCGGCATTTACAACATTGTACCCCACCGCACCGTGCATATGTATGTCGATAAACCCCGGGATAACCCTTTTGTCCCCAAAGGATATACCGTCCTCCGCAAAACTGCCGATTTCGGTGAATTTGCCGTTTTCTATTCTTATATCGGCAGTTATCCATTCAAAATTTTCGTTCAGCATTTTTACATTCTTTATTATCATTTAAGTCAACTCCAATCATCAATATTCGTAATGAAGCAAAAAATCAGCATACTGTTCTCCCATTTTTTCAAGAAGCTCCTGAGTTACGGGAATATAGCTTTCGCTCGCTCTGTCCCATATTTCAAAACGGCTGAATTCCATAGTTGTGCAAAGCGCACGGAAGTTTTCCGAGCCGTAATCGAAAAAGCACTGAATTCCGTTGGGATTCTTGTCATGCCACCAGAATTTTTCAGGCTTTTCAAAATCGCAGGATTCAAGCATTGCTCTTTGGAATTTAAGGCGACGCTCCTGATACTCCTTTTCAAACTGACCGGGATTGTATTCCGTAAGATTGCCCCCCGATTCGCTTAAGTCGCACCAGCCGTTATGCATATCCGTCATAACAAGCATTTCATAGCCGTTTGATACAAGCCCTCTTATAAACCTGTCGATATTTATGTTTTCAGGGTTGTCAAGCTTTCCCCATCCACGGTTTATATCAACCTTCTGTTCCGCTTTTTCCATATCGCAGTAAAGACCTTCAACAGCTATCGTCGGTATAACGAAGAATGAATAATCTGACCTTTCAACCTCGTCTATATGCTGATTAAGATAACGCATTGCGCCGATAAGGGCATGACTTCCCGAAACCTCGATAACATGAACATTTGCTTGAAGCCATATTACCTTTTTACCGTGCCCGAACCTGAAAGCAGGAATATCAAAGCCTGCTCTTGTTTTTGCAACGTTCACTCTGTAATCCTTATATTCCACACAGATAAAATCAAGCTCGGAAAGGGAGAATGGGATATTTACCGCAACGGAAAGCCTTCCGTTTTCGGGAAGCGTAACCGTAAAATCAAAATCAAAGCCTGTCTTTTTCACATCGGTAAAATGCTCCCAATGAATTTCGTCGCTGCTTATGTACATAGCACGCTCCGCAACAATTCCGAAGCTCTGAACATACCAATAAATATGCTCCTTTTTAGACTTTTCCGGATCATACGGCGGCCAATGCATGATAACCCTTACCCTTTCGCCTGCCTCGCCTATTATGCGGCATCTCCAGTTATAGTGCATATTTATCGTTCCGCTTTCGAGCTCCTGCGGGGTCAGTGCCGGTGTACACTCGATTCGGTCGCTGTAAAGCCGTATGTTATCACAGTCCCCACCGGGAAAACGCCCTGTCATTAATGCCATTAAAAAACCACTCCCGTAAAAATATTATCTTCTCTCCTTTAAAATGCTCCGTCCCGTAAGCTCGATTTTGCCAACAAGCGCATCCGCAAGCAATTTAACGGTTTCCTTGTTCGGAGAACAGTTCATTTCAATGAATGTGTCGTCCTCCGGAAAATAATCCTCCGCAAAATAGGGAGAGCCGTAGTTTACGATTATCTTTTTGTTTTTGTCGAAAAGATGCGAAGCCCATATAAGCATATGAGGAACGCTCCACTGCGCAACGAAGAAGGCGTTGACATTGAAAATGCAATAATCATACTCCGCCTGAAGCTTATCAACATCCGCCTGCCAGCAAACACGGGAAGGCACATCGTATATATCCCGTTTTACATCCGCCGCATAGCCTCTTGCTTCAAGCTCTTCCTTAAGAAGATTTGATGACTTATTATCCTCATCGGTTACATCAATTATCAAAATCCTTGCCTTTTCCTTTGTAAGAGGCACAAGATTTCTGCCGTTCCTCAGCATACACATACCGTTTTTAACGATTTCCAAAATCTTTTCGTCCGCAAATGCGGGGTCGGGCGTATCAAACCGCTTGTTTTCAAGCGCATCGTTCCGGAATTTCTCCATTTTTTCAATTCTGGAAAGCGCATCATCAAGACGGGACATGGGTATATCCCCCGAATTTATAAGCTCCTCAATTCTTTCCGCCGCTTCAACCGGAGGCCAAAGCAGAAGATCCGCACCGGCACGGAACGCCTGAACCGTTTCTTCAACCAAATCGCCCGTTGCCATACCTCCCATAATAAGTGCGTCCGTAATAACCGCGCCTTCAAAGCCGAGCTCGCCTTTTAAAAGGTCTGTGGTAAGCTTTGTGGAATAGGTTGCAATGGGATAATATCCGTTTTCTCCCTCGCTGTCATACGATTTTAATGTGACATGAGTTGTCATAACCGATGCCGCTCCCGTTTTGAAAAGCTCCTTATACGCATATCCGTAGGTTTTCATCCATTCGTCAAACGGCAGAATATTTGAGCCCGGGCCGATATGCATATTAACAAAGTATGTGCCGAGCCCCGGGAAGTGCTTGAGCGTTGCGCAAACACCCTGATCCATAATTCCGCGAACAACCTCTGTGTAAACCTTGACTATCGTTTCGGGATCATCGCTTATGGCGGTAAGGTACATCAGGTGGTCAAAGCACATATCAATGCTCGGCCCCAAAACCATGTCAATGCCCTTATCGTTCATCTGCATACCAATTATTTTTCCGTAATTATACGCATCCTGAAGATTATGCGAGCCGCCGAGGGACATCTGCGGATGAGCGGCAATTTTCTGCCCTCTCACCTTTGCCCCGTCCGCACAAACCAAAAGCTTGTTCTTTGAATATTTCTTGCAAAGATTCAGCTTTTCAAAGGTTGTGGCGGTGCCCATTTCAAGACCGTTTTCGTCCAAAAGCGTTGCAGCCTCGCTGTAATACATTCCTCCGACCGGATACTTTTCAAAAAATTTTTCCGGCCCGCCGTGAGTGTTGATTTCACGGATTGTTACAACAAATGTTTTAAGAATTTTTTCTCTCAGAGTCATACGATATTCTCTCCTTGCTATTTATTTCCCATTACTTAGAATTATACTCCAATGGGAAAAATAAGTCAATCCCCAAACCGAAAAAAGACAAATTGTACCATAATTTTTCGATGTTTTGAAACAATTTGCAATTTTTGCGCCGAAAAGCGAATATTTACACAAATAATCGAGCAATTACCGCCGTCAATTTTGCCAAAATAAAAGAAATTTTATTTTTATTGAAAATACTGTGGAAAAAAGTTTAAAAGTATGGTATAATATACACAGCATTTCCTATCGGAAATTAAAGCCGTTCGGCTTTCCCGACCTCGTTTCGGTCGGCTGTGCTATTGACGGCTGCGTAAAAATGCCCTTGCGAGCAAGCATTTTTACTTATGGTATACTAATAATGTGCATAATTATGAGTTTATAAAAACATTTACGGGAGGAACTTAAATATCATGAAAAATTTCAACCGCAAAATCATTTTGGAGGACGGCTCCGAGTACCTCGGATACGGCTTCGGAAAGGAAACCGACAACGTTTGCGAAATTGTTTTCAACACATCCATGGTAGGTTATCAGGAAATTATTTCCGACCCGTCATATACATATCAGGCAGTTGTTATGACTTATCCGCTTATCGGAAACTACGGTATCACCGATGACGATTTTGAAAGCAAAATTATCAGCATCGGCGGTCTGATAGTTCGTGACTATAACGATATGCCGTCTAATTTCAGATATACCAAAACCCTGTCGGAGGTTTTATACGAAAACAATGTCCCCGGAATTTACGGAGTTGACACAAGAAAGCTTACAAGAAGCATAAGAGACATCGGCTCACGCCGTGTGCTTATTACGGGAATTGACACAAGCCTCGAAAAGGGGCTTGAAATCATCAAAAACACCCCCGTAAAGCAAGATGCCGTTTCGGCAGTCAGCTGTAAAAAGCGTTGGTATTC
Source organism: uncultured Eubacteriales bacterium (assembly GCA_902492655.1). GTDB lineage: Bacteria > Bacillota > Clostridia > HGM11514 > HGM11514 > CAKSKB01. Next base: position 80,483 of record CABUMF010000001.1, on the reverse strand, counting down.
AAGAACCTCAAATCCTAAATTCAATGTTGTTGCAATCGACTGCGGTATAAAAACGAATATAATAAGAAGCCTTAACCGCTTCGGGTGCAACGTAACGGTTGTTCCTTACAATACATCCGCAGAAGAAATAGAATTTATGAATCCGAGCGGTGTGTTCCTCTCAAACGGCCCGGGAGATCCCACGGATGTTCCCGAGGTTATCGAAACCGTCAGAAAACTCAAAGGAAAGTACCCTATTTTCGGAATTTGTCTCGGTCACCAAATGATTTCCCTTGCCTACGGCGGAAAAACCTATAAGCTTAAGTTCGGGCACAGAGGCGGAAACCACCCGGTTAAGAACCTCAAAACCGGTCATGTGGAAATCACCTCACAGAACCACAGCTACGCCGTTGACGAAAAATCCTTGGAAGGAACGGGGCTTACGGTAACGCATATTAACCTTCTGGATAACACGGTGGAGGGCGTCGAGTCGCAAAAGGACAAGGTTTTCAGCGTGCAATATCACCCCGAAAGCGCACCCGGCCCTCAGGACAGCACTTATCTTTTTGAACAGTTTATAAACGCTATGAAGGAGGATAACGCCAATGCCTAAAAGAACGGATATTAAAAAAGTAATGGTAATAGGCTCAGGGCCTATTGTTATCGGTCAGGCTGCCGAGTTTGACTACGCAGGAACACAGGCGTGCCTTGCTCTTAAGGAGGAAGGCTACGAGGTTATTCTTCTTAACTCAAACCCCGCTACGATTATGACGGATTCCTCCGTTGCGGACAAGGTTTATATGGAGCCACTGACCTTGGAATTTGCCGCAAGAATCTGCCGTTATGAACGCCCCGACGCTATTGTTCCCGGAATCGGCGGTCAGACGGGGCTTAACATAGCTATGCAGCTTGCTAAAAAAGGCGTTTTGGAGGAATGTGAAATCGAGCTTTTGGGAACGGACACCAAAAGCATTGACGCCGCCGAGGACAGAGAGCTTTTCAAAGAGCTTTGCGAAAGCATCGGCGAACCGGTTGTTCCTTCAAAAATTACTTATTCCATAGAAGAGGCCCTTTGCGCGGCTGAAGAAATCGGGTATCCGGTTATTCTCCGCCCCGCCTTTACGCTCGGCGGAACGGGCGGCGGCTTTGCAAACAACCCTTCCGAAATGAAGGTCATGATGAAAAACGCTCTTGCGCTTTCTCCCGTTCATCAGGTTCTTGTCGAGAAAAGCATAAAGGGCTATAAGGAAATCGAATACGAGGTTATGCGTGATGCAAACGACACCGCCATAACCATTTGTAATATGGAAAATCTTGACCCGGTGGGTATTCACACAGGAGATTCCATTGTTGTCGCTCCGAGCCAGACGCTTACGAACAAAGAGTATCATATGCTTCGTGACAGTGCGCTGAAAATTATCCGTGCGTTGGGCGTCAAGGGCGGATGTAACGTTCAGTTTGCGCTTGACCCTCAGTCCTTCAACTATTATGTTATCGAGGTAAACCCGAGGGTTTCCCGTTCTTCCGCTCTTGCATCAAAGGCAAGCGGCTACCCAATCGCAAGGGTGAGCGCAAAAATCGCTGTGGGACTTAATCTTGACGAAATCCCCCTTGTAAACACACTTGCGTGCTTTGAACCCACGCTTGACTATATTGTTACAAAAATGCCACGCTTCCCCTTTGACAAATTTGCTTCCGCTTCAAATGTGCTTTCCACTCAGATGAAGGCAACGGGCGAGGTAATGAGCGTCGGGAGAACCATGGAGGAAAGCCTTCTCAAGGCAATCCGGTCCCTCGAAACGGGCAAAAACCACCTCCACATGGAAAAGTTCGACAGCGACCATATGTCAACCGAGGAGCTGCTCGAATATATAAAGGAAGGTACGGATGACCGTCTTTACGCAATCTCTCAGCTTATGTGGATGGGAGTTGACCATTCGAGAATTTGCAACATAACGGGGATTGATATGTTCTTCCTCGACAAAATCAAAAACATAGTTGATTTTGAAAAGCAAATGGAAGCTAACCCCAATGACGAAAAGCTTTTATACGAAGCCAAAAAAATGGGATTTTCAGACTCCTACATAGCAGAGCTTTGGAAAACAAGTGAGGACGAAATTTACAACAAAAGGCTTGAGCTTCGTCTGTTCCCGACCTACAAGATGATCGACACCTGTGCAAGCGAGTTTGCAAGCTATGTTCCATACTTTTATTCGACCTATGAGGAGGAAAACGAATCCATTGTTTCGGATGCGGATAAAATTATCGTTCTCGGCTCGGGCCCTATAAGAATAGGTCAGGGCGTTGAGTTCGACTACTCGACAGTCCATGCCGTAAAGGCAATTCACGATGCGGGCTATGAGGCTATAGTAATAAACAACAACCCCGAAACCGTTTCAACCGACTACACCACAGCCGACAAGCTCTATTTTGAGCCGCTCACGCCCGAGGATGTTATGAATGTTGTGAACCTCGAAAAGCCGATCGGCGTTATTGCAACGCTCGGCGGTCAGACTGCGGTGAACCTTGCAGAACCGCTTGCAAGACGAGGTGTTAAAATCATCGGAACGGACTGCGACGCTATCGAAAAAGCAGAAAACCGTGACGCTTTTGACGAGGTTATAAAATCCCTCAAAATCCCCAATCCGAAAGGCATGGCGGTTACGGATATTGAAAGCGGCGTTAAGGCGGCGGAGGAAATCGGTTACCCCGTTCTTGTACGCCCGAGCTTCGTTCTCGGCGGACGGGCAATGGAAATTGTGTCCAACGAAAAATCCCTCAGGCACTATCTCAAAAACGCCGTTGAGGTCGATACCGACAAGCCTGTTCTGGTCGACAAATACATCGTCGGCAAGGAAGTCGAGGTTGACGCTATCTGCGACGGAAAGGCGGTTTTTGTGCCCGGAATTATGGAGCTGGTGGAAAGAACGGGCGTTCACTCCGGCGACTCCATGAGCGTGTACCCTCCGTACAGCATTTCCGAAAAGGTCAAGAAAACAATCGTGGATTACACCACCCGTTTAGGCCTCGGAATCGGCATTGTGGGACTTTTTAACATACAGTTTATTGTAGATGACAATGACGATGTTTTTGTAATCGAGGTAAATCCGAGAGCTTCAAGAAGCGTTCCCTTCCTTTCAAAGTCTACAGGAATCGGGCTCGTTCAGATAGCAACAAAGGCAATGCTCGGAATTTCACTTTCGGAGCAGGGCATTAAAGTATCGGCAGCTCCCGAAAAATCGGGACACTATGTTAAGGCTCCGGCATTTTCCTTTGAAAAGCTTTCGGGAATTGACGCTTATCTTTCCCCCGAAATGAAGTCGACCGGCGAGGCTATAGGTTACGACAACCGCCTCAACCGTGCACTCTACAAGGCACTTCAGGCTTCGGGAATTAAAATGAAGGATTACGGTACGGTTATCGTTACCCTGGCTGACGAGGACAAGGAGGAAGCTCTTCCGCTTGTAAGAAGGTTCTATCAGCTCGGCTTTAACATCGAGGCTACAATCGGCACCGCAACCTTCCTCAAAAAGCACGGAATCCGCACAAGAGTAAGAGGCAAGCTCAGCGAAGGCAGTGACGAGATACTCCGTTCAATCCGTGCCGGATATGTAAGCTACATTATTAACACAAGAGCGATTTTGTCCGGCGTTCACTACGAGGACGGCGTTGCCATAAGGCAGTGCGCAGTACAAAACGGTGTTACCATTTTCACCTCCCTCGATACCGTAAAAATCGTGCTTGATGTCCTTGAGGAAAGCATTCCGTCTATTTCAACCATAGACGAGCTTTAATTAAACGAAATAGTTTTCTGATTGCGTTTTTATTATAAGCGGAAAATGCAAATACACCGATTAGTCAGAAATATTTGTTCATTAAAATAGGAAGCATTTCTGCTTCCTATTTCGCTGTCAGGAGATAAAATGGCAGGCGTAAGATATTGTTATATAACAAAAGATTTTTATGAAGATAACCCTGACTTAGAAAAAATATTGGATATTGATGATTGTACCATACTCTGCATATAGCCTTCGCGTTATAAAAATCTCTACTTTTCAATTTCATACCGCCAATCTATGATTCCGCCGAATTCTTTTACATTCGTATAACCGAGCCTTACAAGACTTTCGGCTGCAATTTTGCTTCTTCTTCCGCTTCGGCAATATACAAGTATCTGCTCGTTCTTGTTCAAAAGTTCGGATTCCGCTCTGTCTTCAATCTCGGTATAAGGAATGAGAACCGCACCTTTTATATGCCCCTCGTCATACTCGTTTTGCTCTCTGACATCAAGTAGAATATATTCCTCACCGCTATCCATTATCCTCTTTGCATCTTCGGGTGAAATTTGTTCGTACATTGCATCTTCTCCTCTTTCAGCATCTTTTTTAGTGTTATTATTGCCACAGGCGGCAAATAATATTATGAGTAAAGCGACGGATATTAACAATAGCTTTTTCATGTTATTTTACCTCAAATTCACATACAATACTTTTTTAGATCAACCCGTCCGTCCGGCTCGAAAGTAATTCCTTCGGCTGAAAGGAGCTGTCTTTGAGCATCCTCTCCGCCAAAAGCAAAGGACGGGGCAAGCCTCCCCTCGCGGTTTACCACCCTATGGCAGGGAATAACTCCCGGCTCGGGATTTACATGGAGCGCATAGCCCACAACCCTCGACCCCCTCGGATTTCCCGCCAAAACCGCCACGAGCCCGTATGTTGCAACCTTGCCCTCGGGAATACTCTTTACAACCTCATATATTTTCTCAAATGTGTTCATGCTTCAAACCGCCGTTTCGGAAACTAAATACCGTAAGGCTCGGCTGTTTCCCGATTTCTTGATTCGTGCTTTTCGTAATATCCGATTAAGCTTCCGTCCTCGTCACGGAGCGCAACCATGTAAACATCCTTGTTTTTCTTTTCGTTGTAAAAAGTATATACAATATTGTTATCCTTGCTTTTTTGGAACCACGAAAGCACCATGTCAATTTTTTTGTTCGACTCGGCATTGTGACAATCCTTAAGATTCATACCCGTCAAGTCCCTGTGATAATTTTTAATTGCGGCGGGGTTCATGTACACAATACAAGAATCCGTATCGCAAATCACAATCGGCGCCCTATCCTGCTCCGCAATGCTTCTTAATAGCTTATCCAACATATTTACACCTCTTTTTTAATTTAGTAACAGCTCAAACATCATAAAGTCCGTCCATGAGGCAGGTATCTCCAGATTTTCACCTGACCGTCTTTTTGCCACATATCCCTGTCAAGATATGTGATATGCTCGTCTCTAACTTCTCCAATCAATGCGCATAAGCCCTCTGTCAATTCTTTGCAAGGGAGTTTTCGGAGCATTCGGACGAAAAATCACTCCCGCAAAATCATTTTATATACTTTGAAAGCTTGGCATCAAATACGGACACAATGATTATTTTCAAAGCGTCCCCGATCAAAAACGGCAGTACGCAAGCACCGATTGCCGCCGCAATGGACTGCTTCATAACAACCATGAACCAGACCGTACCGATAACATACAAAACGGCGGTTGCGATTACAAGCCAAACGGGCGTCAAAAGCTTTTTGCCGAACTTATGCATAAGAAGCGACGCTAAAAAAGCGCACGCTATGTAGCCTACAATAAAGCCGCCCGTCGGCCCTGCGATAACAGAAACGCCGCCTCTCATTCCCGAAAAAACAGGAAGGCCCACAGCTCCCAAAAGCACATAAATTAAAACTGACAGCGTTGCGGAAATCGGCTCCAGTACAGCCGCCGCAAAATAAACTCCCAGCGTTGCAAGGGAAATCGGAACCGTTCCCACAGGAATCGAAAATGGAGAAATTACGCATAAAATTGCGCTGAACAGTGCTATTCTTGTCATTTTCTTTGTATTGATACTCATTTCATTACCACCTCTCCGGCATTAACCGTTATTAAATCTTCGCCTTTTTTTGCTATTAAAAAACCGTTTTCGTCTATGTCTTCGATGATTGCTTCAAAGCTGTCGTTGCCGTTGTTTACCCTGACTTTTTTCCCGATAACGCAGGAACGGCTCCGATACTCCTCCATATACTCCGCAGAAGCGTTTTCCAAATTCCGTACAACCCTCGCCGCCAAGGCACACCTCGGAATTTTTATACCCGTTTGCGAATATACGGACGAAGCCTTATCCGAAAGCTCCCCGGAAAACTCAGCATCGCCGAGGTTTATTCCTATTCCCACAACAGCATATTCAAGCCTTCCGCTTTCTATGTCCCATGAGCCCTCGGTGAGAATACCGCATATTTTCTTGCCGCCCAGATACAGGTCGTTAACCCATTTGATTTTAACGCCCTCGACTCCGAAGCTTTCAATGGCACGAGCCGCCGCAACGGCGGCATAAGCCGTTATCCTCATTGACTCGGACGCAGGGATATCCGGTCTTAAAATTATGCTTATATAAAGCCCGTTCCCCCGTTTGCTTTCAAACCTACGGTCAAACCTCCCCCGTCCGACTGTCTGCTCATCCGAAATCACGATGCTTCCGCTCTCGGCGCCCTTTGCCGCAAGCTCCTTTGCACGGGTGTTTGTCGAACCGATAGTATCGTAAACCTCCACAAGCCTGTCTCCCAAAAGGCATTTCAGCTCATCAGAGGACAGCACATCGCCGTGTTTTAATATATATCCGCTTTTATTGACGCCCGATATATCGTACCCCTCCGATTTCAGCGAATTGACCGCCTTCCACACCGCATTTCTCGAAACGCCGCAGTCCTTTGCAAGAAGCTCTCCCGAAACCGCAGATTTCGATTCCATAAGAATTTTAAGAACCTTTTCCTTTACACTCACAAACATCACCTAATATATTTTACCACAAAAAAGCATAAATGTCAACCGAATTTTATTCTTCGGTTGACATTTCTTCTTTGTCTGCATATGCACGCCTTTGAATATTTTCCATTCTTTCGTCAAGACAGGAAGCAATATCAGCGCAATCACGAAGCTCCTTGCGGATTTCGGCGTAGCAATCAATATCCTTTTTATAGCATATTTTATGCTCCAGGCTCGCCCACCAATCCATGGATATGGTTCTGAGCTGAACCTCAACCTTCATCATCTTCTTTTTATCATGAAGGAAAATCGGTATTTCTATTATCAGATGCAGACTTCTGTAGCCGTTGGGCTTTGGCGACTGGATATAATCCTTTTTTTCAACAAGCCTTATATCATCCTGCTTAAGAAGCGCTTCGGCAAGCATATAAATATCCGACTGAAACGAGCAAATTACCCTCACACCCGCAATATCATTAAGGTTTTCCTCGATGTCCTTCACCGTGAAATCGAGGTTTTTTCTGTAAATCTTTTCAAGAACACTTTCGGGAGATTTAAGACGGCTTTTTATTGTTTCGATAGGATTTCTGTCGTACATAAGCGACATTTCCTCGTTCATAACATTGAACTTCGTTTCAACCTCCATTATTGCGCACTGATAATATGCCATAAGCTGCTTATACGGCGACGAATATGTTTTAATCCAGGTCTGAACATTCTTTTCCGACAGCGTCGAAATAAGAAACCTGGAAAAATCCTTTTCATCATATTTTTTGGAAAAATTCACCTTTATTCCTCCTTTTTTCTTTTGAAGACCCCAAACAGCCTTTCGATATATGTCTGCAAGGGGTAAACCTGGGCAATCAACAAAATTGTGATAATCAAAGAACCTGCATTAAGCCTTGAAATATTGAAAAATTCGGGCAATACTGCTACGCTCGCAACATAAATAATGCCCATTGCCGCAAACATAATGCCGTGCCTTACATTCATGGGCTTGCAAACCTTATAGAGCATTGTATATCCTGCAAAGGAGAACACAAAGCACGAAACGGTTGAAAGCGTTGCATAGTCCATATTAAACTCATCGGCAATAAGCATTGCAAAGGAAACAAGCACTGATGCCGTTATTCCCACAGGGAAAGCATTACGCAAAACATTTGTTAAAAACCTTCCCTTGACAAGATTGTGATTTTCTTCAAGCGCAAGCAAAAATGACGGTATTCCTATCATAAGTCCGGACGAAAGAGAAATCTGAATGGGCTTTAAGGGGTAAACCGAAACCGTTATCATCGCAACCAGGGTTAATATAAAGGAAAAAATATTTTTAACCAAAAACAGCGATGCCGTTCTTTCAATATTGTTTATTACCCTTCGTCCCTCGTCCACAACCTTTGGCATATTGGCAAAATCCGAATTTACCAAAACAAGGTCGGAAACGCTTGAAGCCGCCTCGCTTCCGCTCGCCATTGCGATACTGCAATCAGCATCCTTTAGCGCAAGCACATCATTTACCCCGTCGCCCGTCATAGCGACGGTATGCCCGTTCTTTTTAAGGTTCCTCACAAGCAAACGCTTTTGCGTGGGGCTTACTCTGCCGAAAACGGTATATCGGAGAATTTCGGAGGACATGACCTCATCGTCCGAAAGCCCAGACAAATCAATATAGCTTTGCGCATTTTTAATTCCGGCACGCTCCGCAACAGAGGCAACGGTTTCGGGATTATCACCCGAAATAACCTTCACATCCACGCCCTGGGATGAAAAATACTCGAATATTTCCCTTGCGTTCTCTCTTATGGGATTTGAAAGTGCTATGAACGCAAGAGGCTTGACAACCCCTGTAAACTTTTCGTCCGTAAAGGCTCTGTCGCCGTTTTCGGCTTTGGCAAACAGCAAAACACGCTCGCCCGAAGCTAAATACTTTTGAGCCTCCGCCTCATAATTTTCAAAATCATCGTTCAATAAAATCTCGGGAGCACCGAGAAGATAAACCGCATCATCAGAAAGCCTTGCCGCACTGTATTTGAATTTTGACGAAAACTCCTTCTTTTTGAGCGGCTTTTTGTCGGAAACGGTGTTTTTTTCCTCAAAATACTTCTTTATTGCGCTAAGAGTTATATTTTCGGTTTCCATACCGAAGGCAAGCTCCGAAAGCTTATCCTCCGAAAAATCCTCCGATAATGGCGATATTTCGGATAGCTTCATTTCGGGCTCGGTTATCGTCCCCGTCTTATCAACGCAGATAACATCCGCTCTTGCAAGGCTTTCGATACACTTCATATCATGCACTATGGTCTTGCTCCTTGCAAGCCTTACGGTGCTTGCCGCCAAAGCTATGCTTGTGAGAAGATAAAGTCCCTCGGGAATCATGCCTATTGCGGATGCGACGGTGTTTTCAACGCTTTCCTTTACCGAAAGCCCCAGCGTGAAATGCTGATTGCAGAACATTATAATCGAAAACGGAATGATAATAACACCGATTGCGATAATCAGAACATTAAGAGATCTCATCATCCCGGGGCGTTTGCCCTTCTTTTGCCTTTTTGCCTCCTTTGTAAGAGCTCCGGCAAAGGAATCACCGCCCACCGCCGAAAGCTGAGCTCGGCACTTTCCCGATACTATAAAGCTTCCCGACAAAAGCTTATCTCCGCACGATTTCCTGACCTCGTCCGCCTCGCCCGTAAGAAGCGATTCGTTTACATAAACCTCGCCTTTGCGCAAAACGGCATCGGCAGGAACCTGATTTCCGCTTTCAAGCTCAACAATATCGTCAAGCACAAGCTCCTCGCCTTTTATATCAAGAGCCATGCCGCCTCTTATAACCTTCGTTCTCCGCTCCGAAAGGAGATTGAGCTTGTCAAGCGCTCGCCTTGACCTTATTTCCTGTATAATACCTATAACGGTATTCGTGAAAACAACACCCAAAAAAGCAAGCTGATTAAACGAGCCCTCAATAATCAGAACAAGGGCAAACGCAAAAAACACAAAATTAAAGTAGGTAAACACATTTTTCCGAATAATCGCACCTGTGCTGTACTCATTATCGGACACCTTCTTGTTCGTTTGCCCGTTTTTAATTCTCGCCTTTACAGAGCTGTAATCAAGCCCCTCATCGGGGTTTACAACATATGAAGTTTTGCCTTCCTTATCTGCCATAGCTTCGTTTCCTTAAATTTATAAGATTAAAAATGCGCAGGTCAAGCCCCCCAAAAAAGGAGCATAAAGCCTGCGCAAACGATTATCTGATTACCTTTATCCAGCCTTCGGGAGCCTCAATTCTGCCCATCTGGATACCCGTCAAGGTATCGTAAAGCTTTTTGGTTATGGGTCCCATTTCGTTCATACCGCTGGGCAGGCATATTTCCTTTCCGTGGTCAACAATCTTGCCGACAGGAGAAATAACCGCCGCTGTTCCGCAAAGACCGCACTCCGCAAAATCCTTGACCTCGTCAAGCCTTACCTCACGCTCCTCGGCTTCAAGTCCCAAATATTCCTTCGCAACATACATCAGCGAACGCCTTGTGATAGAAGGAAGAATACTGCTTGATTTCGGCGTTACAACCTTATTGTCCTTTGTTACGAATATGAAGTTTGCTCCGCCCGTTTCCTCAACAAAGGTTCTTGTCCTTGCGTCAAGATACATATTTTCGTCAAAGCCCTCATTATGCGCATCAACAATAGCGTGAAGGCTCATAGCATAGTTAAGCCCTGCCTTTACATGGCCCGTTCCGTTGGGAGCTGCCCTGTCAAAATCGCAAACCCTTATCGTAAGAGGCTTTACGCCGCCTTTGAAATACGGCCCTACGGGAGTTCCGAAAAGCCTGAACTGAAACTCTGTTGCCGGCTTTACTCCGATTACCGCATTTGAACCGAACATATACGGTCTTAAATAAAATGTTGCTCCGCTTCCGTAAGGAGGTACGTACTCTGCGTTCGCTTCAACGGTTTTAACTACCGCATCAATAAACCTCTCCTGCGGGAAAGGCGGCATTTCAAGCCTTTTTGCAGAGCTTTCAAGCCTCTGGGCATTAAGATCGGGACGAAAAACAACAATATTACCTTTTTCTGTCGTATATGCTTTAAGACCTTCAAAGCAGGTCTGGGCATACTGCAAAACACAGGCACATTCGTTCAAAACGATTGTGTTATCTTCCGTAAGGCGGCCTTCATCCCATGCGCCGTCCTTATAATCGGAGACATATCTCTTATCCGTCTTCATATAGCCAAATCCGAGACTTCCCCAATCAAGATTTTTCTTTTCCATTGTACATCATCCTTTCGCAGTATGTAATAATTATATTTTAACACAAAATCCAAATTTATTCAAGGGTTTTTGAAATACTTTCTAAAATTCTATTTCCATTCCGTCATAAGAAACAAGGAAACCTTTCTCTTTCGCTATCTCCACCATATCGTCATAAACCGCATTTTTTCCGTTATGAGAAAAATGATGAAGAACAAAAATTGTGTTCTCGTCAGCAATTCCTTCCTTTAGGAACATATCTTTAAGCTTGTTGCAACGATTGACGCCCATATGTCCCTCCCAATCAAAATCGTTGCAGCCCATTGTGCAGTCAAAAGACACAAGATTGAAGGGTTTATCCTTAAATTTCATTAAGTGCTTCATACCTTCCTCCTTAAGCTCGCTGGAATCGTTGAAGTACAAAAGGCTTTTGCCCTCCTTTTCAACAGCGTAAACAACAGGGCTTGAAGAAGGGTCATGAACCGCTTCAAACGGAGTAACAGTATAGCCTTCGGTTTCAAATACCTCATAAGGCTTTATGTTTACAAGCTTAACCCTATCGGACAAATCTTTCTTTTCAACCACTTCCGAAAGCTTTTTATATCCGCTGTCCCAAGCAAAAAATGTCATCGGTTCCTCAGTTTCAAGATGAGAAAAGCCCTTCTTACGGTTTTCAACATCCTCAGGGTACAGATGATCGTAATGAGAATGGGTAATAATGCAGCTTTTTATTTTGCTTAAGGGCATATTATGTAAAATGAAATGCATATATGTATCCGGCGGGAAGTCAATAAGCAACGCATCATCTACAAGTGCCTGACTTCTTGTTCGTATGTTCCTTCCGCCGAGTTTTCTTGCTCTTTTGCAGTTTTCGCAATCACAAAAAAGCGCAGGAATCCCTTCTGCCGCAGCAGTTCCCAAATACTTTATTTTCATAAAATATCACCTCAATCATCAATATAATACCAATTATAGTGGTTTATTTCATGCTCGGAGGGCTTACTTGATTTCACGAACTCATTATCACAAAGCTCCAATAGCTTTGCAACAGCCTCGGATTCTATGCAAAAGCCGTCGCCGCCTATAATCCTGTTTCTGCAAAGCTTGTTCCCGAGGGGCATAAAGGGATCGTTTTCGAGAAAATCGTAAAGCTCGGGGTACGCATTTTTCCAAATATCGCCCCTGTAATCCACACGGGCAAGCACCTTCATGGGATTACTTGTGAAGTTCTTCCACCGAGCCGCTCTCGCATCAATCATAACCGCCATTTTACAGTTGACGAACACATTGTCGTGAATATCGTAATCCCGTCCTCCTCCCAAAAGAAGCGCAATATACGGCATATTTGCAAATATGTTCCCGTAAACCGAGGCGGAGGACACCGCATCGTCAAAATAAAGACCTATACAGCCCTTCCCTTCATAGCCGTACATATCGTGAAGATAATTATACCTTATTATATGCCCTCTGTACGAATAATCGCGTCCGGTATAAATCGCGCCGGCATCGTTTGACTCGTAGCAGGCGTTTCCAATATCGTTTTTCTCGATTACATGATTGTTTCCGCTGTAAAGCATACCGAAATGCGGAACATCGTAAATCTTATTTTCGTAAACATGGCCTCCCACTCCGCCGATTTCTATTGCCGCCATATATGTTTTGTGCCAACGGGCAATCTCGGTGATTTCGCATCCCGAAATGCTGTTTTCGGAAGAAGTGAGGGTGTTTCTGTCGCCTCCCCAAAGAGCAATTCCACCGCCGCCGGTTTTCGTAATAAAGCAGTCCGAAACGCTCATTTTCGTGCAGTTTTCGCCTAAAATTCCCCACGCTCCCGCATTTTTGACATTGCAGTTATTTATTGTAATATCGCTTGAATTTTCAATGCAAATTCCGCTTTTTCTGCACTGCGACAAATAAAGGTCGCAAATGCTGAGGCTGTTTTTGCCGTCAGCCGAGAATATATCGTCCGCAACGGAAATTTCAACATATTCCTGCCCTTCAAAAAGATACACATAAAGCTTGCCGGTTTTGCGGTTAATGCACCACTGCCCCGGGGATTTTACTGCCTCACGGGCGTTCAGCACATAAAACTTTCCGCCGATTTCCCCGGTAAAGCAACCTCCGTCACGATACCCGAAGGTGTGCCACGGCTTATTTACCTCGATTACTCCGTCCTCGCTTACGGACTTTACGGTGTGGCGCTGTGTTGCCCAGTCGGCATTCCAATAGCCCACAAGCAAAAGCTCGTCCTTATCCTTAAAATCCTTGATTTTATCGTCTCCGCACCGAAAAATGCCCTCCGAAGAACCGTTTCTTTCGTTTCTGAACATTTTGGGAGTTTCCCCGAGAGCCTCGGTAATCCTGATAAAGCCACTTTCGGGGTATCTTGAAACAGGCATAAGCTCGTCCTCGTAAAAAAGCTCAAGACCGGGTCCGAGGTCGGTCAAATGTGGCTTCGGAACACTTACCTCCGCCTTCCAAAAATCCTCATACGGCCCTTCTCCGAACCTTCCCAAATCCGTAATTCCGCAGCTTTTAAGGTCAATTTCAACAATTCCTTCACCGCTCACGGGCACTCTGACGCTCCCCTTAACGGTGGAGCCGTTACCGAAAACCTTTATGTTGTTTTCTTTAAATTCAAGGGTTTTTGTTACCTCGTAAACCCCTTTTTCAAGGCTGACGGTATCACCGCTATTTAATACCTCAAACGCTTTTTCAAGCTCCTTCCCGTTATGTACGACATAATCCATTTTTCATCTCTCCTCATATTTTATATTATTTATATTTACCTTATATTTTTTACCTTTTGCACAAAACTCGAAAACCTCTCCCAAAAGGCGGGCATTTGCAAAATCCTGCTCAAAATCGGGCGCAAGAAGATGAACGGCGGTGAGGCTTTTTGCCATATAATTTTGCTCGATATGAACACAATTTCCGAGCTTTCCGTACTCAACGCAATACCTTCCCTTAACCTCGTCTCCGTAAAAGCTTTCGTAGGTCGGCGTAGCATCCGAAAAGCTCTTTATAAGAAGCGAGGGAAGCCCCTTCTTTTCAATCCTTATTTCCCCGTCCGCAGTTACATTTTCAGGGTAATATTCGGGTGCGATGTTCCACGAAACGGTATATTTATGCGCAATGCCTGATTGCAGTCTGTCAACAATAATATACACATCCGCAGGCTCAATATACAAAACCTTTCTGTTGTGCCTTGCCCTCGAAAGCTTTAGGGCGTGTGAGGATGCGACGGATGAATTGTTACTGTACCACATGGAATTGCCGTAAACCCCGTCATATTCACCCTCAAAAGCATCGTGTTTTTCGGAAATATCGCATATCAAGTCTATGGGGGTTTTGTTTAGGCTTGCAAGATAACCTTTCCGCAAAGCGTTCTTAAACGGTATCGTAATCTGCGACATATCGTCAACGCTCACGCTGTTGTGGGCAAGCGTTGAGAACATATAATCGTTGATAATCATTGACTTTTCGTCATCGGAATAATTGTAATTTGAACAGTCAATGAGCAAATCGTGACCGTCAGCTCGCAGGATTACGGAGTTGCAGTCCTCGTGGGAATGCCCCGTTGCCAATCTCGAAGCCTTGAAAAGCAAATATCTTTCCTTCCTCTTTGAAGCATAGTATCCGCCGTACGGGAAGGCAACCGATTTGTATTCCCTTCCGAATAAATCAATCCCGTACCTTCTCTCGCACTCCGCAAAATAGTCCTTCATACATGAGTGGTGCGTCTTTGCAATGGGCGGAAGCTCGTAGTTTTCGTTGGATATATCATATAAAAATTCGCATCTTTTTATAACATCCGCCTTCAGCCTTTCAATCCTTTCGCTCGGAGAATCGCCGAACAGCCTGTAATTTTCATAGAAAACCCTCGGAAGGGCGGTATTGTAGTTCATGCTCTGCTCAAGGTCTGATCCGTCAGGCAAAAGAACCGATTTTATCGCCTCCTCAAGCCTTTGCATTCCCACAAGATATGCCGCCGGCGCTGCCTTCATCTCCCAAAACAAAACGGAAAACTCCAAAAGCTCGCAGGCGCAATGTATAAACTGATTCGGAGTGTATCGCCTTGCGTTATTGAATATCACATCGCAATGGTCCTGTGCCAGGGACAAAAGAATTTTTGCTATGAGCTTATCGGGCACATAATCATTTCCCAAAACCACGCTGAGGGAAATCGAAAAATTCTCTATTCTCGACGCCGCCGCCAAAGCAATCCAGCTTCCTCCGAGGTAGCCCGGAGTCTGCCCCTCTCCGCCGCACTTAAACTTATACTCACTTTTATACATCGGTCTTGAAATGTGATATTCCAACCCCGAAGCACCCCACGGATGATTGTCGATAAAATCATCCATAATCTCCATCCACTTGTCAAGATACGCCCTTTTGCCGGTTCTTTTATAGGCGTCAAGAAGGGGCAAAATCCAATACATATACCCAAGATGCGACTGAAACTGCTTATCCCCATAAGGCTCTGCAAGCCAATTTATGGGCTTTCCGAGGTCTACGGGTTCATACCCGAGAAGCGACAGCTTGTTTTCAAGCAAAAGGTCGGGATCAATCCCGGGGTGCCTGTCGGTTTTAAAGCAGTCGGAAGGGTACCTCGAAAATCTGTCCGCCAGAACCTTGCGATATTCCGAAAAAGCCCCGTCATACTCCCCCCTTTCGCAAAGCTCCCTTACCGCCTCGAGTCCTTCCGAATAGATGTTTACACGATTAAAAAAATCCTTCATTGCTCTTCTCCCTCATTTTGCAAGCTCACGCATAAAGCTGTATGCGTTTTCGTAGCTTGCTTTTTTCTCTCCTTTTAAATTTTCAAGTCCGTCATTTACTCTGACGGCTATATAATAATCGACATCCTCGTAAAGCGAAAGTGCCGATATAAGCTCGCGGTTTTTGATGAGTATTCCGTTTTCGTATTTACAGTCCGTAAGCCCAAGCTCGCTTTGAATATCCGTAACGATTGCAAACGCCTTGTCCTTTCCGTAGCTTATGAGAATATCCTCGGAAACGATGAATATATTTGCATCATCCGCCGCCAAAATCGCCTGAAGCTGCTGTGGGTACGCCATTGCCATTTCGGCATCGGTTATTGAGCCTATTTCACCTCCGAAGGGTATAAACTCCGTATTTATGTTTATTTCGCCGTCCCCCGTCACATCCGAAAAGGCATAGGAAACATCATGTACAAATTGAGAATCGTCCGACAAGGTCGCAGGAACGTTCCCTGCAATTACAACGGTGTTGTCATACTCCGTTTTCGTCATCATCTGATACGAAATGACAATGACGAAAAACGCAAGAAGCACCCCTGCAAGAACATGATTTTTATGATAATACCAAAAATTTTCAAATTTCTTTTTAAAGCTCATTTTTCACCTATCCTTGATTTTAAGCGTTTTAAGATATGCCTTTTTCTCGTCCGTTACCCTTTGGCTTTCAACCGCCTTCTGAATTGCCTTGTTGTGTACCCAAGGGGGCAGCCTATGTGACAGCAAATATTTTTCCGCCAAATCGTACTGCTTTGCAAGAGCCGTGGCAAAATACCACGCAATCATCATATTTATATAGTATTCCTCCGAACGGATTTGGGAAATTGCATCCATAAGCTCATAAGCCTCGTCCTCACCGAGAAAATGAGCCATTGCCATTTTGATTGAAAACCTTACCGTATAAGTATGCTCTGATTTCATCCACTCGAAAATCTTCGGCTCAATTAAATCCTTATGCTTTTTAAAAGCCCTCGGAGAATACATATCGCAGGTCGCCCAGTTATCAATAACGCCCAAAAAAGCCTCGCATTGCTTAAGGGCTTTTTCAAAATCCTTTTCCGGCTCTATAAGCATTGCGTGAAGATTTTTTTCGTCATAATACCTATGGGATAAAGGGTGCTCCACAAACGAAAGTGCTTCCTCTGTTCCGTAAATTTTCTTTGAAAACCTTCTGAGAACCGGTGTTCTGACTCCTATAATATTATCGGGAGAAATATTCGGTATCAGCCTTGAATGAAATTCCTTGTATTTTTCGTCCCTCAGCTTAAAAAGCTCCTCGGTTATATTCACGATTTATCACCTAACAAAAAACCTCCAAAAAAAACCGACTGTAATTTTTGGAGATTTTCAAAGTATAAATTATTCTTCCCAGTTGTGCCAAACATGCTGAACATCATCGTTATCTTCAAGCATATCTATCATTTTTTCCATGTTTGTGACATCTTTTTCGTCCTCAAGCTTAACATAGGTCTGAGGAACCATTTCGATTTCGGCGCTGATGAACTCATATCCGTCCGCCTCCAACGCTTCTCTTACGGCAGAAAAATCCTCGGGAGCGGTCAAAATCTCAAACACTCCGTCATCATAGGAAACATCGTCCGCACCGGCTTCAAGAGCCGCCATGGTAACGGTGTCCTCATCAACTCCGTCCTGCTCCTCAATGGCAATTACGCCCTTTTTATCAAACATAAAGCCAACGCATCCGGTCTGCCCCAAGTTGCCTCCGAACTTATCGAACGCATGACGAACCTCGCTTGCTATACGGTTTTTGTTATCCGTCATTATATCAACAATTACCGCAACGCCCGAAGGACCGTAGCCTTCATACGAAAATTCAAAAAACTCGGTCGCACCAAGCTCGCCCGAAGCCTTTTTGATACTTCTCTCAATATTATCGTTAGGCATATTGTTTGCCTTCGCTTTTGCAATTACATCCTTAAGCTTTGAATTGGAATTGGGGTCAGGTCCTCCCGCTTTGACGGCAACCGCAATCTCTCTGCCTATCTTTGTAAAAATCTTTCCTCTTGCGGCGTCAGTTTTTTCCTTTTTGTTCTTGATATTATTCCACTTGGAATGTCCCGACATAAAAATTCACCTCTGTAAAATATTTCACTTAGATATTATAACAGATTAATTTCAATAAATCAACAGTTTTTTACAATGAATTAAAAAAATTATTGACATATCCGTGTTTTGCCGATATAATTGTTTTAGGGATGTGGTTGAATGGATAAAATAAAGCTTAAAAGAATAAGCGAGCTTACGGCAATTTCAAGACAGCGGGAGCTTACAAACGAAGAACTTCAAGAACGACAAATCCTGCGTTCGCAATACATTGCCGAAATAAAATCACAGGTGAAAATTATGCTTGACGATATTGAAATTGTCGACAAGCAATAAACAATCGGAAAGGATTTGACAAAAATGGTAACTATCGAAATGCAAAACGGCGGAAAAATCGAGCTCGAAATGGACAGAACCGCCGCTCCCAACACTGTGAAAAACTTTGTTTCACTTGCAAGAAAGGGTTTTTATGACGGACTTATTTTCCACAGAGTTATAGAAGGGTTCATGATACAGGGCGGCTGTCCCGAAGGAACCGGAACGGGCGGCCCGGGTTATTCCATTAAGGGCGAATTTTTGGCAAACGGCGTGCCAAACTCCTTGGCTCACAAGCGTGGTGTTATTTCCATGGCAAGGGCTATGAACCCCAACAGCGCAGGCTCACAGTTTTTCATTATGCACGAGGATGCACCTCATCTTGACGGGCAGTACGCCGCTTTCGGCAAGGTGATTTCGGGCTTGGAGGTTGTTGACGAAATTGCAGGCTCTCCTACAGGCTTTTCCGACAGGCCGGTAAATGACATCGTTATTAAAACCGTTACCGTTTCGGACGATGAGCCTTTTGAAGAGCCCGAAATAATCGAATAAGAGGCGGATTATGAAATTCGACAAAACCAACGCAATGAGGATTCTTGACCGCGCAAAAATCGCTTACGAGTATTTTACCTACGATGCCTCCGACGGGAAAATCGACGGGGTGTCGGTTGCGGAAAAAATGAATCAAAATCCCGATTTTGTTTACAAGACTCTTGTGACCGTCGGGCACAGCAAAAACCACTATGTTTTCGTTATTCCGGTCGAAAAGGAGCTTAACCTCAAGGCGGCGGCAAAATCGGTCGGAGAGAAAAATGTTGAAATGATTCATGTTGCCGACATAAACAGGCTGACAGGCTATATAAGAGGCGGCTGCTCCCCTGTCGGGATGAAAAAGCAATTTACAACCGTTGCGGACGCTTCTGCGGAAAATCTTCCGTATTTTTATGTCAGCGGAGGCAGAATAGGGCTTCAGATAAAGCTCTCTCCGAAGGAGCTTCAGGGACTTATCGGCATGAGGTTTGACGACATTGTTTTTCACGAATAATTTTTAATTTTTACCTTATTTGGTATTGACAATATCTCAAAAAGGGTATATAATGTATAGTAATAAACTAATCGCGAAAGGATTTTTGAAATGGGAAAGAAAGCAAGTCAAAAATTTATTACAATTACATCCATTGTTATGGCGGTACTTTTGGTTGCATATGTAGCGCTCATGTTCGTTACGATTAACGAGCATAATTATAAAGAAACTCAAAGCTCATCGGAGTTTATTAATGCCATAAGCGGCGGAGATGTTAAGCTTAACAACGAAAATTACGACATTAATTCCGTTAAATGCGTGGTCGGCGGAAAAGAAATCGACCTTAAGTCCATTAAGGGCAGCGATAACGAGATTAAGCAAACTCTTATCGACGGCTTGGACTACAAGCTCATTTCCACGGATACCGATAAGCGTGGCGGCGTTACATACAATATTACGGCTGATTCCGATCCCAAGTTCGAGGTTGAATGGACAGCCTATAACTCACCCTCAAAGCTTATCTGGTTCCCTCAGCATCCTTCTTCAAAGGACTTTATCAACGAGATGAAAAGGGATTATTACAGAGCTCAGGATGTTGAATACGACATTAACGATGTTGCGCTTTTCCCTGTTATTATGTTTGCTCTCGGAATTGTTTCCGCAGTACTTATTCTGGTTTTTGCTCAGAAGGGATTTTTCCTTGTATTCCCCTTCTTCTGGATTATTGCGGGGCTTGCATCTCACATAAGCGGTTTTATAGGCTCAACAGTTCCTCAGTTCTTTATCTACACCATATTTAAGAGCATGAACTCTACTGTATTTGTAATTCAGTTTGTTGTATTGCTGCTTGTGATTGTTGCTTTTGCGGCTTCTGTTTTCTTCAGAATCAAGCATCACCAAGCGGTTAAGGCTGAGGAAGAAGCGTATTACGCACAAAACGCTTAAAATTTTAATTAGCAAGATTAAAACTCCTTTTGAAAATTCAAAGGGAGTTTTCTTTTTGCTCCTTACTCTCCGAAAAAAACTTAAAATTTAACAAAAACAAAATTACATAAAACTCCTTTTGTATGCAAACAATAGCTGTGTTACTAAATTACAAAAGGATGGGTGGTTATATATCGCTCATGTTCTCCTGCCTTAAAAAAAGGCAATCTGATTTGATTTCAGGTTGCTTTTTTCTTTTGCTGTCAAAACTAAAACTTTGTGAAAATACACAAAATTATTGAAAGTGAATATTGACTTTTGAAAATGTGTATGATATAATTGAAACTGTAAAAGTGTAAAAATACACAGATTTCTTGAAAGAGGTATTGCTATGATTGAGAGAAAGAAATATCTTGATAAACTTATCAGCAAAAAAGAGAACGGACTTGTCAAGGTTATTACAGGTATCCGTAGAAGTGGCAAATCCTATCTTCTTTTCAACATATACAAGGACCATCTTGTTTCCATTGGTGTATCCGAGGACTGCATAATTGAACTTGCTCTTGACGATGACGAGAACATAAGATACCGTAATCCGCTTGAACTCGGAGAGTACCTCCGTTCCCTTACGGCGGATAAGAGCAAGACCTACTACATCTTCCTTGACGAGATACAGAAAGTAGTTTCAATTCAAAATCCGTATATCAAGGATGTTGAAGATAAAATCGGATTTGTAGATGTTCTCCTTGGTCTTATGAAGCACGATAACATAGATGTTTATGTAACAGGTAGTAACTCAAAAATGCTCTCTTCTGACATCCTTACCGAGTTCCGTGGCAGAGGTGACGAGATAAGAGTTAATCCTTTGTCTTTCAGTGAGTTCTACAATGCCTATGAAGGCGATAAGAGAGATGCTTGGCAGGAATACTACACTTACGGCGGATTACCTCTTGTGATGAAAAAGAGGGGGCATGAAGATAAAGCGAAATATCTCCAAACCCTGTTTGACAAAATATATTTAAGCGACATTATGGAGCGAAATAAGATACTCCATGAAAAGTCGGTACTTGATGACATATTGAACATTGTTTCCTCATCAATCGGTTCTCTCACCAATGCAGGAAACATTGCAAAAACCTTCAAAAGCAACCGTCAAATCAATATTGATAATGCGACAGTCGGAAGATACCTTGATTTGTTTATAGATGCATTTATGCTCTACAAGGCAGAAAGATACGATGTTAAGGGGAGAAAGTATATCGGTTCTCCTTTGAAGTATTATTTCAGTGATGTTGGTCTCCGTAATGCGAGATTACAGTTCAGACAGATGGAAGAAAATCACATTATGGAAAACATCATCTATAATGAACTGATTTATAGAGAATTTAATGTTGATGTTGGTGTGGTTGAATACTTTTACCGTGGTGATGACGGCAAGAGCAAAAGAGCAAATCTTGAAATTGATTTTATTGCCAATAAAGGCAGTCAGAAATACTATATTCAGTCAGCACTTACAGTTTCAGACGAAGAAAAAAAAGAGCAAGAAATTCGCTCTCTTAACCGTGTTGGTGATTCGTTCAAGAAGATTGTAGTTGTCAAAGACAATGTCATACCGTGGCATGATGAAAACGGCATTTACTATATCGGCATTGAAAAGTTCTTGCTTGATGAAAATGCGATGAATGGTTAAAATTTTAATTAGCAATATTAAAACTCCTTTTGAAACTTCAAAGGGAGTTTTCTTTTTGCCCTTACTCTCCGAAAAAAAACTTAAAATTTTACAAAAACAAAATTACATAAAACTCCTTCTGTATGCAAACAATAGCTGTGTTACTAAATTACAAAAGGAGTTTTTTATATGAAAGCAACCGGAATTGTCAGAAGAATTGATGACCTCGGGCGTGTGGTTATTCCCAAAGAAATCCGCAGAACTCTCAGAATAAGAGAGGGCGACCCGCTTGAAATCTTTACGGAGAAGGACGGAGAAGTCATATTCAAAAAATATTCTCCGATCGGCGAGCTGGGGCTTTTTGCATCGCAGTATGCCGAAACTCTTTCAAAAACGAGCGGTAAGGCGGCGTGCATTACCGACATGGACACGGTGATTGCGGTGAGCGGTGTTCCGAAGCGTGATTTCAACGAAAAAAGAATTTCTCATGACCTTGAAAAAATCATTGAGGAGAAAACCTCGGTGGTCTGCAAGCCCGAAAGCTCAAAGAGGCTTACCGTTGTTGACGGAAGCGACAAATACTATGCAGGTGTGATTGCTCCGATAATTTCAGCCGGAGATACAATAGGCTCTGTTGTGTTTTTCGGCACGGACGAAACACCGAACTGCTCGGATGTCGAAGAAAAGCTTGCGCAAAGTGCCGCAACTTTTCTCGGAAAGCAGATGGAAGACTGAATAATAAAGCGGTAAATTTCGGTTTGCCGCTACATAAAGGGCGGATTCTATGCTAAATGCGATATTCGGGTTTTTATCGGGAATAATCAGCGGTCTCGGAATAGGCGGAGGTGTTATTCTTATTCCCTTGCTCGCCATTTTTACCTCGCTGAGTCAGCATCAGGCGCAAGGGATAAATCTTGCTTACTTTCTTCCGACCGCCGTTGCCGCTCTTATAATTCACATCAAAAACAAGGAAATAAAATTCAAATACGCGCTTAAAATTATAATTTTTTCCTTGCCGTGGGCATTTGCGGCAAGCTATTTATCCGTTTTGCTGAAGTCCACAATCCTAAGACGGATTTTTGCGGTTTTCCTTTTTATAACCGGCATATTCCAATTATTCTCAAAGGAGAAAGAAAATGAAAAATAAATGGCTTACTGCCGCCGTTTCGGGCGCAATATGCGGCACTCTGAACGGTTTTTTCGGCTCGGGAGGCGGAGTTGCCGCCGTTCTCCTTCTTAAAAAAATGTACGGCTGTGACACAAAGACGGCTCACGCAACTGCGATTATGGTTATTCTGCCGCTCTCGGCGGTCAGCATAATCATCTACCTCACAAACGGAAAAATCCCGCTCATGCCTGCTCTTTACACAAGCGTGGGTGGGATTTTGGGCGGGCTCGTGGGAGCCGTACTGTTAAAAAAGCTGAAATCCAAATGGATAACAAAAATATTCGGTATTCTTATGATGGCAGGAGCTGTAAGAATGTTTTTCTGACGCTCCTTGCGGATTCTAAATCAGTGCAAGCTTTTTCATTTCGGATTTTAATTTTTCGAGATTTTCGTCCGTCATTTCGCAAAGCGGAAGCCTTAGTTTTCCTGCGCCGAGCCCCATAAGATTCATTGCTGTTTTTACGGGAATCGGATTTACCTCGCTAAAAAGTGCCTTAATAAATCCGAAATACTTAAGCTGCATACTCGTAGCCTCTTTGAATTTCCCTTCAAAGCAAAGACTGCACATTTCGTGCGTTTCCCGTGGCATTACATTTGAAAGCACCGAAATAACGCCCTTTGCACCGACGCTCATTAGCGGAACGATTATATCGTCATTTCCCGAATAAACATCAATCCGGTCTTCGCAACGCCTCAAAATATCAACCGCAACCGATACATCCCCCGACGCCTCCTTGACGCCGCAGATATTTTCGATATATGAAAGCTCCTCGATTGTTTCGGGCTTTACATTTACTCCCGTTCTTGAAGGAACGTTATATATGATTGCAGGAAGGCTTGTTGATGCCGCAAGCTCCTTATAATGAATAAGAAGTCCCTTCTGCGTTGCCTTATTGTAGTACGGAGAAACCCACAAAAGTGCGTCCGCTCCGCGCCTTTCGGCTTCCTTATTCATCATTATTGCGTGGGCGGTATTGTTGCTCCCCGTCCCTGCAATTACGGGGATTCTCTTTTTAACCCTGTCCACCGCAAAGGATATTGCTTCGAGATGCTCATCGTCGTCCAACGTGGGAGCTTCGCCCGTGGTTGCGCAGACAATGAGTGCATCCGCACCGTTTTCTATCTGAAAATCAATAATTCTGCCGTATGCGTCAAAATCTACGCCCTTTTCGTTAAAGGGTGTAACAAGTGCCGTACCTGCCCCTGTGAATATTGTTTTTTTCATATTAATCCCCCTCCCAAAAATATTATATGCCAACAACTTAAGTATATCACATTATATCGTTAAAATCAATGCATTTACATAAATATATTGTCCTTTTTTGCCTTTGATTCGCAATAAATACACCTGTAGGTTCCCTTTTCCTTGTCGGTCAGCCTAAAAACATGGTCGATTTCGGGCTCAACGGTCGTTATGCAACGAGGATTACTGCACCTTAGCACATTAACCATTCTTTCGGGAAGCTCAAGATGCTTTTTCTCCGTTATTACGCCGTTTTTCACCACATTTACGGTAACGCCGGGGTCGATATAGCCGATCATATCTATATTAAATTCAAGCTCGGTGTCAATCTTTATAATGTCTTTTCTGCCAAGCTCACGGCTCGGAACATTCTGCAGGAGCGCAACGGTGCAGTTAAGATGCTCAAGCCCCAGAAACTTATATATTTCCATGCCCCTGCCGGCGGTTATATGGTCAAGAACCATGCCGTTTTTAATCGTATCTACAGTCATATCTAACCCTCCAGAAGCTTTAATATAAGAGCCATTCTCATGTATTTCCCGTAGAGAGCCTGCCTGAAGTAGCAAGCACGTGGATCATCGTCCACCTTGCACGAAATCTCGTTCACCCTCGGAAGCGGATGAAGAATCGACAAATCAGGCTTTGCGTTTTCAAGCTTTTCGCTTGTCAGGATAAAGCTGTCCTTAAGCCTTATATAGTCCGCCTCGTTGAAAAATCTTTCACGCTGAACCCTTGTCATATAAAGAATATCAAGCTGTGGCATAACCTCGTCGAGATTTTCCGTTTCGTATGCATTGTTTTGGGACAGGTATTCGTTCCTTATATACCCCGGAACCGTCAGCTCCCCGGGCGATATAAGCACGAATTTGTTGTTTTCGTATCTTGACATCGCCTGAATAAGCGAATGAACGGTACGCCCGAACTTAAGGTCGCCGCACAAGCCTATTGTAAGACCGCCGAGCCTACCCTTTTCCTTGTAAACCGTCATAATATCCGCAAGAGTCTGTGTGGGATGATTGTGTCCGCCGTCACCTGCGTTTATAATCGGAACGCCCGACTTTAAGGTCGCAACAAACGGCGCACCCTCCTTGGGATGACGCATTGCAATAATGTCGGCATAACAGCTCACCACACGAACCGTATCCGACACGCTTTCTCCCTTCGCCGCAGAGCTGCTGTCGGCAGAAGCTACGCTTATTACATTGCCGCCAAGCTCGTACATCGCCGCCTCAAAGCTCAGCCTCGTCCTTGTGGAAGGCTCAAAAAACAGCGTTGCAAGCTTTTTGTTCCTGCACCTGTCAATATAGCTTTCGGGGTGCTCCATAATATCTGTCGCCGTTTCCAAAAGACCGTTTATTTCGTCAACCGACAAATCCTCAATGCTGATAAGATTCCTCATTTCGCATCTCCTATCCAGCTTTCATCCGACGGATTATCCCTGAACTTTATAAGCCTTTCCTTATCCTCGCTCTTTATATATCCCGTTTCCGCCGCAACCTTGACGGTCGTGTCAAAATCGGTGAGGCTTACATTTTTTACATTCGCCGCCTTCAGCCTTTCAATGCCCTTTTTCATGCCGTAGGTGTAAATGCTCACAACTCCGAGAACCTCAGCTCCTGCCTCACGCAAAGCCTCCACAACCTCGATTACGCTTCCGCCGGTCGAAATAAGATCCTCTACCACAACTACCTTCTGCCCTTTTTCAAGCTTTCCCTCGATACGGTTTCCTCTGCCGTGATCCTTGTGGCCTGATCTTACATAGCCCATGGGCATTTTAAGAATATGCCCCACGATTGCGGCGTGCGCTATGCCTGCCGTGCTTGTTCCCATAAGAACCTCGGCATCGGGGAAATTGTCCTTAACAAGCTTTGCAAGCCCGTTTTCTATATCGTCACGAACAGCGGGCGCTGTGAGAGTGAGCCTGTTATCGCAATAAACGGGACTTTTTATTCCGCTTGCCCATGTAAAGGGCTGCTCCGGTCTTAAAAAAACGGCTCCGATTGACAGTAAATCCTTTGAAATTAACTCCTTCATGGCTTTTTTCTCCTTAATCAACAAATTCTTTTAGACATCTTTCGTATGCGGCAACGGGGTCTTCCGCCTTTGTGACGGGCCTTCCAACAACAATGTAGTCCGAGCCGATTTTCTTTGCCTCGGCAGGGGTTGTAACCCTTACCTGGTCGCCCACATCGCCGTCCGAAAACCTTACGCCCGGCGTTACGGTGAGAAAGCTCTTGCCGCAAACCTCCTTGACCTTTGCCGCCTCCAGCGGTGAGCAGACAACGCCGTCAAGCCCTGCATCCGCCGCATTCTTTGCGTAGTGCATAACAACCTTATCAATAGGCTCGTTTATAAGAAGCTCCCTATTCATGCGTTCCTCGCTCGTGGAGGTAAGCTGTGTGACAGCAATCAAAATAGGCCGTGTTCCGTCCTCGCGCGTCAGCCCCTCGAGCGCCGCCTCCATCATAGCCTTTGTTCCGAAGGCGTGAAGATTACACATATCAACATCAAGCTTTGAAAGCACTGCCATTGATTTTTTTACGGTATTCGGAATATCGCAAAGCTTCAAATCAAGAAAAATCTTGTGCCCTCTTGCCTTGATTTCCCTGACTATTTCAGCTCCGCATGAATAAAAAAGCTCCATGCCGATTTTCACAAACGGCTTTCTCCCCGAAAACTTATCAAGAAACGAAAGCGTTTCTTCCCTGCCCGAAAAATCGCAGGCTATTATTACATCCTTACCCATCAGTGAGCACCTCCGATAATATCACTTAGTTTTTTTATATTAAGCCTCTCCATTGCTTTGGGAAGCTCCTCGATTATTTCCTTACAGCAATAAGGATTGATAAGATTCTCCGCCCCGATTTCAACCGCTGTAGCCCCCGCAAGAATCATCTCTATAACATCCTCCGCCGTCTTAATTCCGCCGATTCCGATTATCGGTATATTTACAGCCTCATAAACCTGATACACCATTCTTAGCGCAACAGGGAAAATTGCAGGCCCGGAAAATCCGCCCATTTTGTTCTTTATAACAGGCTTTCGGGTTTTGACATCAATTCTCATGCCCATGAGGGTGTTTATAAGCGAAAGCCCGTCCGCTCCGCCGCCCTCACAGGCAAGCGCAATTTCCGTAATATCGGTAACATTGGGGCTTAGCTTCATGTAAACGGGCTTATCCGTAACCGACTTAACCGCCTTTGTAACCTCGTACGCCGATTCGGGATTTGTTCCGAAGCTCATACCGCCGTTATGAACATTCGGACAGCTTACATTCACCTCGATTATCCCAACCTGCTTTTCTTTATTGATTTTCTCGCAGCAATACTTATACTCGTCAACCGAAAATCCGCTTATGTTGGCAATAACGGGCTTTTTGTAAAACATCGAAAGCTTGGGAAGCTCCTCTGAAATAACCTTGTCGATACCGGGATTTTGAAGCCCGACGGAATTAATCATCCCCTCTTTGCACTCCGCAATTCTCGGTGTGGGATTTCCGAATCGGGGTTCCTTCGTTGTTCCCTTGAAGGAAATGCTCCCGAGAATATTAATATCATACAAAAGAGCAAATTCATAGCCGAAGCCGAAGGTTCCGCTCGCCGGAATTACGGGATTATCAAGCTTCAAGCCGCTTAAATCTACGCTTAAATCTACCATATTATCTCCTCCTTTGAAAGCACCGGCCCGTCCTTGCAGATCCGCTTATTGCCGTACTTTGTTTTGCACGAGCAGCCCATGCACGCTCCGAAGCCGCATCCCATTCTCTCCTCAAAGCTAAACTCACCCGTACAGTCGCAAAGGTCGTAAACCGCTTTCAGCATAGGCTCGGGACCGCAACAGTACAAATGAGAAAATTCTCCCAAATTCTTAATAACATCCGTAACAAAGCCCTTTGTTCCCACGCTACCGTCCGCTGTCGAAACATAAACCTTTGCGCCTATGCTTTCAAATTCCTCTTTATAGAACACCTCGTGCTCTGTGTTAAAGCCCATTACAACGGTGGGGTTATCAAGCCTTTTTGCAAGGGCATAAAGGGGCGGCACGCCTGCTCCGCCGCCGACAAGCAGCGGTCTGTCCCCGGCGTTTTCCACTCTATATCCGTTGCCCAGCCCAACAAGCGTATCAAGCCTTTCACCGCATTTCATAAGGCTCATTTTTTCGGTTCCGGCTCCTACGGTTTTATAAATGACCGTAAGCACATCCCCTTCAAAATCGCACACCGAAATCGGGCGACGAAGATAAAACCCTTCAAGCTTGAAATTTACAAACTGCCCGGGATAAGAAATGTCCGCAATGTCGCCCGTAAGCTTCATTTCGTAGGTTTTTTCGGCTATTTTTCGGTTGCCGACTATTTCCAGCCAAACTTTTTTCATACATTATACCTCCACGCTGTTTTCCCGTCCGCAACGGTCAATATGCACCTGCCGAAAACCTTTTTACCAAAGAAAGGAGTCGCCTTCCCCTTCGACAGAAATTCCGACGGCAAAACGGTGTATTCATCATTTAAGTCAAACACCGTAAGATTTGCCCTTTCCCCGACCTTGAGCCTTCCGCCTATGCCGAACCGCTTAAGAGGATTTACATTCAAAAGCTCGACAAGCTTTTTAAGTGTAATGACATTTTTCCGCACAAGCTCCGTATAAAGAACGGGAAAAGCCGTTTCTATGCCGCTTATGCCCATAAGGCTTCCCGACAGTCCTCTCGATTTTTCCTCCTCCGAATGGGGCGCATGGTCGGTCGCTATCATATCAATCGTGCCGTCCTTAATACCTTCTATGAGGGCAAGACGGTCAATCTCGCTCCTAATGGGCGGATTCATTTTGAACCTTCCCTCATCGGAGAGCTGTGAATCGTTCAAACATAGGTAATGCGGTGCGGTTTCGCACGTTATGTCAACCCCACGCTTCTTTGCCTGCCTTATAAGCTCAACGCTTTCCCTACAGGATATATGGCACACATGATACCTACAGCCGGTCTGCTCTGCAAGCCTTATATCACGCTCAATCTGCCTCCACTCGCTTTCGGAGGAAATGCCCTTATGACCGTTCGCCTTAGCATATTCCCCGTCATGAATATACCCTCCGTACAAAAGGCTGTTGTCCTCACAATGGGCAGATAATATTTTATCAAGCTTCTTTATGCGCTTCATCGCCTCAAGCATAATTGCTTCGTTCTGCACACCTCTGCCGTCATCCGAAAAGCCGGCGCAGTACGGGGCTAGCTCACAAAAATCCGACAGCTCCTTACCTTGCTCCCCCTTTGTGATAGCCGCAAACGGCGTTACGCTTATGCAGGCGTCCCGCTCGATTATATCAAGCTGAGCCTTCAAATTATCCAAAGAATCGGGAACGGGATTGAGATTGGGCATCGAAAGTACATGAGTATAGCCTCCCCTTGCGCAAGCCGCCGTACCCGTTTTTATCGTTTCCTTGTACGAAAAACCCGGTTCACGCAAATGAACATGTACGTCTGCGAAACCGGGGAAAATATAAAAATTGTTAAAATCAAAAACAGTACCGCCTTCGACATTCGGGGAAATGTCAACAATTACGCCGTCTTCAATCGCCACATCGAGCTTTGCAAAATCGCTGTCCGCATAAACCATTGCATTTTTCAAAACGGTTCTCAATTATATAACCCCCTCGTGTTTTATACTTATATTTTACCACAAAAGATTATTTACGTCAATAGTAAAAGCTTCAGAAATTTTAAATTAAATACTTGAAATATCTCCGAAAGTGTGTTATTATATAGTTATATTAACAGTTAGGAGAGATTGTAAATGGTAGGTTATTATAATCCTTCCGTTATTTTAACATATGTCGGGCTTATTTTTTCGGTTGTGGGGATATTTCAGTCCTTCGGGGCAAACTTCAAGGCGGCTCTTATCTGCCTTATGATTTCGGGCATTTGCGATATGTTCGACGGCTCGATTGCAAGAAAGGTTAAGCGTGACAAATACGCAAAAAGCTTCGGCGTTCAGATCGACTCGCTTTGCGATCTTGTATGCTTCGGCGTTGCCCCTGCGGTGTTTGCTTACTGCATCGGCGTTAAAAATCTCGGGATTTTAGGCATCTCGATTCTTAGCTTTTATGTTCTTGCAGGCGTTATAAGGCTCGGGTATTACAACGTCCTCGAGGAGGTTAAAAAGGACGGCGGAGCTGTCGGAGGCGGCTTCAGAGGCGTCCCCATTACCACCTCCGCTCTTGTTATCCCTTTGTTTAAGCTTATCGACATTTTAACCGGCATTGCCTACAGCGATGTGATGATGGCGCTCGTAATGCTTATGCTCGGCTTCGGCTTTGTTATAAATATCCCGATCAGAAAGCCGGCTATACTCGGCAAGGTTGTGCTCGTATCAATAGGCATTGCGGTGTTTATAAGCCTTATAAAATTCGGTAGTAGATTATGATTGAAAAAATTCAGAACTTTTTATACAACACTTTTGTCGGAAGGCTGATATTAAAGCCGCTCGTTTTGCCACCCGTGACAAAGCTTTCGGGGCTTTTGCTGAGCACAAGGCTTTCATCTCTTTATGTAAACCGCTTTATTGAAAGCAACAACATTGACATGAGCGACTACGAAAACAGACGCTACTGCTCGTTTAATGACTTTTTTACAAGAAAAATTCTGCCGGGGAAAAGACCGGTCGACAGCGAGCCTTCCTCTCTTATAAGCCCATGCGACTCGGCGCTTACGGTGTATGACATAAATGACGAATCGGTTTTTTTCATAAAAAACTCGGTTTATACCGTGTCCGAGCTTACAGGCGGCGACGGGGGAAAATATCGGGGCGGAAAGTGCCTGGTTTTCCGTCTTGCGGTTCATAATTATCACAGGTACTGCTTTTTCGACTCGGGAACGGCGGAAAATCCCAAAAAAATAAAGGGCGTTTTCCATACGGTTATGCCGATTTCGGAAAGCTATAAGGTTTTTTCCCGAAATTCAAGAGAGGTTACACTGCTTCACACCGATAATTTCGGGGACGCTTGCCAAACAGAAGTCGGTGCGCTCATGGTCGGCAAGATTTCAAACAACCCTGTCCGCAAATTCTCAAGGGGTGACGAGAAGGGTATGTTTGAGTTCGGCGGCTCGACGATTGTGCTTCTTTTGGAAAAGGACCGTGCGGTTATTCGTGAGGATATTTTAAATAATTCGGAAAACAACATAGAAACCCCCGTAAAATACGGAGAAAAAATAGGACGGAGCTGTTAAACACAGCTCCATTTTTTATCGTATCTTAAATACACAAACATACAGATTATAAGGGAAAAAAGCGAGCCCAAGGGCGAGGCAAGCCCCATGGGATAAAGCGTAGCCTTATACATTTCCGACATAAAGTACGCAACCGGTATTCTGACAAGCAAAATCGACAAAACATTGTGAATAAAGGATATTTCCGACCGCTCCAATGCGCAAAAATAACCGCTGAAGGAAAAGGACGCTCCCGCCACCATGCAATCCCACACATAACTTTTAAGGTACTGCCCTCCAAAAAGCGTAACCGTCCTGTCGTCGGTAAACAAAGAAACCAAAAATTCGGGATAAAACTGCGTGATGACCGATACCAAAAATCCGAAGCCTACCGAAAGCACGCAAGCATATTTCAGCGTGAGCCTCGAACGCTCGCCCTTCCCCGCACCGAAATTCTGAGCCGCAATCGCCGAAACGGAGGAAAGCATGGACGAGGGTATCAAAAAGAAAATCCCGATTATCTTTTCTACTATTCCTACCGCCGCGGCATCCGACAGCCCTCGCCTGTTCGCAATTACGGTTATTACCAAAAACGCAATCTGAATAAACCCGTCCTGCAGCGAAACAGGAAGTCCTACTCTCATAATCTGACGGATAACGGATGACTGAGGAGAAAAATCCTTCCTTGAAAGGCTTATGCCCATGCCCCGTTTTCTTATAACCAAAACCGCTATCACAACGCTCACCGTCTGCGAAATTACCGTTCCGAGTGCCGCTCCCCGAGGCCCCATACCAAAAATCCCGATAAACACGCAATCGAGCAATATATTTATAACGCACGAAATTGCAACGAAATACATTGGACTTTTTGAATCGCCGAGACCTCTGAAAATCGAGCTGATGATATTATACGCCACTATGGACGGAATACCGATAAAGCAGACCGTAAGATACTCCACCGCACCGATTTCGGCTTCGGCAGGCGTTGACATGACAGACACAACGGGGTTTACAAAAATGAGAAGCAAAACCGTCATCACAGCGGAAACTGCGGCAAAAAGCGTAACCGTATTCCCGATTGAAACGGATATGCCCTGTTTGTTTTCGCCGCCCACGTTTCGCCCTATCAAAACCGTTGACCCCATCGCAAGCCCGACTATCATGACCGTCAGCATATGCATAACCTGGCTCCCGACAGAAACTGCCGTTATGTCCGCAACCGAGCAAAATCTGCCGATTATGAACAAATCCGCCATGCCGTAAAGCGTCTGAAGAAGATAGGACAAAAAGAACGGCAATGAAAAATACACGATGTTCTTAAACACACTGCCCGTTGTCAAATTCCGTTTCATATAACACACTCCGTTGACAAAAATACTATCAGCAATGCTGAAAAGCATTACAAGAAAAACCGCATAATCACTTGTTTTTCAAGCAATTATACGGTTTCTCGGGAAAAAATCTGGGTGACAGGAATTGAACCTGCGACCTCTTGAACCCCATTCAAGCACGCTACCAAACTGCGCTACACCCAGATGCTCATTCGCAACATTTTGTATTATAGCACAATCCGACCGAAAAGTCAAGCGTTATTTTAAAATTTTGCAAAAATTCGTTAAATTTTCGATTTATCGGTCGCCGTCGGAGCTTCTGCCAATCAAAAACTCCCGTCTGAAACGGGTTGGAGTTACGCTTTCCGTCTTTTTGAAAACCTTGGTGAACACTCTGTAATCGCCGTAGCCCACTCTTGACGATATTTCCGTGACGGAAAGGTCGGTTGAAAGCAAAAGCTTCTTCGCCTGCTCGATTCTTATTCCCGTAAGATACGAAAGAAAGCCCACGCCTATCTCGCTTTTGAAAAGCTGGCTTATGTACCCGGGGCTTAAGTGAAACTCCTCCGCAAGTGAATTGAGGCTCAGATCCTCGCTCATATGCTCCTGCAAAAACCTTGTGATGCCAACGATTGTACGCTCCTTCGGCATATCGTCAACCGAGGTTTCCTTCCTGAACATCGAAATTTTAAGCTTATCTATGCACGCCCCGAACTCATCATAGTTTACAGGCTTTAATATATAGTCGGCGATTTTGAGCCTAAGTGCCTCCCGACAATATGAAAAATCATCGTACCCCGACACTATTACAAACGCCGTATCGGGATGCTTCAGCCTTGCAAGCTCTATCACCTTAAGCCCGTTCATGATCGGAATATTTATATCTATTATGGTGATGTCAGGCGAAAGGGCGTCAATCTTTGAAAGTGCTTCCATGCCGTCTGCCGCCTCCCCGACTACCTCACAGCCGTGCCCTTCCCAATCGAAGAGCCTTCTGAAGCCCTCCCTTATCGTTATCTCGTCATCCACCAAAAGTACCCGAAGTTTTTTCATTCATCTTCCTCCAAAAGCGGCAACAAAATGTGCGCCGTTACGCCGCCTTCCTCGTTCTCTGTATAGTAAAGTCCGTAATCTTTTCCGCAATAAAGCTTTATGCGCTTTTGAACATTCAGTATTCCGATACTGCTTCCGCTTAGCTTCGGAGGCTTTTTTGCGTAGCCCGAAAGCATTTCGTCAATCCTCGCCTTAACCTCCGCCCGAAAGCCGCATCCGTTATCCCGTACCGAAATTTCAACGCCCTCGGGGACGCTTTTTGCCAAAATAGTAACCTTCCCACGATACCCCTTGTTTTTCAGCCCGTGCAAAAGGCTGTTCTCGACTATCGGTTGAAGAATAAAATTCGGAACCGACGCTCCGCCAAGATCGGGATCTACATCACATTCCCACTCGAGCTCTGGATACCGAAGACACATAAGCTCCATATAAACCCTCGAAAGCTCAAGCTCCTCGTCCAAGGTTACGGTTGGGCTGTCCACCTTGACGCTCATGCGGAAAAACTCCACAAGCTTCATGAGAAGTCCCGCAACCTCGCTGTCGCCTCCCAGCTGTGCCCGTATCCTTATGGTATCGAGGGTGTTATAAAGAAAATGAGGATTTACCTGACTTTTAAGATAAAGCATCGACAGCTTCTGCTCCACAAGCTCTGCCTTAAGCGCCTCGGGATTTTCAAGTGTAAGGTAAAACGAAAGGCACATGAGGCTTATTCCCATTCCGCTTATCAGCCATGTGTGATTTATCCCCTGAAGCACGCTGACCGCAAGCTCCGTAATCAGGGCTATCCCGATTGCACCCTTCACCTTTTTATCGAGCCTTTTGCGGTTTACCGTCATCAATATGACGCACAGCACAAGATAAAACGCCACCGCAATATACGGCACAAGCATATACGGCCCCGACGAGTAATTGCCGTTTTTTGTTACGGTATATGAAATAGGAAGGAAAAAGCTGCCGATAAGCGCAAGTGCAAGAAATATTTTCGCTATAAGATCAAGACGCCTCGGTCTGCCGGTTTCCGTTTCCAAAAGGATTGCGATATACTGATAAAAAAGATAAATCACAAACACCATACTGCTTAAAAACAGCCTGTGCAAAATGTCGTTTAGCGGCAGAGGAACGCTCTCTAAGCGGTTTACCGTATAAACCGTCACTCCGTCAAGAAAAATATTTGCAAGCGCGGCTACAAGAAGCACCGAAAAGGTTTGGTGCAGTGCCGACCGCTCCTTCTGCGCCGTGAAATACACATACGCCAGAAACGAAAGCAACAGAAACAGCGCAATTTCCATCCGAAGCACAAAAAACCCCTCTTTACAAATTAATAATTAATAATGAATAATTGTGGTGGAAAATCACTATGCGATTTTCTTCTATTAATTATAACACAAAATTTCATGGAAATCAATTCAATAATTAATAATTAATAATGAATGATGAATAATTGTGGTAGAAAATCACTATGCGATTTTCTTTTATTCAAATGATTCAAATGATTCAAATGCGGAGCATTTGCACCTTAATTATTAATTATTCACTATTCATTATTCATTTTTTATGCGTAGCATTTGTTTCCTTAATTATTCATTATTCATTTTTCACTATTCATTATTCATTAATTATTTCGGTATAAATGACTGTCATATCGTCCCGATTGCCCTTTCGTTTCTTGGCGGATTTCAAAAGTGCGGAGGCAAAATCCTCGCTCCTCTTTTCAAAAATATCCAAAAGCTCAGCCTTCAGCGTCTTTTCGCTCCCAAAGGCATCGTACACCCCGTCGCTCATCATTATTATACGGTCGCCCGACCGTAGCGTACCGTATTCCTCATTTACCTCCGTTTCATTGCCCACTCCGACGGGAAGGTTCGTGCAGCCGACTCTCTCCATGCCGCCCTCCCTTATTATAAATGTGGGACAGCACCCGTTTTTGACAAACACGCAGGTGCCGTTTACGGTGTTGATTACCGCCGCATCTACGGTTGTGTAGCTTTCCTCACAGCACTCCGCCATTGCAGAGTTTGCAAGCCTTACTGCGCTGTCGGGGGTAAAGCCCGCAAAAATCAGCTTGGATATGAGCCGCACCGCCTCACTGCTTTCCATGTTCGCATTCTTTCCAACGCCCTTGCCGTCGCAAAGGAGTATCAGGCGGTTCCCGTCGGGCATATCGCAGGAAACCGCACTGTCGCCCGAAACATCCTCGCCTTCCGCAGCAGCTCCCACTATGCTCGATTTTACCGCAATACGGCTCGCCTCGCTGAAAATTACATTACACTCGCAAAGCATACATTCCCCGAAGGTCTTTTTCATGCCACATTCCATAATCTCGCTTATCACAGGCTCGGCACGGGTGCAGGCGTCCCGTCCGCCGCATGAGGGAAGGCTCAGCTTCACCTCGTACCGTCCGTAGGGATTTTTGAAAACCGTTGCCGACTTTACATATATCCCCTCACGCTCAAGTGCCGCAGTTACGCTCACCGCAAGCTCCCGACTGAACGAAACATTCTCGCAAATGTCGGCGCAAAGCCTGTCAACCGCCTCTGCCGCCTCGGAAAAGCCGTTTGCGGAAAGCTCCTTTGCACGATTTAGTCTGCCCCTCCACAAAAGCTCGTCCTTAAATTCCTCGTAGGTTCGGTTAATGCTCCGTATAAACCCCTCGCAATCACAGCACCGCTCCTTAAAATAGTCGGGCAGAAAGCTTTGCTCAACCGCTCCCCTTTTATCAACCTCGTGAAAGCACTTCATGGTTATATCGTATGTATCGTTATAGTATTTTTGCCAGCAGAGAGAACAGTTTTTGCAGTCTCGGCACACTGAATCCGCCGCCTTATCGAACATATCAAAGCGGCTCATTTTGGGGGAGGAATCCGAAAATGCCTTAACAGACTCGGAAATCTGCGAAAATGCTCCCGAGAAAAGCTTCAATCTTTCGCGGAAGGTTTCAAAGCCCCAAAAGCTCGACCCATCGCCCTTTATCCCAAGACGCTTGAATACCTTTGTCGGCACAGCAAAAAACAAAAGCACCGACAATGCCGCATCAAGCGAGGAAAAGGTTATTTTTTCGGGGCTTTCAGCCATGCACGCATTTATTATAACGCAAAGCGCAAATGCCGATGCCGATCCTGCTTTTCCAAATCTTCCCATTATTCCGCAGGAAAGTCCGCAAAAGGCGCAAACTCCCATATAAGCCATGGGTGAGGCGGTGTTGCACCCGAGAATAAAGCCGCACACAACCCCCACTGCCGCAGACGATACGCTAGACGACAGCGAGGACGAAAGTATGAAAAATCCGCACAGCACGGTCATAGGCGTAACATAGCCGATTTTTTCAAAGGGAAGTCCCAAAACCCCAAGGGAAAGAGTAATAAAAAACGATATTATCTCCTCGGAATTAAGGCACCTTCGGTGTTTCCCGATAACCGACAGAAAAACCGAAAATACATACACCCCGAAAAATGCCGCTGTGGCAAAAATGAGAAGTCTTACTATCTCAAGGGCGTTTCCCCCAAGCCAAATCACCGCCGGCAAGCCCGATACAAGCACCGATGCGCAAGCGTAAACGGCGGTTGTTATAACGGTGCGGCTGCCTTTTCGCTCAAAGCGCATGATTAAATAAAGCATTACCGCCGCAGGAACATACATATACCCCGTGCCCGCCGTTAGCATTCCCAAAACGGATGCCACAAGAAGCAAAAGCCCGAAAGCTCCTCCCTCGTACGCCGCCGCCATAAACGATACCCCGAGGGGCGTTACAAATGAAAACACTTCCGCCCTTGAAATTAAAAAAGCGATTATCCCCAAAGCCGCTATCCTTTCCGGCTTGCCCTCCTTTGAGGCTATCTTCTTTCGTGCCGCGCTTACCGCGCCCTTTACCGTAACCTGTTGCACATTTATCACCTCATACAAAAATTATACCACATTTTTCCTGTGCATTTTGTCAAACCCTGTTGTGGGAATTTACTTGATTATTGCGGATTTTTGTGGTAAAATACTGTTTGAGGTGAGTTTCATGAAAAAAGCGTTCCCGGACAAGCTTCTGCTTTTCCTTCTCATTTTAATATCAGTTTGCGGAATTACCGCCGTTTACACAAGCGTTTACAGTTTCCCCTTTGCAGACTCGTATGTTAAAACGCAGTGTATTGCGTATTTTTTGGGCTTTTTGGCTTTTTTTGCGATGAATTACATATCTCCGAAAATTTTAGACAAGCTCTCGCCCCTGATTTTTATACTGTCCGTGGGGCTTCTTACTGCAGTTCTTATATTCGGAACGGGGCTTTCGGAGGCGGGCGGTCAAAGCTGGATAAGAATAGGCGGCTACGGCTTTCAGCCCTCGGAATTTGTGAAAATCGGCTTTATTATTACCTTCGCTTCTCACATTTCTCGGGTGGGAAACGGCATAAACTCCGCCAAAAACCTCTTTCTACTCCTTATCCATGCCGCCTGCTTTATTGTTCCGGTTCTGCTTGAGCCCGATTTCGGCACGGCACTCGTTTTTGTGTTCATCACCGCCTCGATGCTCTTTTTTGCAGGGCTTTCCTGGAAGTATTTTGCCGTCGGAGGAGGGCTTTTCGCCATTTCTCTGCCTGTTTTGTGGACGGTTCTCAAAAACTACCAAAAGCAAAGAATACTGGTCTTTCTAAACCCCGAGCTTGACCCGACAGGCTACGGCTACAATGTTATACAGTCAAAGC
This sequence comes from uncultured Eubacteriales bacterium, assembly GCA_902492655.1. Classification (GTDB taxonomy): domain Bacteria; phylum Bacillota; class Clostridia; order HGM11514; family HGM11514; genus CAKSKB01. The sequence goes on along the minus strand of CABUMF010000001.1, from coordinate 42,001 downwards.
TTGCGCTCGGCTCGGGAAAAATCTTCGGAAACGGCTTTTTATCGGGCTACCTTACCCAAAACGAGCTTCTCCCTTCAAAGCACACCGATTTCATTTTCGCCGTTATCGGGGAGGAATTCGGCTTTTTGGGCTGTGCAACCGTTACGCTTTTGCTCTTTCTTATAATACTGAGGGTGTTTTTTATCGGCTACCGCTCGAAAAATACCTTCGGCGGTCTTATGGCTTGCGGTGTTTCGTCAATGCTCCTGTTCCACAGCTTTATTAACATCGGTATGTGCATGGGAATTATGCCCGTAACAGGTATTCCGCTCCCGTTTATAAGCTACGGCGGTTCATCCGTTGCGGCTTGCTTTATCGCCCTCGCACTCGCCTCCTCTACCTTAAAAAAATGACGATTGTCGATGCTCCAAGCAATAAAAGCACACCCGAAAACTGCAAATATTCGTGCTTAGAAAAAAGATACCTCAAATAGTCAAAGCTGTAAAGCCACGATGCCGCCAAAATTATCTTCATCATCCCTTTACGCTCCTTTTCAAATCGAGGTTTACATCAACGAAAAGCTCGTCCGAGGAAGGCTCAAATTCGCTCCACCCCTCTATTGTAAGATAGTTTTTCGCCGCCTTGCCGCGTATTCCCAATATGTCGCTTCCGCCCCGAAGTGTTTTCCGAAGCACTTTTCTTACAAGGCTTTTTATCTCCCTCTCGGCTCGGCTCTTTAGCTCATGTATGCTCTCGCTTTCAGCCTGTACCACCCCCGAAGCATTTATTTCAAGATGTATTTTTCCGCCCCGTACATTAACTTCCGAAGCGTTTTTTGTTATATTGATTATCTCACCGTCCGACAAGGTCACATTCATTTCGTCATCCCCTGCCGCCAGCATATATGCAGAAGACTCCTCAACGGAAAGAACAGTAGACAGCCTATCCCCCGAAAAAACCGCAATACCCGTCATCTCGCCGTTTTCACCCACGAAGGGGCAAAGGGCGCTTACATAGGGTGAGGTCATGTTATCGCAAAAAGTGTCAAGAATTATGCCCGGGCTTTTGGAATTATAGCGGTTCGACAAAAGCATCAGCTCCGCCTCCTTTGAAATGTTGCCGTTTCCGCCTTCGCACATGATTTTAAGATAGTCCTCAGCTCTCCCTTCCGAAACCGCAACTCCCATTGCGTTTTGTACATCAATATGCCTTCGTATGGGGTTTACAACATCGGAAATCCCTTCCCTCGATAATTCCTCGGACAAGACAGCCGCCTTTAGGTGAATGAACGATACCCTTCGTGTAAGGGCTCGGTTCAGCTTATAAAGTGCCTCGGCTACATTTGGCGCATCGACCGAATAGATAAGGTTCTCACTTGATTCCTCCGATTCATAAGAGGGCATTGCGGCGGTTAGTCTTACGCCCTCGGACACCTTATCCGCCGCCAAAACTATTGCGTACACCTCGTCTGACACCTCGTGCATATCGGCGCACCCCGAAAATATAAGGGGCAGTAAAAGCACCGCTATGCTCGCCCCTCTCCTGCCGAACCTAAAAATAACATATGCCGCAAAAACACCCAAGACCATTATCCCTCCGCCGTATTTTAGCACAAAGGACAGCCCGTTATTAAACGGCGGAAGCATACATAACCCCATAATGAGGGTTGCTGTGGGCAGAAGTATTCTCCGCCCGTCCGAAATGCCGAAGGTCTTTTTGAAGCTATGTGCGCACAGGGCGAAATTTATGCACACCGATATTGAAAAAATTACCGTCATCATAAGAAAAAACACCGAACCTACCCTCTGAAGCGCAGGCCCCCGATACACATTTTTGACAAGCTCCAATATCCCCGAAGCCTTTTCTCCCGACACCGTAAAGTCATAAACGCAGTTATAAAAAAGCGTCGAAAGAACCGCTGTAAAGCCGCAAAGGCTAATCGCCTTTATGCCGATTTTTCGCACAGTTTCCCCTCCGCCACATTCCTTCATAAGAAGCAGGAGAAGCATAATGTCGGAGTAAACGGAAAGAAATGAAAAAATCCCCGAGGGTATGTTATCAGGATGCCCCAAAACGGGATAAAGCTTTAAAAAATCGCACTGTCCGACGGATAAAATGAGAATCAGCGACACCGTAAGCACGCAAAGCTTAAAATAAAACTCCGATAGCCGAACCGCACCCGTAAGTCCCCTCGCTCCGACAAAGTACGCCGACACAAGCGACACAATGCAAAACACAAGCTCGCCCGTTTCGGGGAAGTTATAGATTTTTATTATCTTTATACTCTCGTGAAGGCTTGCCGCAGAATAAAAAAACAAATACCCCGTAAATATCCCTTGAGCAATTCTTCCCAGATTTTGGGAAAACGCTCTTTCAAAAAGGGTGAACAGACTTAGGTCGCTCTTTGAAATAAGCCAAAACAAAAATCCCGTTATCACCGCCGCTAAAAGGCTTGAAATCACGCTTGCGCTCCCCATTTTCGCTACCGCTTCGGGAAGATAGGAGCAAAAAAGCTTGGAGCTTATGAGTATGAAAATCATGGCTATTGCGCCGTGGCTTCCGGTTACGGCTTCGCTTTTCCTCATTTTAATCCCTCCATTTCCTTGAGCGGGCAGGCTGATTTTCCTTTTCCGATGTGTTAAGCTCATCGGGGCGAAACCGCTTTTTCCACACGGGAGGATTGTAAAGCACATTCGCATTCTGCTTGGTTTTCGGCGCAGTCGGGCTTAAAAGCCCCACACCAAAGGAATCCTCGCAGGCTATAATTCCGGCTATCATAAGCCCCACTCCTATACCGAAAAATCCCAAAAAGGACGCCAATGCTATAAACATAAGCCGCAATATCCTTATCCCGAAGGAAAAGCTGTAGTCGGGTATCGCAAAGTTGGCAATCACGGTAAAGGCAATCACGATTATTGAAACCGGGCTTACTATACCGGCTGTGACCGCCGCTTGCCCCAATATCAGCCCTCCGACTATGCCGATTGTGTTGCCCACCGCACCCGGCACTCTCACCCCCGCCTCCCTTATAAGCTCAAAGGACAGCTCAAGCAAAAGTATCTCAAACACCGCCGGGAAGGGAACATTCTCCCTTGATTTTGCTATTGCTATAAGCAGGTCGGTGGGAATCATCCCACGATGATAGTTCGATATGGCTATAAACACACCCGGCAGAAGCATTGCGATTATTACCGAGAAAAACCGCACTATGCGAAGAAGTGTTCCGTACTGCCAGCGTAAAGACGAATCCTCCGCCGATTTTATGAAGTTAGTTACCCCGACGGGCATTATGAGCGCAAAGGGCGTGCCGTCCACAAGCACCGCAACCCTCCCCTGGCAAAGATGAAGGGCGGCGGTGTCGGGCCGCTCGGTTGACAGTATGCTCGGCAAAATGCGGTACGGCCCGTCCTCTATAAACTGCTCCACCATGCCGCTTCCGCTTACAAAATCGCAGTCAATCCCCAAAAGCCGCTCCTTTACACACTCGATAAGCTCCGGATTTGCAAGCCCGTCCATGTACATAAGTGCGCAGGTGTTTCCGGTGAGATTTCCCACCTTCACAAACTCGCTTACAAGCCGCTCGCTCTTGATTATTTTCCTTATTAATGTGGTGTTGGTGCGTATGCTCTCTGAAAACGCCTCCTTTGAGCCCATTATGCTGCTCTCGTTCTCGGGCTTGCCGACGCTTCGCCGATCAAAGCCCTTTGTTTCGCAAAGGAGCGCATAGCCCATTCCCTGAACTACCACCGCAGTATCGCCCATTAAAACCCCTCGAAACGCTTCGCCGTACGTTTTTGCTCGCTTTACGGAATTTATCTCTACAATGTCGGAAATGCTTTTGCTTTCTCCCCCGTACTTTGTAAGAGGCTTCAGGATGAACTCGTTTATGCTGTCGCTTCTCACCATTCCGTCTATGAAAACCGCTATCCCCGTTTTTCCGCCCGTGCTAAACTCCCTTATAACAATGTCGCCGTTTAATTCCGCCCGAAAGCTCTCATAAAACACGCTTTTTACCTTATTTATATCCGTTGAAATTTCTTCGTTTTCGTGACTTTCCTTTGCCGAACCTCGAAATTTCGGTATGAAAAAGCCGTCCTTTTCCGCCTTGCACCTATATTTGAGCAAATTAATAATCCGCATAACAACACCTCTTTTCGGTATTATTTGCGGATTATGCGTAATTATTCGGTTTTGTAATATTTCACATTGGAACGCTCTGCTCATAAAGAGTGTCGGGGCAGTAATCAATATCCTTAGGCCAAACAACCGTTCCGAATTCCACCTTGACGGATTTGAAAAATGCAATATTATTAAGCGGTGCAAACACTCTCATATCCAAAAGTTGTTTTGCATCAAACTTTCTCTTTTCTCCGTTGTTGAATGTAAGCAAAAGCTCATAATTGTCATTCGGAATAACCTCGATCACCCTCGGCCCGAGGGGAGCACCCTTAATTATTTCGTCCATATTAAACTCCTTATCTTAACGGCTCAATGCGGAAGGTTTCTTCGCCGTTCGCCGCTAATTCCCAATTAGCCTTTAATTCATCTTCGTGCAATAAAACCCACGCTCTGACAAAGGCTGTTTGCTTTTTAGGAAATTCACCGGAAAGTATTTCGCCATCCAAACCGAAAACCGCTTCGTACTCATTATAGAAAGCATGTAAATGGGGACAACTGTGCTTTCCAAAGTCTTTCCAATTCATTTTAATCAAAATTCCGAAAAACATACTTAATGTCGGCATATACATTACCTCCGTTTCATTATACTGTATTTTTGAAATTTTATGTGATTATTTGGAATTCAATACCCCAAAACTCCGGTTATGCTTTCCTCGTCACGCACCCAGTCGGACACGGGGATTTCATCATACTCGTCCTCGCTCCGCCTGATTACAACCTTTTCTATCCCGGCGTTTATGATGAGCTTTTTGCACATGGAGCAGGAGGACATATTTACAACAAGCGTGCCCGTTTTAACCTCACGCCCCGAAAGATACAGCGTTCCGCCCTTCATTTCGCTCCGAGCCGCACTGATTATGGCGTTTGCCTCGGCATGAACGGAACGGCAAAGCTCATACCTCTGCCCTCTCGGTATTCCGAGCTTTTCACGAAGGCACACTCCGCTGTCACTACAGTTGCAGGTGCCTCGGGGCGCACCGGTATAGCCTGTTGACACAATCTCGTCATTTTTCACGATCACCGCCCCGAAATTTCGCCTAAGGCAGGTTCCACGCTCCAAAACGGTATCGGCAATATCAAGATAATAGTTGACCTTATCCCGTCTTTCCATAAGCTATTACCCCTCGTAATCCATAATTTTTTTAACTCTTGCCTCGTGACGCTCCCCCAAAAAGGACGCTCCGAGGTACGCATCGACGATTTCCTCCGCTACGCAAACCCCCGTAATTCTGCCCCCGAGTGCAATTACATTGGCGTTATTGTGACAGCGGGACATTTTTGCAGAGTACGAATCCGTACAATGCGCACACCTTATTCCCTTAACCTTATTTGCGGCAATGGATATTCCTATGCCCGTTCCGCAAAAGAGAATTGCCCTGTCGCACTCTCCCAAAAGAAGCCCCTCGCAGGTCTTAAACGCAATATCGGGGTAGTCTGCCGCCGAGCCGGAGTATGTGCCGTAGTCCTTGATTTCGTACCCCTTATCCGAAAGATATTTCTTAATATGCTCCTTAAGCTCAAAGCCGCCGTGGTCCGCACCCAATCCTATAATCATTTTTTGTTCCTCTCTCTTTCTTCAAGCTCACGCTGTGCCTGCGGCTTATTGATATAAACCGCATCAGCGTGGTTATAGTCCGTAAATTTTCCTTCAGCCTCCGCCGCAAAATTAAGGGACGCGGCAGAAGGTCTGTCAAACCTCGCATCAAGCCTTAAAACTCCCGAAATGCCTTCGGTTTCTCCTACGGCGTAGGTTTTGCCCCGAAGCGTTTTTACATACTCGTTAAGCTCCGAAATGCTTATAAAGGTCGGCTCAAGCACCGCCTTATGGGTTTTGCCCCGAAAGCTGTATATTGCGGCATAAACGTTGCCGCCCCTTGCATCAATGGCGGAAAGCACCCTTCCGCCCGTGAATTTAAGGTTATACGAAAGAGCTAAAAGCGTGTTCACCGCCGCAATTTCCTTCCCCAATGCCTGGCTAAGCGTCCGAGCCGCCGTAAGCCCTATTCTTATCCCGGTAAATGAGCCCGGCCCTGCGGCGCAGGCAATGCGGTCAATCTCGGACGGCTCAAGCTCAATGCTGTTAAGTACCGCCATAACCGCCGGCATGAGGCTTTTTGAGTGGGTTTTTTTATTGTCAATGCTAAGCTCCGCCAGCACCCTTTCTCCATGCGTTACAGCCACGCTCAAAACATTTGTCGATGTATCAATCCCTAAAATCATATTCTAACCCTTTTTCTATAGTTATACTGCGATAATCGTCGCCCCGAGAAAGATCCCGCTCGATTGTGACGGTGTACGCACCGCGCGGTATAACCGAATCCATATTCTCCGGCCACTCAACGGCACAAATACCGTCCATGTAAAAATACTCGTCAAGCCCGATGTCCGCCGCATCGTCCCCCGAAAGCCTATAGGCATCAAAGTGATAAAGGGGGATTTTGCCGCTGAGATACTCGTTTACAAGCGTGAAGGTGGGGCTTGTGACATACTCTTGTACCTCAAGCTCCTCCGCAATTCCCCTCACAAAAACGCTTTTTCCTACCCCCGGCTCACCTACGAGCCTTATTGCATCGCCCCGTTTTAACTCACCGCAAAACGCCTTGCCCACTGCCTTTGTTTCAGCCTCGCTGAAGGTTTCGTACCGCATAATCAAAACAGTCCCGTAATAATGCCGTCATCGTCAATATCAATATTGTTTGCGGCAGGGATTTTGGGAAGCCCCGGCATCGTCATAATATCCCCCGAAAGCGCAACCACAAAGCCTGCGCCGGCAGAAAGCGTTACATCGCTTATCTTAAAGGTGTAGCCCTCGGGGTTGCCGAGCTTTTTGGGATCGTCCGAAAACGAATACTGGGTTTTTGCAATGCACACGGGGATTTCGGAATATCCGTCCTCGGTTATACGTTCAAGTGCCTTTTTAGCCTTCAGGCTATACTCAACCGAGCCTGCGTGATATATCTTCTTTGCGATTGTTTCTATCTTTTCCTCCAAGGAAAGGGAGGTATCGTAAAGGAACTTAAATTCGTGCTTTCCGTTCTCTATTGCCGAAAGCACCTCATGAGCAAGGCTTTCCGCTCCTTCTCCGCCCTTTGCAAAGCCTTCCGTTACGCTAACCCTTGCGCCGAGGGACTTACAAAGCTTTTCGATTTCGCCGATTTCCTCGTCGGTATCGGTTAAGAATTTATTTATCGCAACCACAACCTCAACGCCGTAGCCCTGAAGGTTCTCTATATGCGCACGGAGGTTGCAAAGACCACGCTTTAAGCTTTCAACATCGGGCTTTGAGGTGTCCTCTTTTTTCACTCCACCGTTATACTTTAAGGCACGAGCCGTTGCAACAAGCACGATTGCCGAGGGCGTGAGTGAGCCTAAGCGGCACTTAATATCAAGAAATTTTTCCGCTCCGAGGTCCGACCCGAAGCCTGCCTCGGTTACAACATAGTCCCCAAGCTTAAGGGCGGTTTTTGTTGCGGTGAGGCTGTTACAGCCGTGGGCAATGTTCGCAAACGGGCCGCCGTGGATAAAGCAGGGCGTTCCCTCAAGCGTCTGCACAAGGTTCGGCTTTATTGCGTCCTTAAACAGAGCCGCCATTGCCCCTTGTGCATGAAGATCGCCTGCGGTTACGGGCTTATTATCGTAGGTTCTGCCGATTACGATTTTGGAAAACCGCTCCTTAAGATCCGAAAGCCCGTCCGCAATGCACAAAATCGCCATTATCTCCGATGCTACGCTTATCATAAAGCCGCTTTCCCTCGGAACTCCGTTAAGCCTTCCGCCAAGCCCGATTACAACATTCCTCAGTGCCCTGTCGTTCATATCAAGGCAACGCTTAAAGGTGATTGTTTTGGGATCAATCGAAAGAGCGTTGCCCTGCTGAAGATGATTGTCAATCAGCGCCGCAAGAAGATTGTGCGCCGTTGTTACGGCATGGATGTCCCCCGTAAAATGAAGGTTTATATCCTCCATCGGCACAACCTGGGAATAGCCGCCTCCGGCAGCTCCGCCCTTCACGCCGAAAACTGGCCCTAGCGATGGCTCACGAAGCGCAATAACGCAGTTTTTGCCAAGTCGGCAAAGTGCCTGACCGAGCCCTATTGTAACCGTTGTTTTGCCCTCGCCTGCCGGGGTGGGGTTTATTGCGGTGACGAGAATCAGCTTACCGTCGGGCTTATCCTTAAGCCTTTTTCTGACATTTAAGGAAACCTTCGCCTTATATTTTCCGTACGGCTCAAGCTCCTCATCCTTTATGCCTGCCATCTCCGCAATTTCGGAAATGGGCTTCATTTTACATTCTCTTGCAATCTCTATATCCGATTTCATAAGCTTCCTCCAAATTAAGTTTATATTACTATTTTATCACACATTTTTGCAAAAATAAAGGGGTTTATTAAAAAAAGACGGAAAAATCCGCCTTTTTTTTACTCGAATGCTATTACTCTTATTTTTCCGCCGTCAATGGGTTCGGCATCGTAGTATGCACGAAGGTTTACAGCACTGTCAGGCAGTGCTTCGGTTATATCCGTTTGCAGCCAGTCGCCGCCCACGCTCTTTTTATAAACCGTTGCATTTTCGTCAATATCGTACTTTATGTTATCCGAGCTTATGATGTATTCCTTTGTAATATCCCGTATTCCGCCTACCGAGAACAGCGCATCCGCACGCACCACGCCTCCTGCGGTGTACTCAAATCTCGCTCCGATTCCGCTTGCGAGCGTTACGGGTGCAAGACCGCAAAGGGTTGTGGTTTGGTTCCACGAGCCCGTCTTTGAACCTATGCGATAGCCGAACATTCCCGTTCCCGTATTGGGATAGGGCGCAGAGGTGATAATTCCGTATTCGTACGCATCACCGGTGACATTTTTAAGTATCATTGCGGTGATTACATCCGAGGAGTTCTTTTCGTAGTAAAGCACATCTCCTCCGTCAGCCGTTCTCCCCGCAAGCCTTTGGGGATATACCCTTTTATAAAGCGTACTTGCCCCCCAGTCGTCTGATGCAACATCCAAAATGGCAGCATCGGGAGAAATTTTGTATTTATCAAGATACAGCCCGTCACTGCTGAACTTTCCGCTTACATAAGAGTTTGAATTTATGCTTGTAACCGTTCCGACTCCGCCTTCAAACGAAATCCTTACAACCTTATTTTTAAGGGAGGAGCAGTCCTTCTTTACGGTATAGGTCGCAGTATCGCCGTCAGGCTTTACAATGCTTGCGGTATATACGGTTTCGTCCGTACCGTCATCATTTATGTCACGCTCGGACACGGTCGATCCTATAAGATACCCGTAAACCGCCGAATTTGTCGTTTCCGGACTTGCAACCCCGGCAACCTCGCCGTTTCTTCCCAAAAGAAGCGTTACGGTATCGCCGTAGCGGAAGCTTCCGCCGGAGGACAGCGCATTGTACGCATCCGCCCCCTCAAGGGTATAGCTTACGCCCGAAACCGTTACGGCTGTGGGCATATCACGATTGGGCGTTGCGCTTTCGTAAATGCCCGTAATCTTTTTGCTGTATGCAAAAATCATGTTAAGCTCGCCCGAGTAGTAGGCTATATCGTTTGTCTGAAGCTCCCCGACGGAAGCCTCCGAGCTATCTCTCATAACCTTTACCCCGGAAAGTGAATCTATCCCAAACTCACCGTACCACGAAACGCCCAAATCCACTCTGCACGGCCCTTCAAGGCTGTTTGTGGTGACGGAAATATAGTCAATTTTCCCGTTTCTATCACGCTTTACATACATAACATCGCCGATAGAAAGCTTAGCCTTAGCACTACTGTACACCGTTTTTTGGGAATCAAGATAGGTTTCTGTGTCACCCGTTAAGTTTATGGGGGAAACAGAGCCGTTATCGTAAACCAGAACCGAGTCCCCGAGCACGGAATATACAACATATTTCTCGCTTGTGTTTATCGCTTCGTCCGCCACAAAGTACGCCGCTTTCCCGTTTTTGTTCACGAAAAGCTTGCCCTCAACCGCCGTTTCCGCAAAAAAGCTTTCGGCACGCTTGTAGCTTCCGCTCGGGGTTAAAATCGTGTTGTCCGAATCGTTTTCAGACACTATCTCGGTATCTGAAACCACCGACCACTCGAATGTGGATATATACTCTGTATTTGAGCCCTTTGCCTTCATTGTAAGAAGGTTATAGGCAAGGTTTGCGGTGTCGGCACGGGTTAGAGCCTCGCCCTGTACCCGGCTGACATTTTTCGTAAGCTCGATATTCTCCGCAAGCCCTATCTGCCCCGAGGGCCAGGACGAGCCGAAATCCTCTGCTCCGTAGCCTAAAAGCCTAAGAAGTATCGTAAGCCCTTCCTCGTATGTTACGGTTTTTGCAGGTCTAAACGTGCCGTCGGGATACCCCGAAACTATCCCGGCAGAAAGCGCAACCTTAACATACGGTGCAGACCAATCCTTATAGCTTACATCGGGAAAGGGCGACACGGAAAGTCCTGCCGGAACGGAATTTCTATATGACGATGCCGCAACAGCCACCTTTGTAAATTCCGCACGGGTTACGGTATCCGAGAGCCTAAAATTGCCGTCACCGTCCCCTTGCATTATCTCAAGCTCCGAAAGAAGCCCCAACATCGCATCCTCGCCCGTTGCGAACGATTCCTCCGGCAAAAGCACCGTTATAAAAAGCATGACCGCAAGAAATGCACATAAAATTTTCTTATTCATTAAAGCCACCTCCGAAAATCAATCATACCTCAAAGCGTCTATCGGGTTGAGCGCCGCCGCCTTCTTCGCCGGGAAGTAACCGAACGCAACTCCGATTACCGCCGAGAAGGAAAACGCTATTATCATAGCCGGAACAGACAGCGCAACATTCGTGAAAATGCTGCATAGCTTAGATAGCCCTATTCCGGCAAGCACCCCGATGACGCCGCCCACGGCGCTTGTGGTTATCGCCTCAACCACAAACTGGCTCTTTATATCCCACGGCGTTGCGCCGAGTGATTTCCTTATTCCGATTTCTCTCGTCCGCTCCGTTACCGAAACGAGCATTATATTCATTATTCCTATTCCGCCGACAAGGAGCGAAATCCCCGCAATGCCCGCAAGCATCACGCTCATCATGCCCGTTATCTCGTTTAAGGAATCGAGTATCTCCTTGGTGTTCATTACGCTGTGGTAGTCGGAGCTTCCGAAAAGGTCGATAAAATACCCGTTTAAAAGGCTCTCTGCACGATCCGTCATCTCCGCACTGACGGCACTTACGGAAAATATGTTCGGGCTTTTCATCCCCGACATTTTAAGCGCAAGAGAATATGGTATGTAAATTGCATCGTCGGAGGAATCCTCCGCACTGTCGGCAGATTCATCCAAAACTCCCACTACACAAAACGATAGCCCGTTTATCTTGAGCGTTTGCCCGATTGCTCCGCTGTCGCTCCCGAAAAGCTCACGGGATATATATGTCCCCACAACGCAGTTGTGAAGCCTATCTTTTACATCGGCATAGCAAAGGGCTCTGCCGTAGGCAATATCAAGATTGCGAAGCGCGCGGTATTCCTCGTTTACACCCTTTACGGACGTATCGGCATCGACGCTCCCCGACTTTGCGTTCGCCTCAAGGGAAACAAGCGGCGAAACTGCCGCAAACACATCGGGGTTTTCGTCCGCAAGCTCGATTAAGTCCTCGGTATCGACGGTTCTGTTGCCGCCTCTACCCATTATCATTACCTGAAGGATGTTACTGCCCATTGCTTCAAACTGCGAGTTTATCTCAACCGTCACGCCGTTTACTATGCTCACAAGCACTATTACCGACGCAACTCCTATGATTATTCCGAGCATTGTGAGAAAGGATCGCATTTTGCTCGTTGCAAGGCTTTTTACCGCCATTTTGAACGCTTGCTTAAGGTTCATAAAATCCCCTCCCCCTGAAGCTCATCGGAAATAATCTTTCCGTCCTGTATTCTGACAACCCTCGGTATCTGCGCCGCAATGCCGTTATCGTGGGTTATCAGCACGACGGTTGTGCCTTCGCTGTGAAGCTTTTTAAGAAAGCCTATCACATCGTGCCCCGTCTTTGAATCAAGCGCACCTGTGGGTTCGTCCGCAAGTATTACAGGGGGGTTGCCCGCAAGCGCACGGGCTATTGAAACCCTCTGCTGCTGACCTCCCGAAAGCTGTGAGGGGTACTTTTTGTACCTATCGGAAAGCCCTACTCTATCGAGCGCATCAAGTGCCATTTTATGCCGCTTTTCTGCCGAAATTCTGCGGTAAATAAGGGGCAGCTCGACATTTTCGAGAAGCGTCATCTTAGGGATAAGGTTATACTGCTGAAATATAAACCCAAGCTCACGATTTCTTATATGGGCAAGCTCCTTCTCGCTCATGGTGCTTACATCGGTGCCGTTTAATGAGTATGTGCCGGAGGTGGGTATATCAAGGCACCCGATTATATTCATGCAGGTGGACTTACCTGAGCCCGACGAGCCGACTATTGCCACAAATTCGTTTTTCCCCACATGAAGGGAAATCCCGTCGAGGGCGCGGATCTGCGCATCGCCCTCGCCGTATATTTTATAAATATCCCGAAGCTCTATCATTGTCTGTTGCCTCCGCCGGAAGGTCTGTTACCTCCGCCCGGTGCTCCGTCGGGTGCTCCACCTGCCGGTGCTCCGCCTGCCGGCATTCCCATCATGCCCATCACGCCGTTCATCATTGTATCAACCTGAACCTCGGGCACGACAACTACATCGCCCTCGGAAAGACCGGACTTTATCTCAACCATTTTATCGTCCGACAGTCCCGTTTCGACCGTCACCGCCGAAAAGCCCTCGGGAACCTCGATTGCATCCGCAATTCTCGGCTTATTTTCTTCGGTTTCGCCATTTTTCTCCTTGGACGCTCCGCTGACCTTCGCAACCACCAGATTGCCCTTCTGAACCGCCGAAACGGGTATGCAAAGCACATCCTCCCTTGTATCGACGATTACATTTGCGTCAACATTCATCCCCGGGATAAGCTTTCTTTCGTAGTCCTCAGAGCCGTAAACCGCCTTTTCCGACCTTTCAATATCTTCACCCGCAAGCGTTACCTCGACAGGATAGGTCGTTACACCGTTTGCGCTCGTTCCGACGGTGCTTACGGTCTTAATAACGCCCTCGTATTTTACGCCTTCAACCGCATCCGCCGTTACCTCAACCTTCTGCCCTGCCTTCATATAAGTAATGTCAAGCTCGTCTACGGTCATATTGAACTTAAGCGAATCGACATCCTGGATTATCGCCATTACGGTTGCGCCGTTTGTGGCGTCCAATGTGTCGCCCTTTTTAGAGTTCTTCTGCACGATTTTTCCCGTAACCTTTGCCTTTATCTTATAATCGTCCTCCAAAGAATCGTTCAAATCGTCAAGCTGGCGAACCGCCTGATTATACGCAATCCGGGCATTGTTTACGGAGGAATTTACATCGGTACTCGAAATGTACGCTATCATCGCACCGCCCGAAACCTTATCTCCCTCAACGAAATTAAGGTTCGTAACCGTTCCTTTGGCGGTTGCGGTATAGGTCTTTTCGCTTCCGTAGGAAAACGTGCCGTAGGAATTGCACGCAATATCAGAAACCATTGCGGTTGCCATTTCCCCGTCCGTTATTGCGCCCGGGTTTTTGACGCTTATCTCAACATTTTTAACCGGCACGCCCTCCGAATTTACGATGCTTCCGCCCGAAACGCTCTTGACGGAGCCTAAAATCTCGGAATTTGACGATGCAAGCGTAATTTTTGCGCTCTGCCCAACTCTCAAGCTTTCCGCCTCGCCTACATTAAAAGGAACCGTCAGCACAAGATTTTCGGTATCCTTTACGGTGGCTATCGGTGTACCGGCGTTTACCTCGTCCCCGTTTTTAACCGAAAGCTCGGTTACTACACCTGAAAACGATGCGGTTATACTTAAATCCCGTAAGCTTTTGTTTGCGCTCGCCAGTGAATCAGCCGCTTTTTGGATATTTTCCTTTGCGGTTAATATGCTCTTATTTACGGATTCGGGATCAATCTCGTAAAGAACATCCCCCTCTTTTACCTGCATACCTTCCTCGATATAATCTGCAATTATATCGCCCTTGAGCATTGAGGTAACGCTGTACTCATCGTTTGGCTCGATTGTGCCGGAAGCTTCTATAGCCTTTGTAACACTTCCCAGCGTAGCAGTATAGGTCTGCGCCTGTGCCTTATCACTTTCCGAACCGCCCAAAATGCTGCACGCTGCAACTGTTGCCGCTACAATCAGCGCCAATATTATTATCACGATGAGCCATTTGGGAACATTTCTTTTCCGATTGCCTGCTCTGCCTTTTTTCAGCATAGCCCTACTCCTTTCATTAAGAGCAAAATTCTGCCGTTTATATTAATTATATTAATAATTATAGCCTGCCATTATAGCATTTTTGTTAGGCTCAAGGAGGTGTTCCTTTCTTTTGGGAGTCATCTGCTCCAAGCCCGATATTACAGTTTCTATGGGAAGAATGCCCGTTTCCTTCACGATTTTTCCCAAAACTATCATGTTTGCAAGCTTTGTTATGTTCATTTCCATTGCCATGTCGGTTGCGGGAATGTCAAAATACCGCACATCGTCACGCTTTCCCTTTGCGTCAATTAAGGTGCTGTCCTTAATTATAACGCCGCCCGGTGCAAGCGTGTCCTCGAATTTGAAAAACGACGGTCTGTTCATCACCGCAAGTATCGTAGGCTCGGTTACAAGTGGTGAGCTTATGGGTAAGTCCGACACGATTACATGACAGTTCGCCGTTCCGCCTCGCATCTCCGGCCCGTAGGACGGAAGCCACGATACCTCCATATCCGCCTTCATGGCAGAATATGCCAAAACCTTCCCTGAGAACAGTATTCCCTGTCCTCCGAAGCCTGCAAATATAAGCTTATGCGTCATATCAATCTACCCCCTTTACATCACGGAACACTCCGAGAGGATAGTATTTAAGCATATTTTCTTCCATCCACGCCATTGCATCGGTAGGCGACATTCCCCAGTTCGTGGGACAGGTGGACACTACCTCCACAAAGCTATAGCCAACTCCCTCGACCTGATTGCGGAACGCCTTCTCTATTGCCGCCTTTGCCTTCATTATATTGGGTACGTTATTGACCGTCACACGCTCTATGTACATAGGCCCGTCAAGGCTTGAAAGCAGCTCGCACACCTTTATGGGGTTGCCCTGGGTTTTTACATCCCTGCCGTACGGCGATGTCTGGGTGACCTGCCCCGGAAGCGATGTGGGTGCCATTTGACCGCCCGTCATACCGTAAATTGCGTTATTTATGAATATTACCGTTATATTCTCGCCCCTTGCCGCCGCATGAACCGTTTCTGCCGTTCCGATTGCAGCCAAGTCGCCGTCCCCCTGATAGGAAAACACGATATTATCGGGGTTCGCCCTCTTTATTCCCGTTGCAACAGCAGGCGCTCTGCCATGCGCCGCCTCCTGCATATCGCACTCAAAATAATTGTACGCCATTACCGCACATCCGACCGGCGCAACTCCGATTGTTCTGCCCTCTATCCCGAGCTTATCTATCGCCTCGGCTATCAGCCTGTGCACTATCCCGTGAGGACAGCCCGGACAATAATGAAGCGTTGTATCGGTAAGCGCATGAGGCCTTGTAAATACCTTTTCCATTATCTTTTACCCCCTAAAATCTTCTCAACCCTTGACACTATCTCATAAGGTGTGGGCACCATTCCGCCCGTTCTTCCGTAAAAATACACATCGGTCTTGCATTCGGTAGCAAGCTTTACATCCTCAACCATTTGTCCCATGCTCATTTCAACCGTGAGTATGGGCTTGCCTGCCTCTGCTACCGACCTGTAAGCCTCCTTCGGGAAGGGCCAAAGGGTGATAGGTCTTATTATCCCTGCCTTTATTCCCATATCCGAAAGTATCTCCTTTGCGGTTTTGGCTATCCTTGAAATCGTGCCGTAGGCGGTGATGATAATGTCGGCATCCTCCGTATCCACGCACTCGACCATGGTTTCGTTTTCTTCTATTGTCTTATAACGCTCGTAGCGTTCTATAACCGTTTTTTCAAGCTCGTCGGGCTTCAAATAAAGCGAATTTATGATGTTTCTTTTGCGCTTCATTCCCGTACCGCTCGTTGCCCACGGCTTTTCGGGAAGCTCCTCTACAGTATCCTCGGGGAACACAACGGGCTCCATCATCTGCCCTATCATTCCGTCACCCATTATCATGGAGGGGATTCTGTATTTATCCGCTATCTCGAAAGCGTGACGGGTAAGGTCAACTATCTCCTGGATTGAAGCAGGCGCAATTACGAAAAGGTGATAATCGCCGTGGCCGCCTCCCTTTGTTGCCTGGAAATAGTCGCTCTGCGCCGGCTGTATGCCGCCAAGCCCCGGGCCGCCTCGCACGATATTTACGATTACGCACGGAAGGTCCGCTCCTGCGATATACGAAATGCCTTCCTGCTTAAGGCTTATCCCCGGTGAGGACGAGGAGGTCATTACCCTCGCTCCCGCTCCTGCCGCTCCGTAAACCATATTGATTGCGGAAATCTCGCTCTCCGCTTGCAAAAACACGCCCCCGTCAATCTTCGGAAGCCTTTTTGCCATGTACGCCGCAAGCTCCGTCTGCGGTGTTATCGGATACCCGAAAAACATCTTACAGCCCGCTCTTATCGCCGCTTCGGCTATAGCCTCGTTGCCCTTCATAAGTACCTTCTCTGCCATTCCCCGTTACCTACCTTTCTACCTCAATTACCACATCGGGGCAAATCCTTGCACAACTGGCGCACCCAATGCATTTTTCCATTTCCGTTACCTCAGCCGGGTGAAAGCCCTTGCTGTTTATCCTGTCGGTCGCCATATGTACTATCCCCTTGGGACACACGCTCCTGCAAAGCTCACAGCCCTTGCACTTATCCTCTCTGAATGTTACCCTTGCCATATATGCGTTCCTCCTCAAAACGGCCGATTTATGTAAAAATCAAGCTCAAAATATTTATCCTTATTCTTAATCAGTGTTCTGTTTTCCCTGTCGCTGCAAACAAACCTCAGGGGAAGCTTGGTTTTTGCCGAAACCTCCTCGCAAAGCTCCTCGCCTCTTGCTACCACCTCGGGCGTTGTTTCCGACAGCAAATGCGTGTTTCCGACAATTCCCGTAAACGAAAGTCCGCTTGCGCCCTCGATTGCGTCTATCATTGCTATTGCGCCTGCCGCATCCGCCGTTTCCGGTCTGCTTCGGTTAAGCACAAAAAGCATATCGTAGCCGCATTTTTTAATCTTCTCGCGGAACATTCCCAGCACGCCGGCGCCTTCATCGTCGCCCCCGACATCGAACACGCCCAGCACGCCCTCATCCTCAAACACCGAATTTATCTCCCCGGGAATCGTGATAATATCAAGATTCGTTCCGGCAAACTCGGGAGAAATTACCTTTATTCCAAGGTTCTCAAGCTCCCACTCGGCGTCCTTGGTGCGAAAATAGGGGTTTACGGTGTCCATATCCGCTATCGTCACCTTTTCATGACTGCGCCTTAAGTGCATCGCGTAATTGACCGCAAATTCCGTCTTTCCGCTTCCGTAATGCCCTGCGATGATTGTAATTCGCTTCATATTAATCACCACCTTTGACATTTAAGTATATCACAATGTTATTTTTATGTCAATTTGTAATATGTACAAAAATTATAAGCGGCGACTGTCCCTACAGTACAAATTGTAAACCCCGATTGTTAAGAAAATATGAACAAACTGTAAATTCGTTCCCTTTATGCCTTAAATTTTGCACGCTTCAAAATTTTTCAAAGTTTTTTTCAAAAACCCCTTGACAAATTGCAAAATAGGTGGTATCTTATTATTAGCACTCGGGGGTTTAGAGTGCTAATTACGAAAAAGGTCGGTGAAATTCTATGGATTATGCCGATGTTAAATTTAATCCGGAGTCCCTTTCGGAAAGGAAATTACTTATATTAAAGGCGGTTGTGAGAGACTTTATAAGGTCGGATCAGCCTGTCGGCTCGGTCAGCATCGTGAAAAACTATCTGCCGGAGGTTTCCTCCGCAACGGTTCGCAACGAGCTTGCCGCTTTGGAAGGTATGGGCCTTATTTTTCAGCCCCACACCTCGGCAGGCAGAATCCCAACCACCGCAGGATACCGCATTTTCATCAACTCGCTGATGGAAAAGAAAAGGCTCGAAGCTGCCGAAATGATAGAAATTCAAAACGCAATGCAGCAGCCCGCTTTCCGCATGGGCAACATCCTAAGAGATGTAACGGAGGTTCTGTCACGCATTACCTCGACCGCCTCCCTCGCACTAAGCCCTCGGCTTAGCCGTGCGGTAATCAAGGCGGTAAGGCTTCTTCGGCTTGACAGCTTTAACCTCGTTTTAATCGTCTTTGCAGAAGGCGACATCGTAAAACATTCCCACATAAAGCTTGAAATCCCCATAGGCGAGGAGCTTTCGGCAAGGCTGTCGACTGCCCTTAGCCGTGAGTTTTCGGGCGTCAGAATGGAGGATATTTCAGAGGACAGCTTCATTAAAATAATGTCCGCATTTTCATCGTCTCCCGAGCTTGTGGGCAAGGTTTTAAGGCTTATCATCCGTGCGGTGGAGGAATCCGCAGAGGTCGGCGTTACGCTTTCGGGCGCAGAGTACATCTTCGATTTCAAAAGCCTTTCCGGAACCGACGAGGCAAAGCAGTTATACAGAATGCTGTCGAGCGGTGAGGAAATCGGAAAAATTGCGTCCAATGCAAAAAAGGACGGCGTTTCCGTTATTTTGGGTGACGAAACGGGCGACAAAAGGCTATCCTCGCTTGCAGTATTTATAGGAAGGTACGCCCCCGACGATACGAGCGTCCTGGCGGCGGTAGCTCCGGAAAACTGCGATTACGAAAAAATCTGCGCCGCACTTGAATACACCTGTCGGCACATGATGCGGCTTAACCGCCCGGGCGGCGGCAACAAGCTTATTTTACGCCGCAGAGGCTATTGAAAGGAGCATTTTTATGGCTGAAGATATTAATAAAGAAGAAAAAATCACTCCCGAAGGCGAGCAAAAGCCAAAGGAAACCAAAAAGAAAAAGAAGGAGCCAAAGGTCAATCCCCTTCAAAAGGAGATCGATGAGCTTAAAGATAAGCTTCTTCGCACCTCGGCAGAGTACGAAAACTATCGGAAGCGAACCGCAAAGGAAAAGGAGCAGCTTCGCGCATCTGTTATCTCCGACACGGTTTCCGATTTCGTCCCCGTTATCGACAATCTCGGCTACGCCCGTGACAGCCTTTCAAAGCAGGAGGGCGTCGATGTGAGCGGCATCGAAATGGTTATTAAGCAGTTTACGGATATTCTCTCGGGGCTCGGGGTTTATGAAATAGAGGCGGAAGGAAAGCCCTTTGACCCCAATCTCATGAACGCCGTTATGCACGAGGAAAATCCCGATTTGCCCGAAAACACCGTATCGCAGGTGCTTCAGAAGGGCTATATTATCGGCGAGCGGGTTATCCGTCACGCCATGGTTAAGGTTGCAAATTAATTTTTAGGAGGTTTTATATATGTCAAAAGTAATAGGTATTGATTTAGGTACAACTAACTCTTGTGTGGCTGTTATAGAAGGCGGCGAGGCTACGGTTATCGCTAACGCTGAGGGTGCAAGAACCACCCCTTCAGTTGTTGCCTTCACAAAATCGGGCGAAAGGCTTGTGGGCCAGGTCGCAAAGCGTCAGGCTATCACAAATCCCGACAGAACCGTTATGTCAATTAAGCGTGAAATGGGTACAAACTACACCGTTTCCATTGACGACAAAAAGTACACTCCCCAGGAAATATCCGCTATGATTCTCCAAAAGCTCAAGTCCGATGCGGAAAGCTATCTCGGGGAAACCGTTACAAAGGCGGTTATCACCGTTCCGGCGTACTTCTCGGACGCTCAGCGTCAGGCTACAAAAGACGCAGGCAAAATTGCCGGTCTTGAGGTTGAAAGAATTATAAACGAGCCTACCGCTGCCGCTCTTGCTTACGGACTTGACAAGGACAACGATCAGAAAATCATGGTATATGACCTCGGCGGCGGCACATTCGATGTTTCCATACTCGAAATCGCAGACGGTGTGTTCGAGGTTCTTGCTACAAGCGGTAACAACCACCTTGGCGGTGACGACTTCGACAACAAAATCATCGACTATCTCGCATCCGAGTTCCAAAAGGAAAACGGTATCGACTTAAAAGCTGACAAAATGTCCTATCAGCGTCTTAAGGAAGCGGCTGAAAAGGCTAAAATCGAGCTCTCCGGCGTTACGACTTCAAACATCAATCTGCCCTTCATCACGGCGGACGCTACAGGTCCAAAGCACCTCGACATTACCCTCACAAGGGCAAAGTTTGACGAGCTTACGGCTGACCTTGTAAACGCTACAATCGAGCCTTCAAAGAGGGCACTTTCGGACGCAGGTCTTACGGCAGACCAGATCGACAAGGTAATCTTAGTCGGCGGTTCTTCGAGAATACCTGCGGTTCAGGAGGCTGTTAAAAAGCTCACCGGAAAAGAACCCCACAAGGGCATCAACCCCGACGAGTGCGTTGCGGTAGGTGCGGCTCTCCAGGCAGGCGTTCTCACGGGCGATGTTACGGGACTTCTGCTCCTTGATGTAACTCCCCTGTCACTTGGTATCGAAACCCTGGGCGGCGTTTTCACAAAGCTCATCGAAAGAAACACAACTATCCCGACAAAGAAAAGCCAGGTGTTCTCCACCGCCGCTGACAATCAGACCGATGTTGAGGTTCATGTGCTCCAGGGCGAAAGAGAAATGGCGGCTTACAACAAAACCCTCGGAAGATTTAACCTCTCAGGCATCCCCATGGCACCCAGAGGAGTTCCGCAGATTGAGGTTACATTTGACATCGACGCAAACGGTATCGTCCATGTTTCCGCTAAAGATCTCGGCACCGGCAAGGAGCAGAGCATCACGATAACCGCAAGCTCCAACCTCTCCGACGAGGAAATCGACAAGGCGGTAAAGGAAGCCGAAAAGTTCGCCGCTGAGGACAAAAAGCGCAAGGAAGAGGTTGACATCAAAAACAATGCCGAATCCATGGTTGTCCAGGTTGAACGCTCCGTTAAAGAGCTCGGCGACAAGATTTCGGAAGCTGAAAAGAGCGAGCTTGAGGCTCTGTGCGCTGAGGTTAAGGAAAAAACCGCAGGCACCGACTTTGAGGCGATGAAGGCTTCAACCGAAAAGCTTACCGCAAAGTTCTCCGAAATTTCAACAAAGCTCTATCAGGCAGCTCAGGCTCAAAATCCCACAGAGCCGCAGTCAAACCAAACGAGCGGCGGCGACGATGACTTCAATGTGGTTGACGACAAATAATTCCGAAAGATCGGAGACTTAGCAAATGGCTGAAAAAAGAGATTATTACGAGGTCCTCGGGGTGGATAAGTCCGCCTCGAAGGACGATATTAAAAAGGCTTACAGGCAAGCGGCGAAAAAGTATCACCCCGACCTTAACAAGGATAACCCCGAAGCGGCGGCTGAAAAGTTCAAGGAGGTCAACGAGGCGTACGAGGTGCTGTCCGACGATCAGAAAAAAGCGGCTTACGATGCCTACGGTCACGCAGGTGTTGACCCAAATGCAGGCTTCGGCGGCGGCGGCGCAGGCGCAGGCGGCTTCGGCTTTGACATGGGCGATATTTTCGACAGCGTGTTCGGCGGCTTCGGCGGCTTTGGCGGCTTCGGCGGCGGCGGAAGGCGTGCGTCAAACGGCCCCAGGCGAGGAAACGATATTCAGCAGGTTGTGGAGCTTTCCTTTAAAGAGGCGGCTTTCGGCTGTAAAAAGGATGTAACGGTGCTTCGTGTGGAGCAGTGCGATGACTGCGGCGGCTCGGGCTGTCAAAAGGGTTCGTCCCCCGAAACCTGTCCCACCTGCCACGGCTCGGGCCAGATTAGGCAAACCCAAAGAACACCTCTCGGGAACATGGTTACACAGCGCACCTGCCCTTCTTGCGGCGGCAAGGGTACAATTATCAAAAACCCGTGCCCAAAGTGCAGCGGCAAGGGCAGAGTCAGAAGAAAGGCTACCGTTACGGTCGACTTTCCTGCGGGCATAAACGAGGGAGAGTCAGTTTCCATAAGGGAAGCGGGCGACCGTGGTGCTCTCGGCGGCCCGGCTGGCGACCTTTTCGTTACGGTTAAAATCAAAAAGCACGACTTTTTCAGGCGAAACGGCACCACCGTGCTTTGCGAAATCCCGATTACCTTCGTCCAGGCAACTTTGGGGTGCGACATCGACATTCCCACTATCGACGGCTATGTCAAATACCACATCCCCGAAGGCACTCAGACCGACTCGGTATTTAAAATCAAGGGCAAGGGTATCCCTTCCCTTCGTGGGCTCGGCAGAGGCGATATGCAGGTGAAGGTCAAGGTTGAGGTGCCCAAAAACCTCTCGCAAAGACAAAAGGATTTGCTTCGGGAATTCGACAAAGAGGTCAGCGGAAACTGCTACAAGCAGAATAAATCCTTCCTCGAAAAGCTCAAGGAGCTGTTTGAGTGAGGAAATTGCCGTAAAATTTATTCCCAACCCCTTGACAAAGGGCGAAAATTTCGTTATAATATAGAAAATGGCAAGACTTCAAACGGTTATGCCAAAAGATTGCGTTAAAGTAACCGCATCATAAGGCAGTAGAGGCGGTTACTTTACTTTTAAAGAAAAAACATTTATGAAAATAATAGTACTTATAATAAACACTATAAATCTCAGTATGTATTTTTTCATAAAAGCCACCTCCTTTCGGAGAGTGACATAACCGCCGGTGAAAACACCGTTAAGAAGTCTTGCCAAACATTATTTTATCATCATTTTTTACATTTGTAAATACAAGTATTTTCTTCTTAACCGATTTGTAAACTTTTTATAAAATAACTTCTGTTCCTTAATTAAAATACCACTTCCGAAACTCCTCTTTCGTCATGATTTCAGCACCCACAAGCTGAAGCTTTTCCGAAAATTCCGTCTGCCTGTCGCACACAATGCTATCGTCAAACTCTATGGAAAGCTCAGGCTCGCCCTCATTTTCAAGCCCGTAAAGCCTTGCAAGCAAAGCACAAACCGAAAGCACATCCGAAAGCGCATTTTTGAGGCTTCTTTGAATGTCGCAAACGGTGGAGTAGGAACGCTGATTGAGGATTTTTATTTCCGTTGCCGTCTTTGCCTCGCAGTTCACATTTGAAAACGATCCCCTTGCAAGTCCGCAAGCGTCCTCGATGCGCATGAGAATTTCGTTTAGCCCGTTGATTATGGAGCTGTCACGAAGCTCGGGCGAGAAAACCGAGTACAAATCACGATCCCCTGCGTCAATCCCAAGCCCTCTGAAAAGCCTCTTTGAAAGCTTCGGAGCTTCGGCAATTCCACGCTCGTTAAAGCGGAGCGCATCAATGCTTGCATCAATCGCAAGCTCACCGCCCTCAAATTCCCACAAAAGCCTTGAAAACTGCCTGTCCGCCTCACGAATAAGCCCCATTGCTCTGTCGAAAACCGACACACCTAAGCGGGACTCGGCATTTTTGTTATCCGCAAAGGGCATCTTAAAATACACAAAAAGGGGACGGTGCAAATTCTGTATCACAGTCCTTTCCGAAAGCTCGCTCCAACGGGGTACCTCCGATAGCTTTACGGGGCTTCCGAAGTCCCCCGAAGCACTTCTTGAGCTGTATGCTCGGTTCGTCACAACATACCCCTCGGGCGTGATTTTATGCTCCTCAAGACGGGTATAATATTTGTCGCCTTCCTTGAAACGGTCGGTAAAAATCGCACCCCGGGCTACACCCTCATCGTCAAAATCGGTTATCACAAAACGGTCGGCAGGGATAAATTCTATGTAGATTTCCTTGCCCTTAAAATACGGTCTTAACATCCCTCCGCCAAGAGCGCAGGCAAGCTCGCATTTCTCCCTGATTTTCGGCATAAACCGCATCAGTGCTCGCTCTGCGACCTCTCCTCCTGTGACTTTCGGCTTCATTTCAATCGTCACAAGCCTTGCAAGCTCCGAGCAAATCGCCGCCGCAAGGTTGAGGCTCGTCACCCCCGTCTCGCTCCTTCCTTCGTACATTTCCTTCCACTTTGTAACTCGGCTGATGTCCTTTTCCTCTGCCGCCTTTTTTCTGAATCTTGTCAAAAACATAATTACTCCTCCTAAATTATAGCGTTTGGTTTTCTTAAGCGTTCCGTTGCGTATCGAACAGCGTCAATCGAGTGATTGTCACGGTCGGGGTAGCCCGAAATGAAGCTTCCGTCGGGGGCTTTTTCGTACTCATACCTTGTAAATTCCTTCGCCGCCTCGGGTGCACGAACGGGGTCAATCACGATTTTTTTGAGCGATGACAGCCACTTCATGGAATGTTCCACCGAGCCCCTTCCCTTCCTTGCGCCACGCATATAATAGCCCCTCGCGCGAAAGTCCGCAATGGTTTTCGGGCCTTCTCCGCCGCTGTCGGCAATGATGAGGTCGGTCTTTTCAATTCCGAAGTCCGTCATCATAAGGTCGAGCCGGTCGTTTGTGAGGCGGTTTCCGCCTATTTCGCCGAAAATATACAGCTCGCCGAGGCTGAAATAGCAGGCCTCAAGCCGTGTTGGGTCGGGGTACCAGCCCCAGTCGATTCCGTAGAGAATGCGGTCAAACTTTGCAATTTCCTGCTCTGAAATGCGCCTGATTTCAACATTCTGAAACACATTTCCGCCGCATCCCACCGCCTCACCGAGGTATTCGTGGCGGTAAGCCTCGGGATTTTCAAGCTTTAAGCTTTCTGCGTCCTCTATAAAGCGTGCTCCAAGCCACTCGGGCGGAATGTCGAGATAACTGCTTTTGTGGAGGACCGCAGAGGATTCAGCGGCTACATATTCGTTCACCCACGAGCGCACCGAACGGGGCGGATTGAAGGACTGAAAAACATACGCCCTGTCGCCCCCTCGCAAGGTTGACTGCTTTATGGAGCGGATTTCCTCAAGCCCCGAAAACTGGTCCAATTCCTCGAACCAAAGCAGTCCGATTGCACCGAACGGAGGCTTAATCGACTTGATTTTCTCGGGCTTGTCCGCCCCTCGGAAGTAGATTTTCTGCCCCGTGGGAAGGTACTCGATTTCAAGCGGCGATGTGCGGCACTCGAAACGGTCGGCAATTTTAAGCTCCCCGATTGCCCACAGAATTTGGGAATACACGCTGTCTCGGATTGTGTCCTTGATTTTTCGGAAAACGCAGGCGTGAAGCGTGGGATTATTCACCAAAAGCTCGATTATGCAAAGGCTTATAAATGAAGATTTTCCGCTACCTCGTCCGCCGTAAAGTACAAAATCACCTCCGTCCCCGTTATGTATCATCCTATACACCCGAAGGAAGGTTTCCGCCATAAGTCGGGCAGGAATTTGAAGCTCCTCGTCTGTGGATTTGCTTTCGGATGCGGCTTTTATTTCCTTTATAGCAGATATGTCCCCGTTTTGCAATGCACGCTTAAAAAGCCTTATGGCACAAAGGGTTTCAAGGTCTGCCGATTTAAGACCGTACTCCTTTGCTTCGGACAGATATTCCTCGTCCGTAACCGTAAGTTTAGAAAGCTCTCGGATTTTTTCCTCAAAGCCTGTCATGTTACCAACCTCTCTTTATTCACTTTCCGCCCGAGCTCTCCGACTCGGCGGTAAATGTCCTTATATTTCTCGGTGTCGACAACTCCGATGAGCCTTAAAACCTCGTCCGTTCCCTGAAAGCTCATGCTATCGCCGCCGTCCGATTCATCCCTTTCCTTATTAAGTCTGTAAAGGTTTGTGGTGTTGCCTCCGCTCTCGGTTTTCCTTCTCTCAACGGTTAAAAATCCCTTTTCAGCCAAAGTCTTTATGCACCTCTGAACCGTTCTTACACAAAGCCCCGCATCGTTTGCAAGGGTTTTAAGCGAGGGAAAGCACTCCCCCGAGTAGGCATATGATTTTATGCACATAAACACTATCTTCTCGCTCGGGCGAAGGAGCCGACTGCGTATAAAATCGTTATGAACCTTTATAAAATTTCTGTCCAAAATCACCACTCCCAAACTTTTCACTATATCTATTATAGCATAATCTTTCGCAAAAAACTTGCGGTGTTTTGCATTGCTGATTTAAGTTATCCACACTCTATCCACAAAGTTATCCACAATTTTAAAGCCCCGAAACACTCCTGTCAGGGGGGTGGTGACAAAAGGCTTCTGCCCTCATGACAACGCTTAAGTTACGGTGGTGACAGAGCGTGCCTATAAATAAGATTTTAAAAGAAAAAGATTAATTTTAACAATATGTAATTTAATAAATAATTATTTATTTACACAAAAATACAAAAAAACATTTTCTTTTTTCAAGGCTTATTGACAGAGCCGAAAACCTTTGATATAATATTTAATGAGGTGAGGCTCGTGAAAAAAAGCTTGAAGGACGGATTTATCCGCTTTATAAATTACATAAAAAAAGACACGGGGCGCAAGGCGGTTTTCCTTTGCGTCTTCGTGATTTCGACGGTTTTGATTTGTGCCGCGGCGGCGCAGGCGGTTAACATAATTAGGTCTAATGATGATGATTTCGGCAAAGAGGTTTCGATAAATCTTGATAAAATTACGGACGGTACGGAAAACGGAGTGAACGAAATAAAGCGTGTTCCAAAGCAAGCCGAGAAGAAAAAGAGCGAGCAAAGCCCTGCCGAGGAGGATTTGGAGAGCTTTAAAAGTAACTACGAGGACGCAAAAACCTATGTGGAGAGCCAAAAAGCGGATTCGGAAATTGAGGACATCATCGCCTCGATGAGCCTTTCGGACATGATTTATCAGATGATGTTCGTCACTCCCGAGGCGCTGTCGGGCGAGAAGGTCGCAAAAACCGCAGACAATGCCGCATCGAAGCTTTCAGACTGCCCTGTCGGCGGAATTATTATGTTTTCGGACAATATTACTGACCCCGATCAGGTGAAAAATTTCACCTCGGCACTGCAAAATGCAAGCAAAATCCCGTTATTTATAGGGGTTGACGAGGAGGGCGGTTCGGTTTCGAGGATTGCTTCAAACCCGAAAATGGGTGTTGAAAAAGCCCCCTCCGCCGCTGAAATCGGAAGTACGGGAAACCCCGAAAATGCGTATATAAGCGGCAAAAAAATCGGTGAAAGCATAAGTTCCTTGGGCTTTAATTTGGATTTTGCCCCTGTTGCCGATGCTAAATCAAATGAAAAGTCGCAAATTGGGGACAGAGCATTTTCTGTAACATCCGATGGTGCCTCCCCCTTCGTTGAAGGCTTTGTAAAGGGCTTAAATGACAGCGGAGTTGCCTCTGTATTAAAGCATTTTCCCGGGATAGGCGGTGCCGATGCGGACACCCATGAAGGGAGGGCGGAAATCCCCGAAAGCCTTGATTTTATGCGGAAAAACAACTTTCTGCCCTTCAAAGCCGGCATAAATTCCGGAGCGCAGTTTGTTATGGTTTCCAACGCTTGCCCCGTATCCTGCGGAATTGAAGTTCCTTCCTGCCTTTCGGGCGAGGTTGTGGAAAAGTGGCTTCGTGGCGAGCTTGGGTTTTCAGGCCTTGTAATCACCGATTCGCTCTCCATGAAATCAATTACAAACGAGTATTCTTCCGCCGCAGCGGCATATCGGGCGGTTTTAGCCGGGTGCGATATGCTCCTGATGCCGCAAAATTTGGGCGAAGCACACCAAAGCATTCTTTCGGCGGTGGAAAACGGCGAGATACCAAAATCCGACATTGAAGCATCCGTCCGCCGCATTCTGAAAGCCAAAAAATCCATGGTCTTAATTGGTGGATGAATTAAACTGCACCGACCGCCGTTAATAAATCAAAATCTGCAAACGCAAAAAGAGCCGAACCGCCTAAGGTTCAGCTCCTTTTTTTATTGGCATTTATTCATTTACATTTGAAAGCTCAAAGTCGGAAACGAACACCGTTTTTGAGTTATTTGCAAGCACCCACCCAAAGCTTTTTTTGGAGTAGCCGGGGATGTTTGCCTTCTTGCTCCAGCCGGTGATCGTGCCGTCATGCTTGTCGGAATCCGTTGTGAGAGCGCCGTTTGCGTCCCTGCACGAAAACTTCAGCTCGAATGAATTAACGGGGTTTTTGCTGAGGTTCATAAGCGTGATATTCGCCTGCTTGCGCCCCTCGTAGTTGGTCACAACCTCGGACTCCACAATGGCAATCGTGGCGTCAATCTCGTCACGCCAATCGTTCATATAATCAATTCTCATGTCCTCGATTTTTGTCTTGTCAAGCCCAGCATCATCGAAATTTTTTACAATATTTTCTATATATTTATACCCGTCATAGTAGGTTCCGTTGCGGATATTGCGACTTAAAAAGCTCTCCGTATTCTGCAAAAATCCGTCATATGTGAACCAGCCGACCGCCTCATTTTCCGCAACATCCTCCTCGGAGCAGAAGGTGTAACGCCCGTCATAGGAATAGAGCCGAACCGGGGGCGAGGTGTACCAGCCGACCGTCTTATTTTCAGAAACCTCGGACTCCGAAACCTCAATAGTTCTGCCGTCCAGTGAATACATCGTCACCTGTTTTTCAAGGAACCACCCGTAATTTAAGTAATCTGCCGCCTTTGAAATCGGCACAAAAACGCTGTCGCCATGCTCGGAATACAGTATAATTTCGGGATCCTCACACTTTTCGTTTCCGCTCTCGGTGATAATAACCGTCCTTAATTCCTCCACCCAGTCGACATCCGCGCCGAGCGTTTCCGTCACCGCACGAAGCGGAACATAGGTCGCCCCGTCAATGAGGCGGGAGGGCACATCAATGGAAATTTCGATGCCGCCGATTGAAATTTTCGGCGTCCCGATTTGCATATTGAGCGTCATCTGCCCACGCCTTATCACAATGGTATCAGGCTGCCTAAAGTCGACATCCGCACCCATCGCCTCGAACACTCCCCGAAGGGGGACAAGCGTTCTGCCGTCTACAATCATGGCGGATTTGGGAAGCTCCTTCTGCCGCTCCCCGAGCACCACCTTGACATAAGGATTTGCCGCCGAAACGGGGCAAATATTAAATATTGAAAACATAACCGTCATTGCGGCTATAAGTAAAATCAGCCTTTTTTTCATCTTTTTCATCCTTTTCGTCAAAAATTGCTTCATATATATTATAGCATCTGTCGGCTGTTTTGTCAATACCGCCCAAAAGACCGCAAGTTTTCTCCGATTCGTTATGATATAATATAAACAGGCAAAGGGGAAAGCCTTTGCCGGGGACGAAAATGTGTTAATATTACCTCCGTCCCCATTGTGTACACAAAGAAAGGAGCTACCCTATTTGGAAAAGGAATTTTTAATCGGGCTGGGGCTTAGTGAGGAGGCTTGCGAGGCTGTGTTATCGGAAATCGGCCGTTCCGAGGACGAGCTTTTCGCAGAGCTTTCAAAGGAAGTACGGGATTTGCGTATTTCGGCGGCGGTGAAAGCCCACGGAGTGCGTGACGAGGAGCTTTTAAGACTGCTCATCGGCGATTGCCCCGACATTGAAGGCGCAATCGAAAAGGCAAAGAAAACCCACGGTTGGCTGTTTAATCAAGATAAGGCTCCGTATTTTTCAGCTCCGACGGAAGGTCGGACTGATGGATTAAGCCCCTTCGCCTACGGTGCAGGAATCAAATAAAACCCTGAAAATCAACAATTTTATATTAAAAAGGAGATTAAATTTATGGCAAACAATATTTCAAAATTCACATCCTATGTATCGGTTCTGGATGAGGTTTACAAGGAAGCTGCGAAATCATCGGTTCTCGAAAGCGACAGCGAGCTGTTCAGAGAGGGCGCAAACGCTCACGAAATCGTGATTCCCAAGATGAGCCTTTCCGGGCTTGCGGACTACGACCGTGCAAACGGCTATGTCGACGGCGATGTGACGCTCACTAACGAAACCGTCGAATTTAACTACGAGCGTGGCAGAATGTTCTCCGTCGACGCAATGGACGACGAGGAAACCGCAGGCGTTGCGTTCGGAAAGCTTGCCGGCGAATTTATTAGAACCAAAGTTGTGCCCGAAGTTGACGCCGTTAGATTTGCTTCATACGCTTCAAACCCTTCTGCCAAGACGGTTTCCGAAGCTCTCACCGACGGCGATTCTGTGCTTGCATCAATCCGCACAGCCAAGGCAAGCCTTGATGAATCCGAGGTTTCCGAAGACGGCAGATACCTCTTTATAACACCCACGCTTTTTGACAAAATCGAGGCTCTCGACACCACAAAATCCAAGGAAATCCTCAATTCCTTCGCAGGCGTGATTACCGTTCCGCAAAGCAGATTTTACACCGCAGTTAAGCTCATTGGCGGCACGGCAGAGGGCGAAAACGGCGGCGGCTACGAAAAGGACGCAGGAGCTGCGGACATCAATTTCATGATTATCCAGAAGGACGCTGTGCTCCAGTACACAAAGCACGCCGAGCCGAAGGTGATCAACCCGTCCGAAAACCAGACCGCCGACGCCTACAAATTCGGCTACAGAATTTACGGCATCAACGATGTTTACGAAAACAAGGCGGGCGGAATTTATGTGTCGACAAAGTCCGGTGAATAACCATGCCTGACTATAAATTCTACCGAGAAAGCTTCTTCGGGGACAAAATCCCCGAGGAGGAGTTTTCATATTTTGCTCACCGCGCGGCGGAGCGAGTGAGAATGCTCACATTAGGTCGGTGCGAGGAAGGGGACGAAAATACTTACCTTGCCACCTGCGCTGTTGCGGAGCTTCTTTTTGAAACTGACGGCAGAACGGGGCTTGCTTCCGAAAGCTCGGACGGATTTTCTGCAAATTACAAAGGCTCAAGCTCCGAAATTTTAGCCGCCGCGGCGCAGTTTTTACCCTTCTCGCTTTTTTACAGGGGGTGCTGAAAATGAACAAGCTGAATGTTACGGTGTTTCACAAAACGGTGGAAGGACGCAAAATCAGCTTCGTCCCCAAAGTGTATCAAGCGAAAAGATATTCGGTGAGGCTTTCGGCAAACTCAAACATATCGCAAAAGGGCTTTGTGCCTAATTCAAATGTCGTTCTCAGATTTTCATCGAGGTGCGGTCTTCCCATTTCAGTCGGGGACAGGGTTGCCCTTAAAATCACCGAAAACCTTTGCGACACAACGCTTTCGGTGAGGTCGGTATCTCAAAATAACATCGGCTCGAGGTTCATTTCTCACACAAAGGTGGTGTGCTCATGACGATTGCCGAATATGTAAGAGAACTGTTTTTGACCTGTCCCCATATTGACACATTGCCAATCGCATTTGACTATCTTTCAGACAGTCCGAGCGAGGCGGCAATAGAAGCTGTGGCGGTTCCGAAGATTGTTAAGACCTACACGGACGGGGCAAAGCTCATGAAATATGAGTTCATACTGTCGCTAAGGCTTCCGTGGTTCGATTCCTCGGAGCCGGGCGGATGCGAAATCATGGAAAATGTTTGCTCCTGGGCGGAGGAGGTTTCAGACTCTCTCCCTCCGATGCCCCAAAACCTCTCTCCCGTGAAGCTTTCGGCGTCCTCCGCTCGCTACAGCGTTGACGGAAAAAACAGCTCGGCTCGGTACCAGGCGGTTTTCGGGCTGTACTATCTAAAACCATAAGAAAGGATTTTAATATGAACGGAATTTTCAACAAACGCTGCGACAAGCTCGCCTTCTACGGGGTGAAATCGGGCAGCGATGAAGTTTTTACAAAAATGCAGGGGTTTACCGCCCTTTCGGTCAGCAAAAACCCCAAAACCTACAAGCGCAGATATGTGGACGAGCCCTACGAGCAGACCGATGTTGTGGGCTATGCGCCCGAGATTTCCTACGCTTTTGACCGTTTCACCGGCAACAGCGTGCATGACGACATCGTGAAAATCACCGACGGGGAGCTTACCGGGCAGGACTGCATAAGGTCGATAATCATAGTTGACCTCACCGCCCCCGGCGGCGGCGGATACCCTGCAATAAAGCGTGATTTTGCGGTGATTCCCTCCTCCGAAGGGGGCGAGGGCGAGGTGTATTCCTACACCGGCAAGCTCATGGTGAAGGGCGAAATGGTTGTCGGCACTGCCGAAATTTCCGACAACATCTGCACCTTTACGGCAAATGAAACCGTATAACAACGTGCTTTTCGGAGCTTTGCCCACGACCGTGTGTGTTTGTGGGGACGATGTTCCGATTGCCACAGACTTTCGTGTCTGGCTGAAAATCGGCGAGATACTTAAATCCGAAATGTGTCCCGAGAGGAAGGCGGCGAACGTGCTTTCGCTGTGCTACGAAAAAAAGGTCGCCCCGCTCGGGGCGGCTTTCGGGGCGGCGATCGCCTTTTACAACCAAGGCTTTCCGCAGTACGGCAGTGGCGGCAAGGCGGCGGTTTACAGCCCCGATTTTGACGGTCGGGTGATTTACTCGGGCTTCAGAAAATGCTACGGAATCGACCTTTCAAAGGAAAAAATGCATTGGCACGCATTTGCGCCGCTTCTTTGCGAGCTGTCCGACTGCACATTCGCTCAAATCCTTGCGATAAGGTCGGACGGGGCGGCAAATCCCGAGCTTAGAAGGCGGTTTAACTTGCCCGGGGCAATGACGGATTCGGAATTTGCAAACTCAATCTGGGAGGTAATGAAATGAGCAGAAAAAAGACGGCGATAAACCCTGTCGACCCTTTTGACCACAGCGGCGTGAAGTTTTCAGACCGTGCTCCCTACCCCGATTATTCTACCGCAATGGAGGGAGCCGTTTCGGAGCTTGAGGCAACGCTTTCCGCCGGAAAAATGACGGTTGCTGAGTTTTACGAGCAGATTAAAATATTGCGTAATACCTACCTTCAGAAGGGCTCGGAGCTTTGGTGGGAGTACACAAATAAGATAAACGAATACCAAAATAAGGAAAGAGAAAAGCAGTTTGACCGTAATCTCGAACGGCTCGGCTCAATGTATTCCATAGGCCTTATCTCGTCCGAAACCTACTACGAAAAGCTGGGGGAGCTTCGTGACGGATACCTCAAAGCGGGAACCGAAAAATGGCAGGAAATGACCGATAAAATCGGTGAGCTTGCGGCGAAAAACGCTGTTTCAGCCTACGAAAAAGCCTTGGAAGGAGCGGCAAAATTCGCAAACGGTCTTTATGGCGAAAGCTCGCAAAGCCTACTTAAAAATGTGACGGTCAAGGACGAAAACGGCAACACGACGGACAGATTTTTCATGCTGTCAGAGGTTGACACTACCGCCCTTTCGGACTTTGCAAAAGGGTACGATTATCTTAAAGCTCTCGGCGCACAGGAGGGGGTTTTAAGCGAATATCTTTCGGGCGGAATCGAGCGTGGAGGCGCATTTTTGGAGGCTCTCGGGCTGCATGGTGACGAGGGCGAATACATCGCAAAAATGAACGGATTATATTCGGACGCCGCCGCCTTCGCAGGCGAAATTTTCAATGTTTCGGGGCTTGCGGATGCACTGAAGCAGGTGCTTTCAGAGCTTTCCGAGCAAGGGTATTTTAAGGGAACCGGAGTAGAAATCAACCAGACAATATACGGAAACAACCTCTCCCCGGCGGATGCGTCACGGGAAATTGTTTCCGCACTCAAGCTATCGGGGGTGGGCATATGAACATAATACTTCAAAACGAAAACGGCTATTACTTCACAATTTCCTCACGCTCCGATACGGCTTGCCTTGTGGAAATGCCCGATTTTGGCGATATTTCCTCGGATTTTTGCACATATAAAATCGGCGGGGTTATGGGCGAGGGACTTTGCGGCATAAACCACAGCGTGCGTGATGTTACGATTAAATTTGAGGCGAGGAGAATTTCAAAGCGCCTTATTTCAAGAA
Source organism: uncultured Eubacteriales bacterium (assembly GCA_902492655.1). Taxonomy (GTDB): domain Bacteria; phylum Bacillota; class Clostridia; order HGM11514; family HGM11514; genus CAKSKB01. The sequence continues at coordinate 8,016 of CABUMF010000001.1, read as the reverse complement.
CTCTTTCTCCGCTTTCGCCTATCACCTGCACCGTAAACGGGCGGTGGCAGTTTAAGGCATACGCAAAGGGTACTGCAAAGCGTGAGCGTCCATACGAAAATATGCCTGCGATTTACACGGTTCAGCTTCGTTTGTTCGACCCTTGCTTTTATAAATTGCACAATAATCGCACCGTCCCCTTTTTCAATCATGGAGGAAGGCTTTATGAGAGCGGTGTGTACAATTATCAGAAGCTTTCGCTCCTAAATAACGGCGACATTCCCTGTCCCCTGTCGGCGGAAATAAAGCCTACGGAGGCAACAAACACATCGGGGCTGTTTTCAAAGGCGGTGTGGGAGGACGGAGTGAACATTTACGAGGGCTATAAGCTCTGCTCGAGGGATACGGAAACCACATATTATGTAAGCTCGGACATAACGGACACACGTGCTTTTTCCGATTATCACAGCTTTGAGCGGTTTGACACAATTTACCTAAAGCCGGGTCAGAACACGCTTTATGTGCTTAACGCCGAAGGTACGCTTTGGTATAATCCAAAATTTTTAAGCATTGAGGTGGCGGCGGATGAATAGACCGATTATATCATTTATGTCAAATTTGGACCTGTCCCCGATTTTAGTCACAGCGGAGTACACATCCCTTCGGTGGGAGAATAAATCCGCAGGCGCAGGGGAGTTTGAGATACATTTTGGAAAATGCATAAGCGTTCCGTGCGGGTGCGTTGTGAAAATATCGGCAGAGGTGACGGAAGCCTACGGCGTATGCCTTTACATCACGAAAAAGGAGCATGAAACGGTTGTAATCGGGAAGATGCTGTCATGCATTTTTTCGTGGAGATACCCATCCATTGACGGCTCATCCCTTACCTATTCAACCAATAACGGCGCCTGCTACCTTGTGTGCAGTGCCGCAAGATACGGCTGTGTGGACCCCGAAAACTACTTTTTCGGAAAGCCCGTCACCTATTCCTACGAGGCGGAGGACAGCTCGCTTTCCTTTAGCGCAAGCCTTTCCGAGAGCTGTCTTTCAACGATGAGCACCATTGCAAATGACGCAAAAAAGACATTTTTTGTGACCGTTTCGGACGGTGCGGTGAATGTTTCCGCCCAAAACTACCGTGACTGCGGCATTACATTAATCGGGGGCGGCGGACAAATGAGCGAGGAGAGCTACACCTACTCGGTTGACAACGAGCGCAATGTTTTTGGGTATTCCCTACATAGCGGCGAGGGCTATATTTACCAAAAATATCCCACCCTCAATCCGCCTGAAGGGTGCGATCGACGGGTGCTTTACATCGGCAGATTTGACGAGGTTCCCGGGTACGAGCTTAAAAAAGCGAAGGCAAACCGGAGGGTTTCCGACAGCTTTGAAGCCAAAATAAACCCTTCCCTAAGGCACTCGCTGTTCCCGGGAGGAAGGGTTAAAATAGAAAAGCCGGAGTGGGACTTAAATCAGGAATTTAACATCACATCGGTAACCGATATTTGGGAGGACGCCTATAGCTGTAGGGTTGTTTTCGGGGACGCTCAGCCCGGAGCGTACGAAAAAATCATTGAGCGACTGTGAAAGGAAGGATGAAATTTGAAGGAAATATTACTAAAAAGGGACGGTGCATTTTCTGTAACAGGAGGTGTGCTTGTTTCGGGTGACAATAGCTGCTACAACATTACGATTGACATGGGCGAGCCTACAGATAACCTCACCGCAATGGCGATTTGCCAGGAAAACGGGCAGTACAGCGCAGATTACAGCCGATCGGGCAACAAAATTTCGGTACGGCTTATAAACTCAATGTATGCCGACGAAGGCTTTATCACCGTAAGGCTTGCGGTGTCGGACGGCGACTCGGTTTTGACCGCAAAGGAAGTGGTTTTCTCGGTTTTGCCCCCGAACAACGAAAGCACCCTTGCGAGAGCCGAGGCAAGCAATATCGACAGTCTTTTGGCAACGGGCGCAAAGCTTGATGCGCTCTACGAGAAGCTCAAGGACGCCTACACAAAGCCGGAGGTTGACAATCTCATCGTTTCGACGCTTAATACGGGGGTGTAAAAAATGGCTAAAAACAACAATTTGGGGGATTTTCTTAAAGGGCTGGCGGACAAATTCCGAGAAATCTTGTACATAGACGATGCGATAAATCCGCAGGATTTTGAGAATAAAATCACCGAGGTTCAAAGCGAGAGCTACGAGCGTGGCTACAGCGACGGCGGAGGAGCCGGCTACGAACAGGGACGGCACGAGGTGTACGATACATTTTGGGACAATTATCAGAGCAGCGGCAACCGCACCATATACGAATTCGCATTTGCCCGGGAAGGCTGGAACAATGTAACCTTCAAGCCAAAATACGACATAACGGTTAATCTTCATGATAGTGCGAATATGTTTTCCTACTCAAGGATTACCGGAAGCCTGAAAACGGTACTGAATAACTGCGGGGTTTCTCTGACATTTCACAATTCGGGGAGCACTTACGGGCCGAGGTATATGTTTGTCGGCACGAAGTTTACCGAGCTTCCCGAGCTTGATTTTTCGCAGGCTCGGGGGGCGCAGGCACTGGCATCCACCTTTTCGGGAAGCTCTCTCCTTCAAACGATTGAAAAGATAATTTTGCCCGATAGCTGCACCGGCTACGGCAATTATACCTTTTACAACTGTCGAGCCTTGCAAAACATAAATTTTGAAGGCACGATAAAGTATTCACTTGATTTTAAGGACTGTCCGCTTACGCCGGATTCGTTTTATAATGTGAAGGCTCATCTGGACCAGGAGCCCTCCGATGTGGATAGGACGGTAACCTTCAAGTCCGATATACGGGATAAGGTGTTGGAGTACGAGCATATAGACAGCGGATATTGGGACTGGCTTGTGGCGGATGTTGAGCAGTACGGCTGGACTTTAGCATTGTATTAATATAGGAGGAAAATTTATGAAAACACAAACAGTTTCGGCAACGGTTTAATGTGCCGACGAAGGCAAAATCTTAACGGACGGGAAGGTTTACGGCAGAACGATTTATCTTGCCAAAAACCGCTCCCCCGAGGAATTTCACGAAATTACGGAAGCGGAATATAATGAAATCAGGGAGGCGGAGGGAGATGAGCGAAGTTAAAAATATCTTCTGCGTAACGCTCGGCATAGCCGGAGGGGCGATGTCGTGGATGTTCGGGGCTTGGAGCGGAGATATGACGCTTCTTGCGGTGCTCATGGCGGTGGATTTCATAATGGGGCTGTGCGTTGCGGGGATATTCAAAAGCTCCGAAAAGAGCGAAAAAGGCGCAATCGACAGCAAAGTTGCGTGGCGAGGACTGTGCAAAAAGGTGATCACCTGGCTGATAGTGCTTTGCGCCCACAGGATTGATGTTGCGCTCGGGATAAGCTACATTAAAACCGCGGCGGTGGTGGGCTTCATTGCGAACGAAGCGATTTCGGTGGTGGAAAACGCCGGGCTTATGGGGATAAAGCTGCCAAAGGGCGTGAAGGAAGCGTTTGATGTGCTGATAAAAAGAGGTGGAAATAACGATGACAAAAAAGGTTGAATTTTTAAGGTATAACCGCTCGGGAGCGAGGCTCAACCCAATGGGAGTTGTGGTGCACGAAACCGCAACGCCCGGGGCGACGGCTCGTGACGAATTTAATTTTTTCAACACAGGAAATCGAGATGCTTCTGCGCACGGCTTCGTGGATTGGAACGAGTATATTCAGACCGTCCCCTACACCGAAATTGCGTGGCACGCAGGGCAAACAGCCAACAGGCGATACATCGGGATTGAGCTTTGCCATGCGGAATCCACAGAGGAATTTATTAAGGTGTGGGACAATGCGGCTTTGGTCATCGCCTCGATATTTTCGTATTTTGGGTGGGAGGTCACGAAGGACACACTGCTTTCCCATAGCGATGTATCATTAAGGTGGGGCGAAACGGACCACACCGACCCGATAGGGTATTTTAAGAAATTCGGCAAGACCATGGAGGACTTCAGAGCTGCCGTAAAAAACGAAATTATAGGAGGGCTTAACATGACGCAATACGAGGAATTGAGCGAAAAAATCGCACAAATGCAAGGAAAGCTTGACCGCATAAACACATTTAAGTATAACTATATGGACGAAAATATGCCCGCCTGGGCAAGGCCCTCTGTGCAAAAGCTCATGGATAAGGGGTACCTTAAAGGGAGCGGAGGGCTGGATCTTACCTACGATATGCTCCGAATTATCACGATTTTAGACCGAGCCGGCGCGTTTTAGGGGGCACGCCGAAGTAACGGGAAAACGCCTTTGAAAATACGAACTGGTCGGAATATCCAACCGAAGCGGCGATGTCCGACATAGAAAGCCGTGGGGAGCGAATGAGCCTGTCTGCCTCCTCCATGCGAAGCTTAAAGAGGTACTCTGACGGAGAAACCCCAAGCTCTGCGGAAAAAAGCCTTGAAAGATAGGAGCGGTCAATCCCCACAAAGGCGGCGGCATCCGAAACGCCGATGCCGCTGTGAAGGTTATACTTCATGTACTCTGCGGCGCACTTTACATACTCGCCTTGCAAGGTTTTGGAGGAGCTGTTTTCGGTGAGAAGGGAAAGAAAGCGGTACATATTGGAAAGCAGAGCACATTCGTTGCCGTAAAGGTTTTTCCGCATCTCACAAAAGCACATATCGCACTCGGAAGGCAACGAACGCCTGACGGGGGATGCGGGGCTTAGCCCTGCCTTACATAGAGCCTTTTCAATATCCTCACCCAAAAAAGCCACCCAGGAATATTTCCAGGGATTAAGCCTGTCGGCACGGTAAGAGGTAATTTCCCCGGGGGTAATCAGAAAGCAGTCGCCGCCCGATAAAGTGTAGGATTTTTCGCCGCAAAAAAAGCTCCCCTTCCCCTCGTGGACGAAGTGAATAATGAAATAATCCCTCACCGCAGGCCCGTAAGAGTGCAAAGGCTCGCAGTCCTCAAAGCCGCAGAAAAGTATCTTTGTGTGGCTGAAAATTCTTGTTTTTTCCCTTTCGCTCATTGCAAATCGCTCCTTGTTATGTCATACTCAAATTATATCACAAATTGACATACTTTTGCAATATATAATCATGTATTTTTATATAAAACCGTGCTATAATTCGGGTATAATATAAATTTTCGGAGGGAAAGACCATGCTTAAAATCACATTTATCGGAGCAGGCAGTACCGTATTTGCGAAAAATGTAATCGGTGACTCGCTTCTCACGCCGTCCCTTTGCGAGGCGGAATTTGCTCTTTTTGACATTGACGAAAAGAGAATGGCGGACTCAAAGCTGATACTTGACGCTATCAACGAAAACTGCAACGCAGGCAGAGCGAAAATCGTTTCCTATTCAGACAGAAAAGAGGCACTTCGTGGCGCAAGCTTTGTAATAAATGCGGTTCAGATAGGCGGCTACGAGCCTTGTACGGTGATAGATTTTGAAATCCCGAAAAAGTACGGACTTCGCCAGACAATCGGTGACACGCTCGGAATCGGCGGCATATTCAGGGGGCTTAGAACCGTCCCTGTGGTGCTTGATTTTCTTGCCGATATGGAGGAGGTTTGTCCTGATGCGTACTTTCTCAACTACACAAACCCCATGGCGATAATCACGGGTGCGATGCAGCGTGCAAGCGAAATTAAGAGCGTGGGGCTTTGCCACAGCGTGCAATCCTGTGCCGGGCAGATATTAAAGCTTCTTGATATGCCGACCGACGATATAGAGTGGAAAATTGCCGGCATAAACCATATGGCATGGCTGCTTGAAATCAGGCGGCACGGCGAGGATTTGTACCCTGAAATAAGGCGCCGCGCGAAAACGAGGAACAGCGAAAAGCACAGCGATATGGTGAGAATCGAGTACATAAACCGCTTCGGCTATTATGTAACGGAGTCGAGCGAGCACAATGCGGAGTACAATCCGCTTTTCATAAAGTCGAGGTACCCCGAGCTTATCGAGCGGTACAACATTCCGCTTGACGAGTACCCCAGGCGGTGCATTGACCAGATTGAAAAACTGCAGAAAACGGTTGACAGCCTCAAGGAAAACCATGAACTTCGGCATGAGCTGTCGAACGAGTATGCGGCAAAGATAATGAGCGCAATCGTGGAGAATAAGCCCTATAAAATCGGGGGAAATGTGTTAAATCACGGGTTTATCACCAATCTTCCCGAAAATGCGTGCGTTGAGGTGCCCTGTCTTGTGGACGCAAGCGGCATAACGCCGACATATGTGGGTGCGCTTCCGCCCCAGTGTGCGGCACTTAACATGACCAATATCAATGTGCAGAACCTCACAATCGAGGCGGCGCTGACGGGCAAGCGTGAGCATATTTACCAGGCGGCAATGCTCGATCCTCATACGGCTGCGGAGCTTTCTATTGACGACATCGTCAGCCTTTGCGACGATTTAATCGAAGCGCATGGGGACTATTTACCAAAGTATCACTAAATTTTTGAGGCGGAGAGTTTGTTCTCCGCCTTTTTTATGCAATATTCTACAAGTTATAACTGAAAAAATCCCGAATTGGCTGCTTGAAGAATAACGAGCAGTGATGACGGAGTGTTTTACGATTTGGATATTCCGCCCGAGGTTATAAACGGCAAGACGCTTTGCCCCGGCTGTAACGGCTCGGGACAAAAATGAATTTTTCGGGAAGCTTTACAGATCGAAAAAACAGCGCACCGCTTTTGGCTTTTCATGTCAAAGGCGGTGTATTATTGAAAAAATGGAAATGTCGATGACAAAATGTAAGAAGTGTTCTTTGAAAACGGTGTAAGTGTCAATGTGAATATATAAACTTTGGTAAAACAATCTTTGTGCAAAAAGCAGAACGCGTACTCACTGACTATGGAATTCTATCTCTTATTTAGTTTGCACAAAATTTAGGGATATTGGATTAATTTCAGTAAAACCATTGCAAAGTTTGAAAAATTGTGATACAATAGATATGTTACATTATACTCATTATAATGGGTTAAGTATATTATATTATCACAAGGTGTACGCTATTCAGGTAAAAGCGTACACTCTGACAATCCAAACTTTATGTCGAAGTAGTAAATACGGTGTAGCAACCTAATGTCAGAGCTTGTATGTTTTTCGGTGCATAACTCTGCAGATTAGGGTTATGCACTTTTTAAATTATGGAGGGATTCAATTATGAAAAAAATTATAAGTTTATTTATTGTGTTGTCTATAATAAGCAGTATGCTGATAGCTATTCCCATAACTGTTTCTGCGGCATCAAGCGGCACTTGCGGTAATAATTTAATATGGACTTTAGATGATGACGGCACACTTACTATTAGTGGTCAAGGAACTATGACAGATTATTACATTTCATCTCCGTGGTATTCTTCTAAAAATAATATAACAAAAATTGTAATCGGAGATGGTGTTACAAGTATTGGAGAGTATGCATTTTATAAGTGTAGCAGTTTAACAAGCGTAACAATCCCGGACAGTGTTACAAGTATTGAGTGGAATGCATTTGAATATTGTAGCAGTTTAACAAGCATAACAATCCCGGACAGTGTTACAAGTATTGGCGATTATGCATTTTATAAGTGTAGCAGATTAACAAGCATAACAATCCCGGACAGTGTTACAAGTATTGGAGAGTATGCATTTTCTTCTTGTAGCAGTTTAACAAGCGTAACAATCCCGGACAGTGTTAAAAGTATTGGTGAGCGTGCATTTTATGGTTGTAGCAGTTTAATAAGCATAACAGTTGATAATGATAATGCGAACTATTCATCGTTTGATGGGAATCTTTTTAATAAAAAACAAACAACATTGATACAGTATGCAGTAGGGAAACAGGATACTCAATATACAATTCCTAATAGGATAACAAGTATTGGCGATGGTGCATTTTTTCATTGTAGCAGTTTAACAAGCATAACAATCCCGGACAGTGTTACAAGTATTGGCGATGGTGCATTTTCTGATTGTAGCAGTTTAACAAGCATAACAGTTGATAATGATAATGCGAACTATTCATCGTTTGATGGGAATCTT